>DASSMT010000385.1:0-22512 GCA_035688655.1 Polyangiaceae bacterium | reverse complement strand
ATTTCTTGTGTCGCGATTCGATCTTGGCCGCCCCGCTGGTTCTGGACTTGGCGCTGTTCGGCGACTTGAGCAAGCGCGCGGGCTTCCGCGGCGTGCAAGAGTGGCTGAGCTTCTACTTCAAGTCTCCGCAGACCGCCGAGGGTCTATATCCGGAACACGATGTCTTCATCCAATCGATGAAGTTGAAAAATACCCTACGCTGGATGATGGGTGAGGATTTGATTACCCACCTGGGTAACGAGTATTACGACTGATTTGCGCTCGCGCGCCGGCCAATTGCCGTGATCAAATGTCACACACTTGGCCGATTGGCGCAGAACGCCACGGTTTCGAGCCGTGAGCGAGTGCCCGAAAGCCGCCCGCCACAACCGCTGGCGGCTTTCGTGCAATAGGGGCGTCGACAATGAGCTAGCATCCCCGGCGTGCGCAGCGACGGGAAGATGCGGAGTCTGGCCAGTCAATTGGCCGACGAACGCTCGCTGCGCGTGCAAGCCGAAGAGCAAAATCGCATCAAGGACGAGTTCCTGGGCACGCTCAGTCACGAGCTGCGCACCCCGCTGAATGCAATCACCGGTTGGGCGCACCTACTCCAGACCGGCACGCTCGCCGCCGACGAGCAGGCGCGCGCCGTCGACACCATTCTGCGCAACGCCAAGCTGCAAGCGCGCTTGATAGAAGATCTGCTGGACGTCTCGCGAATCATCAGCGGCAAGCTCGCGCTTGCCATGTCGCCACTCGATCTGAAGGGCGTGATCGAGACGGCGGTCGAGGCGGCCACGCCCGCCGCGCTCGCAAAGCGCCTGACGCTGAGTGTCGACGCTACGCCTGATTCGAGCGAAGTGTCTGGAGACGCCGTGCGCTTGCAGCAGGTGATCGCCAACCTGCTCAATAACTCGATCAAGTTTTGCGAACCGGGCGGTCACATTGCGATAAGTACGCAACAGCAGGGCAGCCGCGTGCTCTTGCGCGTGAGCGACGACGGACGCGGTATCGCGGCCGAGTTTCTGCCGTTTTTGTTCGAGCGCTTTCGTCAAGCCGGGCATCCGGTTGCGCGCGCCCGCGGCAGCGGGCTGGGCTTGGGCCTGGCCATCGCTCGCTATTTGGTGGAAGCGCACCGCGGCACGATTACCGCCGAAAGTGCAGGTGAAGGCCGCGGCGCGACCTTCACCGTGTGCTTGCCCTTGCTGTCGGGCAATGGCTCCTCGCTGCCGCCCGAGGAGGGGATGCCGGCATCGAGCCGGCAGCTGTGCGGCGCCTACGTCTTGGTCATCGACGACGATCCCGACGCGCGCGAGCTGCTCGAGATCCTGCTCGAGCGTGAGGGCGCCGAGGTCGCGCTGGCCGAGTCGGCCAGCAAAGCGCGAGAGCTGATCCGATCCCGGCAGCCCGACGTGATCGTGTGCGACGTCGGCATGCCCGAGCAGGACGGCTACAGCTTCATGCGCCAGCTGCGCGCCTCCGGCGAACGCGCAGGCGCGTTCATTCCCGCGCTCGCGCTCACCGGTCACGCCAGCGCGGAAGACAGCCGCCTGGCGCTCCTGGCCGGTTTTCAGATGCACGTGAGCAAACCGCTCGACCCGCCGCGGTTGCTCGAGAGCTTGGCGAAACTCTGGCGGCGAGGTGTAACCCGAATCCCATGACTGACATCGGAGAGCCACATACCGGCAATGCCTGGCTGGTCGAGCGCACGAAAACAGGCGTTTTAGGGCTGGATACCCTGCTGCGCGGGGGGCTGGTGCGCGGCGCCATCTACCTGGTGATGGGACGCCCCGGCACGGGCAAGACCACGCTCGGCAACCAGCTGTGCTTCGAGCACGTGAAGCAGGGCGGCCGCGCCGCGTACATGACGTTGCTCGCCGAATCGCACGCCGCCATGTTGAAGAACTTGCACACCATGAGCTTCTTCGACCCGAACGTGATCAACGTTGGGCTTTCCTACGTGGGCGCGTACCGCGCGCTGCGCGATGAAAAGCTACGCGGTTTGCTGGACATGGTACGTCGTGTGATCTTGGACGAGAAGGCCTCGCTCTTGGTGATCGATGGCATCTCGCCCGCTCGGGCGCTCGCAGAAAACGAAGTTGCGCTGAAAGAGTTCGTGGTCGAGCTGCAGATGCTGAGTGCGATGACCGATTGTACGACCGTTCTGCTCGCGAACATGACCGCCGCGGACGCCAACGATCCCGAGCACACCATGGTCGACGGCCTGATCGAGCTGTCATTCGAGCAATTTCGGCGGCGGACGCTGCGCACCATCGAGGTGCTGAAATTTCGAGGAACGCGGCATTTGCTCGGCCGCCACGAGCTGGAAATCGGCTCCGACGGCGTCTCGATCCATCCTCGACTCGAAGACCTACTCGACGGCTCGGCGCGGCCGGCTCCCGCCAGTGATCAGCGTCTGCGCACGGGCATCGCCGAGCTCGACACCATGTTGCACGGCGGACTGCTAGGTGGCACGACCTCCGTGGCTCTCGGCTTCTCGGGCAGCGGCAAGACGACCTTGGGGCTTCACTTCTTGGATGCCGGCGCCCGCGCGGGGCAAGCGGGGTTATTGTTCGGTTTCTACGAATCTCCCGAGCGGGTGTTGCAAAGCGCCGAACGCATTGGCCTGCGGCTGGAGGAACACGCGACGCGTGGACTATTTTCGCACCTATGGCAGCCATCCTACGAGTTCGGCTTGGATCGCCTCGGTGCGCGCTTGCTCTCCGAGGTCGAGCGCATCGGCGCCAAACGCGTCGTGATTGACAGCCTCGACGGCTTTCGGCAAGCCGCGATCGATCCGGCTCGCACCATTCGCTTCATTACCGCGTTGCTCGGCGAGCTGCGGGCCCGCGAGATCACCACGATTCTGACGGACGAGACCCTGAAGCCGTCCGGCCCCGAGATGGAGATGCGGGTCGAAGGCATTTCGGCCTTGGTCGAGAACTTGCTCTTGCTCGAGTACACGACCGTGGGAACGAAGATGCGCCGGCTGCTCGCGATCGTGAAACAGCGAGCAAGTTCCCACGCCAGCACCGCGCGTGAATTCCTGCTCACCGAGCGCGGCATCGAAATCGCGCCCGACTCCACCAGCGCCGCCGAAGTCGTGGCGTACACGGCCGATCCAAGCGCTGCACCCGAGGAGCGAGCGCGTTCCCCGGAAGGCGTTTGATGGTGCCCAATGACGGACCCACCACACAACGTGCTGGTCGTCGACGACGAATACGCCTCGCTCGAGGTGCTGGCTTTCATGCTGACCGGCGAAGGCTTCCAGGTATTCACAGCCAACGACGGCGAAGAAGCTTTGCAGCGGCTCGCCGAAGTGCCGATAGCCGTGGTGATCACTGACTACAAAATGCCCAAGATGGACGGCAGCGAGCTTTGCCGGAGAATGCTGGCCGATCCGCGCTGGGCGAACATCCCGGTGATTTTCACCAGCGCGACCTACCGTCAAGACGTGCCGCAGCCCAAGAACGTGGCAGCGTTTTTCTACAAGCCGCTCTTGTTCAAGGACGTGCTTTCCGCTTTGAAGCGGCTCGTCGAGGGCGCGCGGCCCGCGTAGCGCGTAGACTCGCGTCGTGGCGACCGATCCGCTGAGCGAGCTCTCCCTCCCTGCCCGGGCATGGTTTCAGGCCACGCTCGGGGCTCCGACGCCCGCCCAAGCCCTCGGTTTGCCGAGCATCATCGCCGGCAATTCCACGCTGCTGCTGTCACCCACCGGTTCCGGCAAGACGCTCGCCGCGTTCCTCTTCGCGGTCGACAAAATCATGCATTCGCCGGAGCCGCCCAAGGAAAGTCGCTGCCGCGTGCTGTACGTGTCGCCGCTCAAGGCGCTGGCAGTCGACATCGAACGCAATTTGCGCACGCCCATCGCAGGCATCAGCGAGGCCGCGCGGAAGCTGGGCGTTTCCGTGCACGTGCCGACGCTCGCGGTGCGCACGGGCGACACGCCCGCGGCCCTGCGCGCCCGCATGCAGCGCATGCCTCCGGACATCCTGATCACGACCCCCGAGTCGTTGTTTTTGCTGCTCACCTCGGCCGCGCGCAAGATCTTGCACTCGGTCGAGACGCTGATCGTCGATGAGATCCATTCGCTGGTCCAAAGCAAGCGCGGCGCACACCTGTTTCTGTCGCTCGAGCGCGTTCAGGCCCTGCGCGCCGACAAACCGTTGCAGCGGATCGGTCTGTCTGCCACGCAGCGCCCCTTGGACGAGATCGCGCGCTTGCTCGTGGGCTTCGATGCCGAGCAGCGACAGCGGCCGGTGACGATCATCGACGCCGCACAACGAAAGACACTGCGCCTGAGCGTCGAGCTCCCGGAACCCGCCGTTGCCGTGGAAGGCAACCCAGCGCAGCGTGCTCCGGGCGAGGTCGATGGCGCGGCCGCGCGCGCCACGAACGCGCGCTCGGTTTGGCCTGCCGTGCACGAGCGACTCGTGACGTTGATCCGCGAACATCGCACGACGATGATTTTCGTCAACAGTCGCCGCCTGGCCGAACGGCTCGCCGCCGCGCTGAACGAAGTCGCTGGCTCAGAAGTCGCCCTTGCCCACCATGGCTCGGTCGCGCGTGAAAAACGCCAGCTGATCGAAGAACGACTCAAGTCCGGATCGTTGCCTGCGCTGGTCGCGACCTCTTCGCTCGAGCTCGGGCTCGACATCGGCGCCGTGGATCTGGTCGTGCAAATCGAAGCGCCACCGTCGATCGCCTCCGGCCTGCAGCGCGTTGGTCGCGCGCAGCACCACGTCGGGGGCATTCCCGAGGGGGTGCTGATGCCGAAGCACAAGGCCGATCTGCTGGCCACCGCCGCGGCCGCCCTCCGCATGCGGGAAGGAAGCGTAGAAGCCACCTTTTACCCGCGAAACCCACTGGATGTGTTGGCTCAGCAGCTCGTGGCCATGTGCGCGGTCGAGCCGCACGAGTCGCATGCAGTAGACACCCTCTACCGCACGGTGCGCGGTGCCGCGCCTTTCTCCGAGCTTCCGCGGGCAGCCTTCGAAGGCGTGCTCGACATGCTGTCCGGTCGTTACCCGAGCGACGAATTCCCGGATCTGCGGCCGCGCTTGGTGTGGGACCGCCAGAACGGCAGCGTGCGGGCTCGTTCCTTCGCGCTGCGACTTGCAGTCACGAACGCCGGCACCATCCCGGATCGCGGCCTGTACGGCGTATTCCTCATGGCCGACGACGCGCCCAAGGGCGGGCGCCGCGTGGGCGAATTGGACGAAGAAATGGTCTTCGAGCTGCGCGAGGGAGAAGTGTTCTTGCTCGGAGCGAGCTCTTGGCGCGCCGAGCAGATCACCCATGATCGGGTGCTCGTCTCGCCCGCCGCGGGTGAGCCGGGAAAGATGCCGTTTTGGCATGGAGATCGCCCCGGTCGACCGCTCGAATTCGGCAAGGCAGTCGGCGCGCTGACCCGCACGCTTTCACAGGCGACGCCGTCCGAAGCCGAAGCGCTGCTGGTCGAACAATACTTCCTCGATGCGCCTGCGGCGCGTGCCCTGACCCACTACGTGCACGAGCAGACCAGCGCGGTCGGCGAGGTACCGAGCGATCGCGCGATCGTGATCGAGCGCTTCTTGGACGAGGTCGGTGATCATCGGGTGTGTGTTCTCACGCCGTTCGGTTCACGCGTTCACGCACCCTGGGCAACCGCAGTGACGCAAATGCTGCGCGCGCGGCGGCTCGGGGAGGTCGAGAGCGTGTGGTCGGACGATGGAATGGTCTTCCGCATTCCAGCCTCCGATACGCCGCCGCCCGCCGATTGGTTCTTGCCGAGCTCGAGCGACGTGGAAGCGCGCGTCAGCCGCGCGCTCGACGGCACTTCGCTGTTTGCAGCGCGTTTTCGCGAAGCAGCCGGGCGCGCCTTGCTCTTGCCGCGGCGGCATCCCACGCGCCGCCAGCCGCTGTGGGCGCTGCGCAAGCGTGCCGCAGATCTGCTGGCGGTTGCCGCGCAACACCCGTCGTTCCCCATCGTGCTCGAGACGTATCGCGAGTGCTTGCGCGACGTCTTCGACTTGCCGGGTCTGGTTTCGATCTTGGCCGACATCGAGCAGCGGCGCGTGCGCGTACGCACGGTCGACACGCTCGCCCCCTCGCCGTTCTCCGCGTCGCTCTTGTTCTCGTTCGTCGCCAATTTCGTGTACGAGGGCGATGCCCCGCTCGCCGAACGTCGCGCGCAAGCGTTGACCATCGATCACGAGCAGCTGCGCGAGCTGCTCGGCGAGAGCGAGCTCAGGAGCTTGCTCGATCCGCAGCTGATCGCCGAACACGAGCGCTTCCTGCAAAGGCTCACCTACCCTGCCAAAGACGCCGACTCCTTGTGCGACGTCTTGCGCGCGCTCGGCGACCTCACGCCGAACGAGCTGTGCGAGCGCTCGGTCACGGTCAGCGCCGGGCTCCAGTTCATCGCCCAATTGGAGCGCGAACAGCGCGTGTTCCAAGTGAAAATTCGGGGCGAAACCCGGTATTTGGCGATTGAAGACGCGGGGCGCTACCGGGATGCTCTGGGCGTCGAGCCGCTGGCCACCGTGCCGAGCGCGTTCCTCGAACCCGTGCCGGACGCTTTGACTCAAATCATCAGCCGCTATGCGCGCAATCACGGACCTTTTCCGGAGTCGGCTCTGAGCGCTCGCTATGGTCTCCCCGGGCCGCAGCTGGCCGAAGTGGTCAGGCGTTTGCACCAGAGCGGCCGATTGGTGCGGGGCGCTTTTCTCGCCGGTGGCACGAGCGAGGAACTGTGCGACGCGGAGGTGCTGCGCAGCCTACGTCAGCGCTCGCTCGCTCAGCTGCGGCGCGAGGTAGAGCCGGTCGAGCCGGTGGTCCTGTGCCGCTTCTTGCTGGACTATCAGGGCACCACCCACCCGCGGCGCGGGGATGCGGCATTGCTCGATGCCATCGCTCAGCTCGAGGGCTGTCCGTTACCGGCCTCGGCGTTGCTCCGGGACATCTTGCCCGCGCGCGTGCGCGGCATGAGTGCTCGCGATTTGGATGCGCTGCTCGGCAGCGGTGAAGTGGTTTGGGCCGGGGTCGAGGCGATCGGCAGCAACGATGGCCGAATTGCCCTGTATTTGGCCGAGCACGAGGCGCTGCTCGCGCGCACGCCGAGTGCAATCGAGAGCGACAGAGCCACCGCGATCCGCGCCGTGCTCGCCCGGCGTGGCGCGCTGTTCTTTGCCGAGCTCTTGCGCGAAACCGGCGGCTTCCCGAACGACGTGCTCAGCACGCTGTGGGACATGGTGTGGGCTGGCGAGGTGACCAATGACTCCCTGGAGGCCCTGCGCAGTTGGCTGCGGCCGGCGTCGAGCCAACGCGAGACTCGCAGTGTGCGCCTGCACGCGAGCCGCCGCCGGACTTCGAATCGGCTTCCCGGCAGTGAAGGACGTTGGTCGCTGCGCAGCGCGCGCTGGGGAACGCCGCCGAGCGACACCGAGCGCCGAACCGCCCTGGCCCGCGCGCTGCTCGACCGCTATGGCGTGGTCACCCGCGAGGTCGCGCAAGCGGAAGCGCTCGAGGGCGGCTTCTCGAGCGTGTACGAGATCTTGAAGGTGATGGAGAGCGCGGGACGCGTGCGCCGTGGTTACTTCGTGGCGGGTCATGGCGGCGTGCAATTCGCGCAGCCCGGCGCAGACGACGAGCTGCGCGCGCAACGCACCGCGACGGACGACGCAGCCCGGGCCCAGGTGCTGTCCGCAGTCGATCCGGCCAATCCCTACGGCGCCCTCTTGCCGTGGCCCGAGCGCGAGGGATCGTCCGCGCCGAGCCGGCTTGCTCGCAGTGCGGGCGCGTTCGTCGTGCTCCATCAGGGCGCGCTGGTCGGCTACTTGCAAAACGCGGGGGCGCTCACGACCTTCGGCTCGGAACGGAGCGCGGAGCGTGAGCGAGCGCTGGCTTCCGCGTTGGCCGCTTGGGCTCGAGCTCAGCCTTTGCGGCGCGCGCTGCAAATCGCGAGCATCGATGGCAACGCCGCGGCAGAGCATGAGTTCGCCGAGGCGTTTCGCGAGGCCGGCTTCGTGCGCGCAGGGGCTGGCCTGCTGCTCAGCCTGCGCGAGCTGCGAGAAAACGGTGATCCGGAGCGCGATCCTCCCATCGATTCGGAGCTCGATGAAGCCGAGGCCGGAGGCTGACTCAGAGCAGTCCCTGCCGGCGGCGCGCGTACCAATGTCCGCCCAGCGCCAGGGACGCCGCCAGCGTCCAGGCCCACGCCGGCAGCAGGGGTGCACTGCTGCGTTCAGCCGCCACCTCGATTGGCGCGGGGACGGGCAAGTCTCCGATCTGCGTCGACGAGACCGCGCGTCCACCGCTGACTTTGGCAATGCGCGCCAAGCGCTCCGGATCCGGGCGCGAGTCGCTCCACGCCGGGCCGCCGCGCTCGCACGCGAAGTCGAAGCGCGTGGGCGGCGCCGCGCCTACGCGCGCGCTCGCCGAATAGCCGCCGACGTCCAGCGCGCCGAGCTCGAGCTCGAGTGCATTTGGCGCCGGTTCCTTAACGGTTTTGCTCACGACCGGGCTGCGCTGTGGACCGAGCCGCGTGAGTTGTAGCGAGACGTCTCCGGTCGTCCCCGGCAAGCGCACGAGACGCAGACTCGCCGGCAGTCCGGCGATGCACGGGCCCGACAACTCCAAGCGCAGGGCCTCGTAGCGCGGGTCACGCATCAGCCAGCCCACGAGACCATCCCACAGCGCGCCATAGGCACGACCCGCCGCGCGATCGGCGAACTCGCTGAAAGCCAGGGCGTGCGTGCCGTCGACACCGAGCGCAATCGAGCGCCCATCCCCCGATTCGCCCAAGGCGAGCACGGGCATCGGCGTTTTTCCTACCCTTCGCTCCGGATGTTCCCAGAGCGTGATGGCATTGGGCCGAGCCGCGCCCAGCGTGTTGGAGCCGGTGAACGTCGGTAGTTCGTCCGCGAACAGATCGGACAGGCCGCGCAGCACCGGTGCCGAGCGACCCGCTTCGGTGTAGCGCGGCACGAAGTCCGCCGTGTCGAACGGTTGATCCCCGCCATTCAGCTCCACGGGCAGCACGCCTTCCAGTGGCGAGCGCGCATAGCCACCGCCGGCGAACGCCGACGGGCCGCCGACCATGATCAAGCCGCCGCCGCCGCGAACGTAGTTGGCAAGAGCCGGCAAATGCCGCGACAGCTTGTAAGCCACCGCGTCGATGTCTTGCAAGATCACCGCGTCGAAGCTGGGCAAGTGCTCGGTGAAGAGTTCGTCCACCGGAAACGGGATCAGCGCCAGCTCCGAGTCTTCACTGGTTTCGGTGTTGTCTTCGTCCGTGCGCAGGATGAAAAAGGCGATCAAGTCGACTGACTCGTCGCTCTTCAGCCACATCCTGAGCGCACGCACGTCATACGTGGGGCGCCCGGCGACGTGCAACAAGCGCAGCCGGTCGCGGGTCACGCTGAAGGTGATGATGCGGGTATTGTTCTCGGGGATGGTGTCACCTGCGGGGGGTTCGATGCTCACCTCCACGAGGCGGGCGCCCGCGCGCTCGAGCGTGATGCTGAGCTCGACGGTCGCAGTTTCGCCCGTCATCTTCGCAACGCCCGAAGCGAGCACGAACGGTTCGACGCCCTGACGCAACTCGCGCGCGACGACCGGCACTTCGGTGCAGCTCAAACCGCCGCCGCACCCGATCTCGATCGTGAGCGCCAGCGCTTGGTGAGCGACCGTCGCTCCCGAAGTGCGAATCGAACGAATGCTGGCATCACGCGGCGCCTGCTCGCTCACCGCCACGGTGTGAATCGGCGCTCCCAACGCAGAAGTGACCTCGCGCAGGGCAGCGTCGTCGAGCGCAGCGCCTGGGCGTGAAAAGCGGCCATCGCTCACGACGACCACGGCTTTGGGCCGCTCCCCGGGCTCTTGGGACAGCGCGTTCAGCGCAGTGCTGAGGTCGCTCTCGTCCGAGAGCGCTCGGGCATTGGTGTGCGCGAGCTCATCGGCCACGACCAACGGGTGGAGCTCTCCTGCGCCGAAGCCGCGTAACGCGACGCGTGCACCGGCGAAGTGCTTGCTCACGGCGTCCGCTGCGCGCAGTGCGAGTTCGCGCCGGGTCTTGCCGTCGCTCGGCAGCAACAAGCGCCGAGATTCATCGACGAGCACCACGACCCTCGCCCCCACGCTCACGCCGCGCGTGTTCACCCGAGCCGGGCGTAGCACCGCCGCTGCCACCAGCAGCAGCGAAAGGGCTCCGGAGACCAAGACCCATACGGCCACACCCTCGCGTTTGCGCAGCTCGAAGAGCAGGAAAGCGAGCGAGGCCAAGCCCAAACCCAGGACCGCGAATGCGCTGAGCGGGGATACGCCCTCGGCGAGCGAAAGCGCGGCCAGAGTCATGGTTTCTGTCGGGCTCGGCGCCGCATCAAGAACGGCGCGTGCACCTGATCGTCCTTGTAATCGGAGCACAGCACATACATCGCGAGATTCACCGCCAAGCGCACGGCGTGCTCTCGCTGTTCGAGACCGCCAGGCTCCGTCTCGAGCGCGAAGCCTTCGCCGCTCCGCGCGAGCGCGCCCAGCAAATCGTGCTGCAGGAAGATGACCTGCGCGTTCTTGCCGCGCACGATCGCGGAAATGTCGGGCGGTCCGAGCACGCGTCCCACCGGGCGGTCCACGATGTAGAAGGTCTTGAAGATCACGTGCCCGGGATCCAGGCGCACGGGCGCCGATTCCGGGAGCACTCGCGACAGCTCGCGGCGCGCGCCACGCCCGAACGCGCCCGAGGCCGGGTTCGTGTCGTCGACGACGAGCACGCCGCCGAGCCGGACGAAGCGCGTGAGCCCGCGCACTTCGGCGGCGGAGAGCGGTCCCGGGTCGACATCGCCCGCCCAGATCGCGAACGGCTCGGCCTCGAGTGCCGGCTCACCCGCTGCCACCTCCGAAGGGACCAAACGCGCCGGCGCGCTCGTCCGCCGCACGAGCTCCCACGACCAACGTCCGGCCCCCGAGCTTCGTACGCCGAGCGGCGCGTGATTGCCTGCTCGCAACAAGCGCGGGTGAAACGCACCGCCGTCACCGAACCCGAGCGCTCGCGCGGACGCAAACGACAGACAAAGCGGGATCGTCGTGAGCGCCACACGACGCGGGAAACGAGCCACCATCAATCGAAATCCTGAACGTGCCAAACGCCGGCTTCACGACGCAACTTCACTTGATGGCCGCCTGGCACTTCGACCACGGCGTTATCACCGGAAACTTTCACGTCCAAAGTGTCCGGATTTTCCAAGCCCTCGACCAGCGATTTCAGATCGCCCTCGAGCGCTTGCCGTGTTTCGCTCGAAAGCACGCCCAGCAGCGCCGAGTAGCTACGCCGCGCCAGTGCGCGACGAAAGTCACCCAGGGCTTCGGAAGGGCTCCTGGGCCGGCTCGGCACCGTGCCCAGCGAGCTCACGCGAAATACCCCGTCTTCGAGCTCGAACAGCGCACTTTCGCCGTCCTGGAAGCGGATCTCCGCGGAGGCCTGGACGCGGCTCGCTGGCGAGAGCAGCGCGGTCCCTTGTCGGTTGAGCTCGACTTTGGCTTGGTCGACCAACCTGCGGGTGCCCTGATGCCCGTAGTCACGCTGCGCTTCACGGCTCAGCAGCGCGTAGATCCGCTCCGAATCCCCTGCGCGCGCCGCCTCGGCATATTGCACCGCGGCGAGCTTCGGGTCCGGCAAACGCGCTTCTGCGCAGCCCACCGCCAGGCCCGCGAGCAGGGCAAGGGCGCCGAGCACGACGGAGGGGCCGAGCGCGACGGTGGCGCTGAGCGCTGGAAAGGCGGACCGCATGGCGTGAGACAGCTAGCGAAAGCCGGGCCACTTGGCTACTGTTTGCGGCGGATGTTGGCAATGGTCGGCTCTCGCCCGGCGCTGGCCCTCGGTGCCGCGCTCGTTTTGGCCTGTGGCGGAGGACCAGCACCCAGGCCCGTCACCCCCGCCCGGCCGCTCGACGAGCGGCGCGCCATCGAATTGATCAGCGAGGCTTTCCGCGATGAGCACGACCGGGCAGTCCCCGGCGGCAGCCTGGCCCTGTCCGAAACCCAAAATTTGCACGTAGACGTGAGCGGCCAAGACCGAAAGTATGGCGTCGCCTACGTCACCGCGAACGAGCGCATCGCGCTGGGGGCGACCCTGCCACCTCGCGACCCAGCCATGGGCGACGCGTTGCAGCTCGTGTCAGGCTTGGGTGCGGACGGCGACGCTCGCGTGCTCGTGCTGCAGGACAGCGACTACATGTTCGACGATCAAGTGGGCGAGGGCAACGAAGCCAGCAGTCTCGCCACCGAGCTCCGACTGAAGCGCGACGTGCACGATTTCTTGGTGCGCGCCCACAAAGAAAAATGGCCCTGACCGTCAGCGCGCGTTCCCGCTTCACCGGACCGAGCACTCCGAGCTTGATCAAAGGCGCCGCCCTGTGCGCGGCGTTCGGCATTGCCGCTTCGCTCACGGAGTATGCCGATCTCGGTAAGTGGCTGACGGTCGCGGGCGTGTTGCTGCTGATCGTCGGCCTGCACCGCTTTGGGCGTTTGGGGCCGGACGACGCAATTGTTTTCGAGCTACCGGCCCCGCGCAAAAAGAAGAAACGCAAGCAGCCCGCGCCGAGCGAAGCCGAAGCTCCGGCTGCCGATCTCGGCAGCGAGGCCGAACCCGCCGTGAGCGCTGTCGACGACGACGCGGAGCGCTGACCAGCCTCCGCCTCAGGTCTCGCTGCGAAGTACGGCGATGGCCACGTCCTTGCCGAGATCGGGTGCAAGCTCGACCGCGAGCCCAAAGTCGCGGCCAGCAATTTCGAGCTCGAACGAGGTCGGCGTCGTGGCAGAGGCGTTCGAGAGCGGCGACAACTGGGCGATCGCGTGCGCGTTCACCTCGGGCGCGATCGGCGCACCAAACACGTCCTTGCCTACGACCATGTACACGTACACGAGCGGCATTTTTTGTCCTTCGCCGAGCGTACTGCGCAGGTGGGACGCGAGCGCGAACTCCAGCCGACGCGCGTAAGACGCCCACGACCAGCCGGTCACGTACAGACCTTTGACCTCACTGCCCGCCAGCACCGGCTGCGCTGCCAGCCACTGGCCATCCGCCCGCCCGCGCACGCCCGCAGCTTCCGGCAGCGAGCCGCGCGTCTCGACGTATTGACCGGCAAGCGCGGCTTTGAGCTCGGGAAATGCCGGCAAGAGCGGATGCCCAGCCATCGCGTCCTGATCTTGATCGTTCCTGATCACGATCCCGTCCGTCCCGCACACGGCAAAGAATGTGCCTTTGGAGACGCGCAGATCCTGAACCTTGTTGCGCGCGGTCTCGAGCGCGGAGCGCGCCGCATGCGGGTCGTCACTCGGCGGCTTGCCTGTTGCAAAAATCGGCAGCAGAAACTTCGCGCCTTGCGGCAGACCACTTCGCACTTCAGCGACGTCGTTGTGGGCTGCGAGCGCCAACACGACTACATCGCCTTTGGCCTTCTCGGCGCTAATGGCACTCTGCTTTTTGCACCCAATTGAGACAACGGCGGCGCACAGCAGCGTCGCGCACAAAAGCGTTCGTCGTCGCGAAAACAAGCCCCCTGCTCCCGACACGCACAATGCAAATGTAGGCAAACGTCGTACTTTCATCCTTGGAAGACGGGCATACGCCGATGCACGAAGCGCGCAAATCAAAATCGCGGAACTGCTTGATCGCGCTAGACGTCAGGCCCGAGGCCACGTCAATCGCCGTGCGCGCCTGCACGAACCATTCGCCACCTGACGGACTCCGCTGCTCGCGACAATCCGCTGACGCAACGCCGATTGAGCGAGCCCCCGGGCGCTGGCGAAGCCCGCCGTGCACACCGCCACCGTCGTTCGACGAGCCACGCTCCATATCTTCACGGAAGCTTCACGCCGTCCGCGCCGGTTCACCCCAAAGGATGGAATTTGTGGCGTCTTTGTAAGCGACCGAGCGCGCAAGCGCGCCCCATCACGACCATCACGAAAGGATGAGCAAAGCCCGAGCGTCAGGATAAACGCGGACGGACGAACGCAAAAAAGAATCTAGAAAGAATACCGAGTTCTTTTCTGGGACTGGTTCCTCGTCATTGAAGCCGAGGTGACGGAGTGTTAGAAGTGGTCCACAGTTAGAGATCCGCTTGTGTGCCCCGCGCACCAAGGAGAAGCTCACCTTGACCTCGTACGCCCCGCCCCGACCAGTGCCGCGCTCGAATCGCCTGTCGGATGCTCCACAAGCGATGCCCGCTCCGGGGCCGCGTCGCGCCTCGCACCTTGCGTTGGAGCGGCTGGTCTCACCGGATGATCTGAGCGTGGTCTTCCAGCCCATCGTCAACATGCAAGATGGCGAGCTGTTCGCGCACGAGGCGCTGGTGCGTTGCGGGGTGCCTGCGCTGAAAAACCCGCTGGTGCTTTTCGAGCGCGCGTTGGAGGTTGGCTGCGCCGGTCGCTTGGGCCGGATGATTCGCGAGATCGCTGTGCCGCTCAGCGCCGGCTACCCGCTGTTCCTCAACGTTCACCCCCAAGAGCTACATGAGGCTTGGATCGTGCGTCCGGACGATCCGATCTTCGGACACGATCACGTGCTGTACGTGGAGGTGACGGAAGCCACGCCGCTGACGCAATACGAGCTGTGCATGAGTGTCTTGCGCGAACTGCGCTCGCGCTGCCAGGTGGAGCTAGTCGTCGATGATCTGGGCGCCGGCTATTCCAACCTCAAACGCATCATCGATTTACACCCGAAGATCGTGAAGATCGATCGCGAGCTCATCATCAATCTCGATCGCAATCCTCGCCAGCAGAAGCTGGTCGCCGGCATCGTGCGCCTGTGCGTGGATCTCGACGCGATGGTCGTGGCCGAGGGTATCGAGACCGATCAAGAGTTCGTCGTGCTGCAAGACATCGGTGTTCACTACGGCCAGGGCTATCTGTTCGCGAGACCGGCCTACCCGATGCCGGCGGTCACCTGGCCCCCAGACTCCAGCTTAAACTTGAAGCCGGGTTTGAAGCGGGCTTCGAGCTACCCACCACCCGCGGCTTAGCGAGGCGCAGCCCCGCTACTTCGCGTGAGTTCGCCTGCGCGGCACTCGTCCGGCCTTTAGAGCGCGGCCAGCACTGCCTCCACGTGCCCCGGCACCCGCACTCCGTTCCACGCCTTCGCGATCTTGCCGGCCTTGTCGATGAGAAAGGTGCTGCGCTGCACGCCCATGTATTCGCGCCCATAGTTGAGCTTTTTGACCCAGATGCCGTACTTCGTGATCAGCGTCTTGTCGACGTCGGACAAGAGCGTGAAGTTCAGACCGTACTTCTCCTTGAACTTCGCGTGTCGCTTGGAATCGTCGGGGCTGACACCGAGCACGCGGACCTTCGCGCTGTTGAAGGCTTTGATGTTGTCGCGAAAGTCGCAGGCTTCCTTGGTGCAACCCGGCGTGTCGTCCTTCGGGTAGAAGTAGATCACGTACGGCTTGCCCGCGAGGCTCGCAGAATCGAGCACGCTTCCGCTTTCGTCCGGCAAGGCGAACGCCGGGGCCTTGCTGCCTTCGGCGAGCCCGGCGTTCGACGTCGCGGCTTCGGCCTCGGGCTTCGCCGGTGCGTTGGCCTTCACGGCTTTCACGACCTTCACGGCCTTCACGGCTTTCACGGCTTTCACGACCTTCGCCTTCGCGGCTTTCGTGGCGGTCGTCTTGCTCGGGGGATTCACTTTCGCTTTGCTTTTCTTGGCTGCCATCAGAAGCTCCATCGCGACGTCTAAAGGCCGTCGCTTTCGCGCCTTCGACGCTATCACGATGCCTCGATTCACCGAGCAGCCGCGATTTCGGCTCTGAGCCGGCCTTGTCGGGGGCGACGATTCGAGTAAATTGCGCGGCAATGCTCGACCTTCCCGATCCAGGCCTGTACCGAACTACACAACCCCTGCCCGGCAACGAAGCCGCTTTCCCCGCGGGCGTGCTCGTCTACGTCGGACAGCCGTCGAACGGCGGAGTGAAGTTCGTCGTGCGCCCCGCCGACAACCGCCGCAATCGCTGGTTCTGGCGTGAGCCGAGCACGCCATTGCGCTCCGCCAGCTGGGCCAAGACCCTCAAGCAACTGCCTTCGGAGGGCTTCTACGTCCTTCCCGACGCGATCGAGTTCGAAGGCGGTGGTCGCTGGCTGAAGAACGCCATCGTACAACTCGGGTACAACGAAAGCGGCGTCGGCATCTTGTTCGTCGGCGAATGGGCCGAAGACGGTGAAGAGAACGTGCTGCGCTTCAGCGATCGCGGCTTGCTGATCGACGACGCGCTGCTCGCACGCTTGATCTGGGCGCCAATCTTGCCCGTGCGCCCGGCAACGGCCGCTGCCAACAGCAACGCCTGACAGCCCAGCGAAAACTCGCGCTTTGGCGACGTGTGCGGCTTCAACCCCGGGGGGTAGAAGCCGCACCTTCGTCTCAGCCGGTCACTTTGCGCCGGCCAGGTTCTTGGCCACGAAATCCCAGTTCACCAACTTGTCCAGGAAGGCTTCCAGAAAGCCTTTCCGGTTGTTGCGGTGGTCCAGGTAATAAGCGTGCTCCCAGACGTCCGCTACCAGCAGCGGCACGTCCGTCGTGGTGAGCGGAGTCTCCGCGTTGGGCGTTTTCACGATCTTGCCCTTGCCGCCGTCCAGCACGAGCCAGGCCCAGCCAGAGCCGAACTGGGTCAGCCCTGCTTGAATGAAATCAGCCTTGAACTTGTCGTAGCCACCCAAGCCGTTGATCAGATCGGCGACCGGTCCGGCGGGCGGCGCGCCGCCACCGTTCGGCCTCATGCTCTCCCAAAAGAAGGTATGGTTCCAGACCTGGGCCGCGTTGTTGAACACGGGACCCGAGCTCGACTTGATGATCTCGACGAGGCTCTTGGACTCTTCCGGCTTGCCGGCGATCAGGCCGTTCAAGGTCGTGGCGTAGGTTTTGTGGTGCTTCTCGTAGTGGTAGTCGAACGTCTCTTGCTTCATTACCGGCTCGAGCGCGTTTTTCGCGTACGGCAGCGCGGGGACTTCAATTGCCATTGCTGACTCCTGGGGTTGGCCTGTTTCCGGCACGGAAATCTCGATGCAGTGGCGCGCTCTGTCAACGGCCAAGCGCGCAAGATGGCGTTTTTTTCAACACTTGACTCGATGTCGTCGGAGACAAACGAAACAATGCCGGCCACTGACCTCGCCTCTCCCCTCGATTCGGGTTCGATCCTCGATTTGTACTACGAGGCCGACGTTGCTGCATTGTCGCCTCGGCTGCGCGATCGCTTCGTGAAACTCAGCCGCGACGCGGCGACGGATGCCTTTCTCGAGCAAGCCAAGCGCGGACGTCATTCGTGGTGGCGAACGCAGCTGCATCGCTTGCTGCGGCAATTCTTGTCGGACTTCGACGCCAATGGCTTGCTCGACATGTACCCGTTGTTCGTGGCCAGCACCGAACAGTGGCGATTGCTGCTGGGGCCGCAGCGCGTGGCGCGCCTGTTGGACGTGGGTGCGGGCTCGGGCAACGTGACCAAGACACTCGCGCCGCTCGCGGAAGCCGTGGTCACCACCGAGCTTTCGCGGCAGATGGCTGCACGGTTGCGCCGCTCGGGCTTCGAGTGCCACGAGCTCGACCTCACCGAACGCGAGCTGCCGGGCCCAGCGTTCGATCTCGTCAGCTGCCTGAACGTCCTGGATCGCACCGAGCGCCCGCGACGCCTGCTGCGTCGAATGCACGAGCTGCTGCGCCCGGGCGGGCGACTCTTACTGGCGCTCGCCCTGCCCTATGACCCCTTCTTCTACCGAGGCAGCACCACACCCGAGCCGCTGGAGCGACTCGCCTGCGCCGAGCCGAGCTGGGAAGCGGCGGTCAACGGCCTGGTCGAACGCGAACTCGAGCCGCTCGGGTTCAGCGCGCTCAGCGTTTCACGCACGCCGTACCTGTCGTTCGGCGATTCGGAGGCCGGTCTGTACGAGCTCGACGACGTCCTGCTCGTGTGTCGAAAACTTTGAACGTCGAGCGCGCGCCCCGCTCACTTCAGCTCGCAGCCCGTTGCGCGCACGTCCTGCACGAACCAGCGCGCGCCCAGCTTGTAACAGATGGTCGCGCTACGTTGCGGCTCGGTCGACGAGACGCGGAATTTGAAGTCCGGCATCTCCGCCCTGCCGTTGAGCACCGTGACCGCTCCGGCGCAGTCCACGTCGCGGAATAGGCCAGTGTTCGTCGATCCGTCGTAGCCATTGCTCAGCACGTACAGTTCAGCCAACGCACACGCGAAGGGCTGATCCAAGGTCGGCCCCTCCGGATGCGCCGCAATCTGCTTGCTGAGCTCGGCCTTTCGCGCCTCCACCCGCGCGTCGTTCGCGCGCATGTCGATCACGACCCAAATCCAAAAGCCGACGCACAACGCCCCGGTGAGCGCCGCGCACAGCAGGCCCACCGTGGCGCGCGTCGGCAGTGGCGTTCCCGCCTCGCGCGCCGAGGTCTGCGCCCGCTTGAAGGCCAAGAGCGCAAGCAAGTTGAAAATCGGCAAGCAAAAGACGACGAAGCTCAACAGGCCCCACATCAGCGTCCGGCTCGCCGCCTGCTCGGTGCTGCTCTGCAGCTTCACTTTCAGGACCGCTACCTGCGCATCCAGCGCGGCACGGTGGTGGGCTTGCCGCGCCGCCTCGGCCGCGAGCGCTGCCCGTGCCGCCGGCGAGACCGTCCCGCAGTATCCACATTGGTCGCCATTTGGGGGCAAACCCGCGCCGCAACGCTCACAGGTGAACATGGCTCCCCCGCAGGCTACTCTGCCCGGACAGGCCCCCGAAAGCCGTGACCTCCGCGGCAGGAGGCTGCCTCGAAACAGCCAAGTGACAAACCCACTGGACAAGGGCAGCGGACGCCATTACAGGAAGCTCCACGAACGAGCCGAAGTGGCGGAATTGGCAGACGCGACGGACTCAAAATCCGTTGCTCGAAAGAGCGTGTCGGTTCAAGTCCGACCTTCGGTACCGCAGCAAGAAAACAGCCTCGATTCGACTCGGAGAGTTCCGAACGAGGCGCCCGCGACTCTGAGCGAACGCTTTCACCCGCTCCGAGCGAGCGATGCGAGCGAAAATTTCGCGCTTACGTAAGCGTCAGCGCGCGCTTTGACGCCGGCTCTCGAAATCCGGGCGTCGGCCAACTTTCCGGCCCGCAGCCAAACGTGCTCCCCTTTCCCGCGCGTGACGAGCAAGCCGCCCGATGCTTCCCCGCGCAGCGCAAACCCGCTGCCGATCGAAGCGGTCCGCGATTTATTGGGGATCGTGCGGGCGCTGTCTGCTTTGGCGCGAGAAAAGCGCGACTACGGCCATGTGCGGTAGCTGCACGGTGTCGGTGGACGACTGCGCGAGGCGCTGGCGCTCGCCGTCCGTCGGGGTGGCGCGGCTGCCCACGCCCAAGCCTGGCTTTTGGCCGATGAAGCGATCGCCACGATCGCGCGCATCCAGGGCGCAGCCGGCGACGACTTGTCGATCGCCGTGCGACTGGCGTCGGCGCGCGTGCACCGCCGCCACTTCAATGGCGATCATCGGCAGGCGCGACAAGCCCGGGCAAGCGCGAGGAAGCCCGAATCAAGCGCGGCTGACGATCTACGACATGTAGCTCACGAGTGCGGAGTTGTCGGATATCACCCCTGACTTCAGCTGTGACAGCGCCGAAAAATCAGCAATCGCCGCGAGCGCAAATTGTGTTGCGATCTTGAGCTTATTTTTGCGACGTGTTTTTCTTTGGATCATGGATCCATTTCGTCGTTGCGTCCAAGACCTGGAAGCCGTCGATCGCTTGCTCGAACTCCCCCACGGGCAAGACATCGCACTCGAGATGTTCCGCGAGCTCTTGCCCTATCTGTGGCAATTGAGCCCGCTCCGTGATCGAGATCCGTCAGGTGCCGTTGCGCGTTTGTTCGACTACGCCGAAAGTCTGCGCGTGCGGCTCGGCTGCCCGACGCTCGACTCGGTCGTGCCGCCCAGCGCGCCGATTTCTCGCGTCGCGTAGCGGGCGGCACTTCGGCGCTTGCTCAGTGCAGCACGCTGGTGGTGCAGGTCGCGGTGCAGTTGATGCCGCCGTCGCAGTCTTCGAACGCCGCTTGCACGCGACCATCACCGCAGTACGGCGCCTTGGTGCACACGCTGGTGCACACGTTCGGGCCATAGGCAGAGGCCAACGCGACATTCTTGGCGCCGTCGTCGCAAGCTTCGTTGCTGGATTTCACGCCGTCGCCGCAGTACGGCGCCAAGGTGCAATCAGACTTGCAGGTACCGTAGCTGCCGTCGTTCTTGCCGTCGTCGCAGGCTTCGCCCACATCTTTGATGCCGTTGCCACAGCGGAAGCGGCAGTGGCTGTCACAAGTGTCGCCCGTCTTGCCGTTGTTCGTGCCGTGGTCGCACTGCTCGGAGCCGTCTAGCTTGCCGTTGCCGCAGGAAGAGAGCGGGACGAACGCCTTGCAATCCGGCGTGCACGAACCCGGCGTCCCGTCGTTCTTGCCGTCGTCGCACTTCTCACCAAAGCTCGATTGCACGGCCTTGTCGCCGCAGTACGGGGCGGGCTTGCAGCGCGTGCTGCACATGTTCTGACCGTAAGCCGTCGGGCTGTTCAGGTCGCCGAGATCGCAGACCTCTTGCGGGGTCGTGACTTTGCCGTCGCCGCAGTAGCTCGCGGACATGCAACCGGGGTCGCAGGTGCCGTAGCTGCCGTCGTTCTTGCCGTCGTCGCACACTTCGCCGTTGCTCTGGTAGCCGTCGCCGCAGTACGGGCCGGGCGTGCAATCCGCCTTGCACTTGCCATAGCCGCCTGTGTTGTTGGCCGCACCGTCGTCGCACAGCTCGCCGGCGTCGACCACGCCGTTGCCGCACTTGAACGTGCAATCCATTTGGCACAGGCTGCCCGACGTGCCGTTGTTCACGCCGTCGTCGCATTGCTCGGGGCCGTTCTTGACGCCGTCGCCGCAGCGCTGACCGATCTTGCAGCCGGCGAGACAATAGCCGTAGCCCTTGCCGTTGTTCGCGCCGTCGTCGCACTGTTCGCCGTTGGAGACGATCTGGTCGCCGCAATAGGGAGCGAACTTGCAGCCGGGGCCGCACTGGCCAGCGGCGGTGCCGTAGGTCACGGCATTCACGCCGTTGTCGCAGGCTTCGGGCGGGTTCGTGGTCTTGGAATCACCGCAGTACGGTCCACGCGACTTGCAGTCCGAGGAGCAGTGCCCGTAGCCGCCGTCGTTCTTGCCCGCGCCCGTGCCGTCGTCGCACACCTCGTCGCCTTCGACTGTGCCGTTACCGCAGACCGACACGCACTGCGAGATCTGGCGCACGAAGCCATTCAAGGTGAGTTTGTAGTTCGACTCGCTCGTGTGGCGCTCGGCTTGGAACAGCACGATGCCGTACATGCCGCCCACGGTCAGGCCGAGCTGGGTCGCCTTCGCGGCGTCCAGTGTCACGCTACCGTTGGTCGCCGAGTGCAGACCACCTAGATCGACCGCGAGCTTGCCGTTGATGAACACCCAAACGTCGTCGTCACCCGTGAAGTCGAGCTTCTCTCCACCCTGGTACGTGAACTGATAGCGGAGCTCGCTAGTGAACGAGTAGTTGTGACCGTTGGAAACCTGCAGCGAACCCCAACCCAAGCCGTCGATTGGATAGAAATTGTTGCCGTTGCTCGAGTACTGGTAGGAGCCGTCGGTCTGCTTCGTGAGCGTCAGCACGGTCGGTTTACTGTTCTTGTCGAGATATACCAGCTTGGAATAGGGGTTCTGGACACACGGAGCGGGTGAGCATTTTTGCTCGTGGAACCACCAATAGAACGAGTCGGAATCGGTCAGTTGGGTGCCGTTGTTCCCCGAGCCCGTGCTGGACTTGAATACCGGCTCGCCGTCGCTTCCGAGCGTCGAGTTGACGAGCCCGGTCGTTGCCCCGCTGCCCGAGTATCGCTCGAAATCGGGATGGCCGGTCGCCGTGGGGTTCGTGAACGAGGTCCCGTTGTACAAGAAGTCGCGATACAGGATCGGAATGTCGAGCGTGGCCGGCGGAGCCTGTGTGCTCACCGTGCAGCTGAAGCCGGTCTCGATCGTGCAGGTGGCCGAGCAGCCGTCACCGGCCGTGGTGTTGCCGTCGTCACAGGCTTCTTGCGGGAACTTCAAGCCGTCGCCACAGACTGCGGTGCACGTGCCGTTGGCGCATTGCGGCTCACGCGTGCAGGTCGGCGAACAACCATCGTACGGGATCAGGTTGCTGTCGTCGCACTGTTCGAAACCCTCTTTGATTCCGTCGCCGCAGGTGGTCTTGCTGCAGGTGGACTGCGCGCCAGTCGCCCCGCTGCACTTGTAGCCCGCCTCGATCTTGCAGGTCGGGCTGCAACCGTCGTTGGCGGCCGTATTCTTGTCGTCGCACTGCTCGTTGCCGACTTTGAAACCATCACCGCAGGCTTTGGGCGTGCACTTCGTCGCCGCCACCGGGCACAGCCAACCGGCCTCGACCTGACACGCCGCACTGCAGCCGTCGTTGCTGAGCTTGTTGCCGTCGTCGCACTGCTCGCTGCCGGCGATCGTGCCGTCACCGCAGACAATCGTGGAGACGCACGGTTGG
>DASSMT010000336.1:0-10921 GCA_035688655.1 Polyangiaceae bacterium | reverse complement strand
GCCGCGCGCGGACGGACCAGCAACTCAGAGCGAGGCGCGTGTGTCGGGGGCGGCGCAGCGATCACCGCTTTCGCTCGTTCCTGCCCGTTCTGCGTTCGTGCTGAGCGTGGACGCCCGCGCGCTCGTGCGCGCACCGCTCGGTGCGTTCATCGCGGAGCGTCTCGAGCGCTCGGCCGGTGCGAGCACGCTCAGCCAGTCCTGCGGCTTCGATCCGTTGCTTCGGCTCGAGCAGTTGGCGCTGACCATCCCCAGTGCGACCTTGAGCGCGGACGCGCAGCCCGATTTCGGCATCATCGCCAATGGCCGCTTCAGCTCGGCGGAGATCATCCGCTGCGCGAGCACCGCGATTGGCGCACGCGGCGGCGACGCGATCCGTACCAAGCTCGGCAGCTTCGACACGGTGCGCGACGGCAGCGCGAACGGTGGCGAGATCGCCGCCAGAGATGGCCTGGTCATCGTCAGCGGCGGCAGCTATTTTCGTGAGCTCGTGGACTTGGCCGAAGGCGTGCGCGGCCCCGCCACGCAGCAGGACACACGCAACCTGGCCCACGCGGAGCTGCGCCGCGCGCTCGGACCCGGCGCGCTGCTCGTCACTTGGCTGCTCGGCGAGGGTTGGTTCGAGCGCATCGCAGGCGCTGAGAGCGACGCGCGTCTATCACCGCTCAGCGGGCTCACGGCCATCGCAGCGCGCCTGAACGTCGCTGAAACGGCGCAGCTGCGCGTGCTCTTGGACTCCGCGGATAGCGCGGGAGCGTCGCAGATCGCGAGCTTGCTCGGCGACCTGCAGTCTTCTTTCGCCGCGCCAGTGCTTGGCCCGCGCCTGCTTTCAATCGCCAAGCGGATCGCGGTCGAGCGCAGCGAAGCGCGCTTGACCCTCGAGCTCGAGCTGACCCAAGCGGAGCTCTCCGACGTGCTCGACGCCCTCGCGCCTTAGCCCGCTGCACTCGTGAGGTGCGCGTGAGGCAGACGAGCGGTAGACGCGGGCTCGGCCGGGGGCTATGAGGCGACAATCATGTGGTTTCATCGCCTGGGGCGCGTCACGACGGCATTGCTTCTTTCAGCGCAGCTCGCGGGCTGCAACGCAGCGCCGCCAGCGAAAGACCCACTCGCTTCGAACGTGCCCGCCGTCGGCTCGGGTAGCACGCGCCTTGCCACCTCGCTCGGCGGCGAACAACCCAGCTCGGAAGTGTTGCCGATCGGCAGTGACGACCCAGTTTGGGGCGCGGCCACGGCGCCCGTCACGCTGGTCGAATTTTCGGATCTACAGTGCCCGTTCTGCTCGCGCGTGCAGCCCACGATCAAGAGCTTGCAGAGCAAGTACGGACCGAACCAATTGCGCGTCGTGTTCAAGCACGACCCACTGCCCTTCCACGAGCACGCGCGGCCCGCGGCCAGAGTGGCCGACGCGGTGTTTCGTCAGGGCGGCTCCGCCGCGTTCTTCGCGTTCTTGGATCTGGCCTTCGCGGAGCAACTCAAACTGGGGGACGAAGCGCTCAGCGCCTGGGTGACGCGCGTCGGGCTCGATCCCAAGGTCGTGATGCAACGCGCGGAATTGCCCGAAACCAACGATAAAGTGGCGCGGGACATCGCGCTCTCGGAGAAGCTCGGCATAAACGGCACGCCTGCGTTTCTGATCAACGGCGCAAGCTTGACCGGCGCCCAACCCCTCGAATCGTTCACCCGCATCATCGACGCCGAGCTCGCGGCCGCGGCCGAGCTCGCGCGCAAAGGCACGCCCGCAGAAGCCGTGTACAAGACGCGCGTCGCCGCCAACTACGTGGCACCCAAAGCGGAGCCGGAACGCGACGAAGAGCCGGAACAAGATTTGGTGGTTTGGAAAATCCCGGTCACTGGCGCGCCCAGCATCGGGCCGAGTGATGCGCTGGTCACGATCGTGGAGTTCTTCGACTATCAATGCCCGTTTTGTCGCCGCGCCGAAGCGACGATGAACGACCTACTCGCGCGCTACCCGAAAGACGTGCGCTTGGTGCTACGTCAGAATCCGCTGCCCTTCCACCCACGCGCGCTGCCCGCCGCGAACTTCGCGCTCGAAGCGCGCGCGCAAAAGGGGGATGCCGGCTTCCTCGAGGCCAATCGCCGCTTGTTCGAGGGCAAGCTGGACGAGAGCGATCTGCTGGAGCTCGGCAGAGAGCTGAAGCTCGAGCCGAAGCGCCTGAAGAATGCGCTCGACAACAACACGCACGCGCGCGAAATCGACGCCGACGTCGACCTGGCGAGCGACTTCAAAGCCGCGGGCACGCCTCACTTCTTCATCAATGGCTTACGCTTGTCCGGCGCGCAACCGCTCGAAACCTTCGTCAGCGTGGTCGAGTCACAGCTCAAGGTCGCCCAAGCGCTGGTGGCCGCAGGCACGCCGCGCGCCGCGGTTTACGACGAGATCATGAAGCGCGCGCAAGACGCCGAGGAACCGGAGCGCAAAGAGCTGCCCAGCCCGAGCGCCGACAATCCCAGCCGCGGTCCGCAGAGCGCCCCGATCACGATCCACGAGTTTGCCGATTTTCAGTGCCCCTACTGCCAGCGCGTCGAAAAGACGCTGCGTGAGCTCGACAAGGAATTTCCGAACAAGCTGCGCTTCATCTGGCACGACTACCCACTGCCGTTCCACAAGCAGGCGCGCCCTGCGGCGATCGTCGCTCGCGAGGCCCGCGCCCAAAAGGGCGACGCGGGCTTCTGGAAAGCGCACGATCTGTTGTTCGGCAGCGAAGAAGCGCTGAGCGAAGAAGCGCTGAACCAATTCGCCGTCAGTCTACACTTGGACCAAGCGCGTTTGAGCGCCGCTCGCAGCGATGGCCGCTTCGACGCCGTGCTCGAAAAGGACCGGGCCATGGCCGAAGACGCGGGCATTCGCGGCACTCCCGCGTTCGTGATCAACGGCTATTACCTGTCGGGCGCGCAGCCGCTCAGCGCCTTCAAACGGCTCGTCCGCTATGCGCTGCGACATCCAAAACCCGCCTCCAAGCCTGCCTCGGCCCCCGCACCCAGCGCGCCGTCGCCTCACTGAACGAGCGCTCGCGAGCCGTAGACGCGGCCTCGGCCGGGCGCTATGAGGCGACCATCATGTGGATGCCAGCTTCGGAGCGAGCTTTGGGCGCTCAAGCGGATCGCCCGCCGACGATCGCGGTCGTCATCCCGTCGTACCGCGTGGCACGCCACATTGCCGCCGTGATCCAGGGGATCCCGAGCTACGTCGACCACATCGTGGTCGTCGACGACTGCTGTCCGGAACACTCCGGTGACGTGGCCGAGAAGCTGGGCGACGCGCGCGTGCAGGTCGTTCGGCACGAGAAGAACCGCGGCGTGGGTGGCGCCATGAAGACCGGCTTTGCGCGCGCCAACGAGCTGTCCGCCGACGTCGTCGTGAAGCTGGATGGCGACGATCAGATGGACGCCTCGCAAATTGCGCGCCTGTGCAAGCCGCTGCTCACCGAGAAAGCGGCGATGACGAAGTTCAATCGCTTTTGGGATTTCGTGGCCCTGCGCCAAATGCCGCTCGTGCGTCGGATCGGCAATCTGGGGTTGACGTTCTTGACCAAGGCGGCCTCCGGCTATTGGAAGATGTTCGATCCGACCAACGGCTTCTTGGCGCTGCGTGGCGATGTCTTACGCTGCTTGCAACTCGACGCGCTGAGCGATGACTACTTCTTCGAGTCGAGCTTATTGATCGAGCTGGGCAAGCGCGGCTTCCGCATTCAAGATTTGCCCTTGCCTGCGCGCTACGGGGACGAGCAGAGCTCGATGCGGCTGAGTCGCGTGCTGGTCACGTTTCCGCTCAAGCTGCTCTTGGGCGGCATCGGCCGCGTTTGGTATCGACACTTTTGGTTCGACTTCACGCTCGCAGCGCCGCTGCTCCTGTTCGGCTTGCCGCTGTGCACCTGGGGCCTCGGCTTCGGTGCCTTTGCCTGGTGGCGCTCGATCGAGAGCGGCGTGGTGGCCAGCTCCGGCACCGTCATGCTCGCGGCATTGCCGTTTCTGCTCGGCGCGAACCTGCTGCTGCATGCCGTGAGCCTCGAGCTATCCGACTTCTTCAACGGCCGCGTTTCCCCCGACGGAGACAGCTGAGCTCGGCGCGCCGGGCCGCGTCGGCCAGCGCACGAGCGAACACGCGGCGAGCAGCGTGGTCAGAATGGTCCACACCGAGTAGCGAAAATCAGGCGCGCCGGTGGCGAGGAAGAACGTGAACAGGTAGAGCAGCCCCGACAAGCTCAAACACAAGCACAGCGGGTTGCCGCGCTTGAAGAACTGAAAGCCGCCCGCCACCAGCAAGGCGCATTCGAGAAGCGAGTAGAACCAGGTGGCGTAAAAGGGAAACTTCGGCAACGCTCCGAGCAAACCGACCACTGCCGTGCCCGCAGCGGTGCGCTCCCTCGGCACACCCAGCGGGTTGTGCGAGATCCCCGTGCTGAGCTCGATTTTGCGCGAGCCGAGCCGCAGCAGCTGGCGAAACGCAAGCCAGCGATGGGCGAGATACGCGCCTGGATGAGTCAAGATCGCGTGCTTCCAGGTCGCTTTCAAGACGGCGAGCTGGGCTGGATCCGAGGTCCGTCCGAGAGCCGGGGTACAGTTCTTCTTCCGGCACTTGTACAGCCGAAGGTGATCGGTCGGGTCGTAGACCTGGCGCAGCCGACCGAGCGTGACCCCCGGACCGAGCACGCCGGCCTCGGGTGGAATCAGCTGCTCGTCGAGCTGCAACGACATGCCCACCAGGTCGAAGATCGGAGTCGATTGCCAGTACTGCGAGGGCTCCGCGACTTTGCGCGACAGCAGCGCGGCGCACTGATGAAGCGCGAGAGTGAGCACTAGCCCGGCACCCAGACTCGCTGCGAGCTGCCACGGCTTTCGAAAGCGGGCGAGTCGCTCGGCGCCGAAAATCGGAACCGCCAACAGCGGCCAGGCAGCAGCGACAGCGTTGTGACGCGCGGCGATGCCGATGAAGAAGAGCGAAAGCGCGAGAGCCCACCACAGACGCCGTTGACCGGGCCCGACGAGCAAGAGCGCGCCGAAGCCGGCGAGCAGCGCGCCTTGCATCAGAGTGTCTTTCCAGATCGTGCCGAGCAGCATGAACACCGCGGGCTCTAGACCCACCAGCAAAAGGCCGCTCGCGCGCGCCCAGAGCGGCCAGCGCAGCAGCCGAAAAAACACGGCCATGCCCAGCCAAAATAAGCCATCGAGCAAGAGCAACATGCCGATCGGTCCCGGCCAACGCCGATCGAGCGCGCGCCAGATCAGCGCCAAGATCGGCGGATGATCGTCGCTGAACACGCCTTCGCGAGCCTGACGGAGCTGCACCACCGAATCCCAGGACATGAAACCGGGCTGGTACACCCACCACACGAGTAGGAACCCGCACAACGAGGCCGCACCGACGACCAACCATTCGAGCAGCGCGCTCGTGCGCCACGCCACTAGGCGACGCTCGAGGGTCGAGATTCCGCTCAGCACGCGGCATCCTCGGCCGAAGCCGCTGAAAACTCAAGACCCGCGCTCAGAGCATCACGCCCGCGACACAGGCGACGAGACACGTCGCGAGCAAGCCGCCGATCATCGCCCTGAACGCGAGGCGCGAAATATCCGCGCGGCGCTCCGGAGCGAGGCCAGAGTAACCGCCGATTTGAATGCCGATGCTCCCGAAGTTGGCGAAGCCGCACAGCGCGTAGGCCGTGATCAAACGGCCGCGCTCGCTCAGCCAATGCGGATCTTTGTTCAGCATCTCGGCCATGTGTGAGTACGCCACGAACTCGTTCAGCACGGTTTTTTGCCCGAGCAGTTGTCCGACTTTGAGCACGTCCGCGTTGGGTACGCCCATCAGCCACGCCAGCGGGGCGAACACCCAGCCGAAGATCAGCTCCAAGCTCAGCGCTCGACCAAAGAGCGCGCTGCCCAGATAGCCGAGCCCGGCGTTCAGCATGGCCGTGAGTGCCAAGAACACGATCAGCATGCCGCCCACGTTGACGGCCAAGCGAATTCCGTCACCCGTGCCTTGCGCGATCGCATCCAGCAGGTTCTCGCTCGATTGCGGAATGTTCACGCTGGCTTCGGCCTCGTAAGTGCGGTCGGCCTGTTCGGGCAACATCAACTTCGCGATCACCAATGACGCCGGCGCGCTCATCACGCTGCACGCGATCAAATGGCCGGCGATGCCCGGAACCGAACCGCTGAGCATCGCCACGTAGGCCGCGAGCACGCCGCCGGCAGTGGTGGCGAAGCCCGCGACCATGCAGGCGTTGAGCTCGGATACGCTCATTTTGGCCAGATACGGCTTGATCGCCAAGGGCGCCTCGGTCTGCCCGACGAAGATGTCGGCCACCGTGGAGAAGCTCTCGGCGCCGCTCGTGCCCAGCACGCGCATCAGCAAGCGCCCCAAGCTCTCGATGATCAGCGGCATCACCCTCAGGTAATAGAGCAGCGACATCAGCGCGGAAAAGAACAGAATCGTCGGCAGCACCTGAAACGCGAGGATGAAGCCGAACGACCCCGTGTCGGTCGCCAGGCGCCCGAACAGGAAGCTCGAGCCGTCGCGACTGAAAGCGAGCAAGCGATCGACGGCGTCGTTGCCGAGCAGGAACAGGCGGCTCGCCGGCGTGCGCAGCACGATCAGCGCGAACACGATCAACAGCAGCAGGCCACCACCGACCGTGCGCAGTTTCACGAGCCTTCGGCGTTCACGCGGGCAGAGCGCAAACGCAAGTCCCATGATCACCAGCGCGCCCAGCGCGCTGACCGCCCGCTCGCCCATGAGCGGCCACTACTTCTCGGACTTCCCGAGCAATTCAGGCAGCGGACTCGAGGCTTGCCCGAGGCGCGCCACGCTGTCCAAGTGGTGGATCAAGAAGTTGCGGTTGTCGGTGATCGACAGATTTTGCAGCTCGAGCGCGCCGATGCGATCGGCAGGCGAGAACGCGGGATCTTCCACGCGCTCCATGGACAGCTTTTCCGGCGCGTACGCCATGTACTCGGCCTTGGTCTCCAAGATCGAGTAGTCGTCGCCGCGGCGCAGCTGCACCGTGACGCTGCCGGTGACGCTGGGCGCGATCCAGCGCGTCAGGCCGTCTTTGAGCATCATGGCTTCGGGATCGAACCACTTGCCCTCGTACAACACGCGGCCCAAACGGCGACCGAGCGTGAAGTACAAATCGAGGGTATTTTCGTTGTGCACGGCCGAGAGCAAGCGCTCGTACACCAGGTGCAGCAGCGCCATGCCCGGCGCTTCGTAAATGCCGCGGCTCTTGGCGTCGATCACGCGGTTTTCGATCTGGTCGCTCATGCCCAGGCCGTGCCGACCACCGACGCGGTTGGCCTCCAGCACCAGCTCGATCAGCGTGGGGTAGCGCTTGCCGTTGATGGCCACCGGGAAGCCGGCCTCGAAATCGACCGTGACCTCCTCGGGCGCGATCGCGGTCTCCGCCTTCCAATGGGCCACGCCCATGATCGGCTGCACGATGTGCATGCCCTTGTTCAAATGCTCGAGGTCTTTGGCCTCGTGCGTGGCGCCGAGCACGTTGGCGTCGGTGCTGTACGCCTTCTCCGTGCTCATCGTGTAGGGACGGCCGATCTTCTTGAGGTACTCGCTCATTTCGGTGCGACCACCGAAGGCGTCCACGAACTTCTGATCCAGCCACGGCTTGTAGATCTTCAGGTTCGGGTTGGTCAGGATGCCATAGCGGTAGAAGCGCTGGATGTCGTTGCCCTTGTGGGTGCTGCCATCGCCGAACACGTGCACGTCGTCCTCACGCATCGCGCGGATGATGGCGGTGGTGGTCACCGCGCGGCCGAGCGGCGTGGTGTTGAAGTACTTCTTGCCGCCGCTCGACAGGTGGAACGCGCCGCATTGAATGGCTACGACGCCCTCCCGCGCCATCGCTTCACGGCAATCGACCAAGCGCGCTTCGACCGCGCCGTGTTCGCGAGCAACGGGCGGAATCGCGGCCGGGTCAGCCTCGTCCGGCTGTGCCAGATCGGCGGTGTAGGCGAACACCTTCATGCCCATTTCGCTCAACCAAGCGACGGCACAGCGCGTGTCCAAACCACCGGAAAATGCGATCCCGAGACGAGTGCCCGCAGGCGGAAGCGTACGATAAATGCGGCTCATGGCGGGCCCTGCCTAGCACGAGCCGCCGCGCGCGAACAGCCGCCCTACCGCTACATGGTCGTCGGCACCATGGCGCCGGGTACGGGGCTGCCGACGGTGACGACCTCCGTCGTCTTCTCCAGCAGCGCGCCCTTACCGCCCGGCTCCTGGACGCGGCCCTCGCCCAGGTCCACGACTTCAATCTGGATGTCGAGTGCGATGGTCGCCTTTTCCGTGGTGCGGAAACCGAAGTCGACGCCGGTGAGGCCGGCGATCACGGCCGGAACGTAGGGCGCGATCAACGGGTCGTCGTCCGAGTGGTTGATGAAGTTGAACGCGTGATTGACGTAGGTGGGCAGCGGATCCTCCATCATGTCCGGATCCGTGGGCGCGCCGTTCGGCGGCGGCGGCGGGAATTTGATCATGTTCTGCACGGTGGCAAAATCGATCGCCATCTCGTTCATGTCGTCGAACGTGCACGTTCCGTGACGTCGCGATGACGCCCCCGCCTTCTTCCCCTCGAGCACGTACAGTCGATCGATGCCGGAGAAGTTCGGCTTGAACTCCTGATTCTCGGCATCGACCAAATTCATCCCGGGGTAGTAGCGCCCGAATTCGTTCCAGGGATCGACCAACATCTCGACCACGTGCTGCTGCTCGTCGAGATTGCTGATCGTCCAGGTCAACTGCACCTTGACGTCTTGGTTCGTGATCCACGGCTGCCTGCCGTAGGGCTCGACCACTTGCCCGTTCAGCGCGCCGGCTTGGGCGTCGCTCGGCGCGAGGATCGGGAATTGGAGGCCACGTTTGACCTCGTACAGCTGCGTCTCGTCGTCGTCGAAGATCGGCGCGACATCCGGCGTGAGCCCCACCTGCTCGGGCGCGAGATTACGCGTTTGCTCTTGCGAACCACAGGCAGCTGCAAATGCCGCAGAGCCCAAGACGACAAACACCGACAAGCGTTGGGGGCGTAAAGCCCGCGCCCCGGGGCGCTTCGCCCCCGTCCCCACTCCGCTAGGTTGCCCAATTTTTCGCATCATTTGTGGACTCGTCGTGCGAGAGCTTTGGACTATGCCAAGGCCGTGCCACGCGCGGAGGTCGAGCTTACTTTTTGCCCGGTCTGAACGCGAACGGGAAACTCGCTCCCGACGCTTTGTCCGCGGTCGGAAACTGCAGGCGATTGAACTGCCGCAAGATGCAGCCCTCGACGCGCGGGTTGTTCAAGGACGAGCCCGTGATGCTCGCGCTCGACACCGAGCCACCCGGGCTCACGGTGAAGGCCACACCCACGCTGCCCTTGAGCGTCGGATCGTGCGCCGAGGCGATCTCATAGCAAGCTTGAAACGCGCCCATACGCGACATCACCACGCGCCGGATCTGTTCCGCGGAGAGCCCTTGCCCTGCGGGCGCCGCAGCTTTGCCCGCGACCTTGTGCTCGCCGCTGGCGTCGCCGTTGCCGCTGCCGTCACCGCCGCCGAGCCCGCCTTTGCCGTTGCCGCCCAAGCCGCGCCCGCCCGGACCGCCGGAGCCTGAACCATAGCCGCCGCCTTTACCGGGTCCCCAACCGGTGTCGAGCGTGCCCGAGCCGAACGGGACGCCGCCCGGCGCGTCGCCGCCTCCGCCGTTGCCGCCGCCTTTCAGGCCCGTGCCGCTGCCTGCGCCGAGCACGATCTGATCCGAGCGCAAACCGCCCAGGGCATCCGCCACCGAGCTGATCGTGCCGAGCGTCTTCTTCACTTCGTCGCCCACGTCGCTCGACAGCGCTTCGGACATGCCGCCCAAACCAGCGCGGATTTCGCCGGTCTGCTTGGTGGTCGTCTCTTTGCCGTTGCGACCGAGCTTGCCTTCGGCACCTTGAATCTTCTTGCCGCCGCCTTGTTCTTTCTTGTCCTTGGCGCCCGGATCTTTGATGCCTTGGCCCTTGTCTTCTTCCTTGCCCGCGGTCTGCGGAGGCAGCGGCATGTCGTCGGCTTTGAGATTGAACTGCAGCTCGAGCTCTTGCTGACTCGTGAGCTCGAGCGGCTTCGGAATGCCCTGCGGCGTCGTGATCGCCCAGATCAGCGCCAAGCCGCCGCCGACCGCGACCATCGCGAAGATGAACGAGAGCCACAGCGCCCAGTCCGGGCGGCGACTGCGCTTGATGATCGGCGCGCCGGGCGTGAACTGGAAGAAGACCGAAAAATTACCGTACTGAATCAGCCCATAGTCGCCCGCGACGATCGGGATCGGCGCGCCCGAGCGGGCGAGATCGGCCGGGTTCTCGCGGCGCCCACGCAGCACGAGCTCACCACCGGTTGCGCCGCGCGCATCGAGCTCCCAGCCGGCGCCGACTGCGCGCACCGGAAAATCAGCGACCTGCGAGCCGTCCGGCTTGGCGACGAAATTGTCCTCGCCATCGCTCAGCTGCAGCGATTGCCCGGTATTCAGATTGCGCACCGCGAGCACGGTGGTGCCCCACACGGCAGCGGTACGAAGCACGATCGGCAGCTGCTCGGGCGTACTCATCGCAGGGCCGGATTGTTGCGAGTGTCGGACAGCTCACGCATGAACGAGCGATGCCCCAAAGCTCCGGCATCGAACTCAGCCCGCACGCGACGTAGGAAGTAGATGATTTGCGGCGACTTCAAGCGACCCTCGACCTCGATCGTGCCAAACTTGTAGGTCTTCACGCCCTCTTTGGATTCCTTCGTCTCCTGGACGGCCGCGCCCGCTGAAGAGTTAGGGGTACTTTTCGTGGCGTTGGTACCAGCGGCCTTGACCGCGCTCGGCTCCCCCTTGTCGTTCTTGTCGTTCTTGTCGTTCTTGTCGTCCGTGTCGGCGCTGGCCCCCGCTTTC
>DASSMT010000295.1:0-9493 GCA_035688655.1 Polyangiaceae bacterium | reverse complement strand
GCTCCCCGCGGCGTTGAGCGAGCTCTTGGCAAGTGCCGTCGCCGGCGCGCCCGGCATCGACACTCCGGCCGCGTTCGCGAACGCGCTGTCCACTTTGGAACCGCAATTGATCGCGGGGCAAGACGAGGTTCGAGCCGAGCTCGAACGGCTGATGGGGCCCGAGCGCGCGCGTCGCCGTGAGCAGCTCGAATTGCTTCAGGCGCGACCCGCGGGGAGGAACGGCCCAGGCGTGTTTCGCGCTCCTCCCGCGCCGGCACTGCCGGACGTTGCCAGGCCGCCGAAGAGCTCGCGTCCGTTGGCCCCCGAGGTCGTTCGGCGAGCCAGCGCAAGCACCCTGCCCCCGCCCAAGCCCGCGGCCGCCGGCTCGCAGCCCACCCACCCGACGCCGACCATTCCCGCACCTCCCCTCACTCCGCCGCCGGTGGCCGATCCTGCAGACTCACCGATCAGCGGCGTGTGGCGGGAAGCGAGCGCGAAGCTGGGCACGCCCGGGCGCCAAGTGCGCCCCAAGCCTGCTGCCCTCGCGCTGGAGCCAACCGCGCCGGCGCCGACGGTCCCGGCAACGCGCACTCCGAAGCGTTTCAAGGCCTACCTAGTCGTGGCACTCGTCTTGGCCGCCACCAGTGCGCTGGTTGCAACCACGTGGCTCGGCTACGGCGCATCGTCAGGCAGCCCCGGCGCGCCTCAGCAGCTGCCGTAGGGCGCCGTCTTTCTACCTGACTTCGAAGGCAACCGGATCGCTGCGCTGTCCCTCTGGCGTTACCACGCGCACGTGATGCGTCCCGACCTTCAAACGCCAGGGCAGGCGAAACGGCGCGCGTAGCGTGCCGAGCGAGCGATCATCGACGAAAAACGTGAGTCGCTCACTTTCGCTCGCGGCCTCGAGGACGATCTCTTGTTCCTCACGCGCGCCGGGATCGACCAGAAATTCTGCGTCGGCGCTCGGGAAGACGAGCTGCGGCGCCGCGTTCGTTCTGCTTGCAGTGGCCCCGGGACAGCGCGCAGCGAATTCATGCGGTGCCAGCGGTCGGCGCGCTTGGCGTGCGAAATTCTCGTACTCACGCGGGTAGCGCTCGAACACCCGCTCGACGCGATCGCGGCAGGCGGGGCCGGCGCGCAGCGAGGTCCGAGGATCGACCGCCACCACTTCGTGCATTTGGCAGGATGCACTCGGTTCACCGCCAGGAGAGAACCACTCGAGGCGCCGGTGCGGGCAAGAGTCGCCCGCGCGCTCGCCGCTCAGCTCACACACCTCCACTTGATTGAGACCTGCGTGATTGAGCAGTGGCGCAGGCGTGCGACCGCGCATGGCGGCCAACATCACTTCGTGGAACAAGGGGCCCGCGCCGGTAATGCCGGTCGAGCCGGTCATCGGTGTGCCGTCGAAATTGCCAGCCCACACCGCGACCGTCACTTCGCGCGTGAAGCCCACCGTCCAATTGTCGCGAAAACCTTTGGAGGTGCCGGTCTTCGCGGCGACTTGAAACGGGAACGAGAGCGGCCCGCCGCGACCGAATTCAGGCGCTCGCGCCCAATCGTCGGCCAGGATATCGACCAAGACCCGTGCGATCCCCGGCTCGATCACCGGGCTTGGCCGGGCCACGCTCCTCGACAGCTCGGCCCCGCTCGCGAGCTGCGCACGCCGATAAAAGCGCAATGGCACGAACGCGCCGTCTCGGGCGAGCATGGAGTATGCTTGCGCGAGCTCCGTCAACTTCACTTCACCGTCGCCGAGGGCGAGCGCTGCACCATAGTGTTCAGCGCTTTCGGTCAGTGAGCTGAAACCCGCGCGGTGGAGCAAATTCAGCACCTGCTCGGGTCCGACGCGCGAGGCGGTGTACACGGCTGGCACGTTCAAGGAGTTCGCGAGCGCATCGCGCACGAGCACCGGTCCGTGAAAGCGGCCATCGTAGTTGCGCGGGGAGTACACGCCCTCGGCCGTCGGCAAACGCAGCTCCAAATCCGGCAAGCGAGTCGCGGCGGTCATGCCGAGACGAGTCATCGCCGCCGCGTACACGAACGGCTTGAGTGCAGAGCCGGGTTGGCGAAGCGCGCGCGCACCGTCGTTCTGACCGAGCGCCCTTTCGGCGTGAAAATCAGGCGATCCGACATAGGCCAGCACCTCTGCCGTGGCATTTTCGACCACGATCACCGAGACCGCGCTGAGCCCGACCTCGGCTCCGTAGCGCGCCGCGCGCCGCGACAACTCGGCCACCTCGCGCTCTAGTCCGGAATCGATGCAGCTGTCCAAGCGTTGAATCTGCTCACCGCGCAGCTCCGGCGCGAGCGCCCCCGAAAGCAAACCTTGCAGCAGGTGCTCGGTGCCCCCTTGCACCAGACCGCGGGTCAAGAGCAGGGGCTCGAGCTTTGCCGTATGCGCCGCTTCCGCGCTCGAGAGCCCGCGTTGAACCATGCGCTCGAGAATGCGATCGCGCCGCCGCAGGAGCGCACGCGTGCCGCGGGTCGGATCGTACAGCGTCGGGCCACGCGGAATTGCGACTAGCGCCGCGGCCTCCGAGAGATCCAGCTGGGCTGCCGGCTTGTCGAAGTAACGCCGGCTGGCCGCATCGATTCCCCGCAAATTCGGGCCAAATTCGACGCGATTGAGGTACTCTTCCAGGATTTGCCGTTTGCTCAGGCTACGCTCGATGCGCAGCGCAATCGCGAGCTCTCGCCATTTGCCGAGCAAAGTGCGTGGCCGCGGCACGACCGTGCGCGCCAGCTGTTGGGTCAACGTGCTCGCTCCGGAGACCAGTCTGCGTTCGCTGACGGCCTGGGCCAACGCGCGCAGCATCGAAAAGGGGTCGATGCCGGGGTGACGGTAGAAGCGCGCATCTTCGGCAGCCAGCAGCGCGGGGACGACCCAGGGCGAGAGCTCGCCCAAGGCGACCCGAGACGAAAGCTTACCGTCTTTGGAGCGCAGCTCGCGAATCGTTTGCCCATCGCGATCCAAGACCACGGTACTGACACCCGAGCTCGGCTCGGACAGCGCGCTCGGCAAGCTCTCGCTCGCCGCGCACAGGGCAAGCGAAAGCGGCGGCAACAGCAGCGCGAGCGCGAAGCCCGCGATCCAGGCCTGCTTGCGGGTCATTCCACGTTCACCAGGCTGGCGCCGTTGCGACCGAAGGTTTCCGGCGTGTACATCTCCTCCACGCGCGTGGCAGGAACCACGAACTTGCCGAGCGTCGTCGCCCGCGCGAGATAGCGGTAGTGGTACATGCCGGCGGCCATATGGTCGACGAAGAACAGCACGCGGTCGTCGCGCAACTCGCGCTGCGAATAGTTTTCGAAGAACGTGTGCCCAGCCGCCAGATCGTCGCGCGCCTCTTCGTAGTCGCAGTCTGCGCAAGAGCCGTACCCGTTCGACTCACCCACACCGAGCGCGCTCGAAGTCGTCGACAGGTGACTGTCCACGGCTTCGAAGCCGGCCGGCAAGGGGTCGTCCACGACGACGAAGTCCCGCGGGCTGGGCGTCACGATCACTAGATCGGCGAGCACCAAGTCGCCCCCCCGAAAGCGCGGTGCCGTGCTGTCGGCGATGCTGGCGAGCGCTTGGGGCAGGCCTTCGGGGCTCACCGGGCGCAGGCCCTTTTGGACGTAAAAACCCTGATCCAGCGTGTCCGTGGGCAGCGTGCGACGGGCGTAGCGGAGCCGCGCTTGATAGAACAACGTACCCGAGCCGCGCTTCTCGAACACCAACGACGAGCTTTTCGAGCCGGCAACTTTGCCGATCGCGACCTGCGCAGACTGCGCGTGCGCGCTGCGCTCACGAAACTCCGCGTCCATCACCGATTGCTGCCCGAGCAGTGCCTTGACCTGGAAATCCGGCACGACCTTCTCTTGCGCCTTGCGGTAGGCGTCGAGCGCGAGCAGCGCGTAGGCCGTCTCTTGCGTACTGCGCCAGGTGCCGTTCGTGCGCTGAATCAACAATCCGCGCGCGAGCTCCGCCGCCAGCGGGTGATCCGGTTTGACGCTGAGCAGAGCGCGCAGCACGAGCGCGGCCGTGCGGGCTTGCGAATCCATCAACACCGCGTACTCGTCACGCGTATTTTCGCCCACGAAAGCCGCGTCGTTTTCGATGCGCAGCGCGTTCTCCAGCTCCGGCAGCAGCGCGTCTGCCAGTTTTTTCTGACCTTCGCTGACCGCGATCGCGTGCAATAGCAGCGCCTTGGCGAACAGCGGTAGCTCTTTTCTGCGCTCGAACAGCTGCTGCTGATAGCCGGCATCGGGCGAGCCCATGTCCGAGAGCACGTCCAGCACGAAGGCCATCGTCGGCAGGCGATATTCGTCTGCCGTGGTCTCGGCCAGGTAACGGCGCAGATAGTCTTGGCCGCGCTCGAAGACGGATTGAGGCACCGCGGTGCCGTGCAATGTGGCTTGGCTCAGCACGAACAGCGCATAGGCACCGACCCACGGGTAACTTTCGGTCGAGCTCGGCCACAGTCCGAAGCCGCCGTCGGAGCGCTGTCTGGAGACAATCTCGGCCACGGTCTTGGGCACGACCTGGTTCAAGTCGAGCGGCAGCGGGATCTTGAAGTCGCTCGCCAAATCGCGCAGCGGCACGAGCGGGATCAGCAGGCTGGACAGCTGTTCGGTACACCCGTAGGGGTAATGAACCAGCTGCTCGACTCCCGCGTCGAGTCCTACCAGAGCCGTGGACGCCACGCTGAGATCGAGCGTCCCCACGTCGTTGCGGATACTGCTCAGATCACCCAAAGCTTCGGCCACCGAATCCTTGGATTTTCCATACAAGGCCACCGCCTCGAGCGTCGCTGGAGAGTCGATGCGCCGTTCCACCTGCACGGCGTCCTTCTCCGCGCCGGCGCTGACGTCGAAGCGAAAGCTGACCTTGCCGGCGTTCTCCGCGCGAAACGGAAAGCGTACCTCGAGCGACTGATCGCGGCCGAGCTTTTCGCTTCGCGACGCATCACCCACCAGAGTGATACCCGTCGCGCGCGCCTGCACCGTGACTCGACCCGGCTCGAAATTCTTGGCCGAAATCACCACGCCCGCCTCGATGCTGTCGCCCGCGCGCAAGAACCGCGGCAATGCGGGCCGAGCCATCAGTCGCTTGCTCGTGGTGACCGAAGCCGCGCCGAAGCCGTAGTGATCGGCGCCACCGACGGCGACCGCCATGACGCGGTACGTGGTCAGGCTCTCCGGGAGTTTGAAGCGAACGGTCGCCTTGCCCGTGGCGTCCGTGAGCACGCTCGGGTTGAAGTAGGCAGTTTGGCGGAAATCTCGGCGCGCGGGGCTGAGCCCACCGCCACCGCCCTCGCGCCCCTTGTCTGCGCCCAACGCGCCGTCCAGCGCCTCGAGGCCAATCCGACCAAGCCCATCGCGCGCTTCGAGGGTGGCCACGGCCAGTCGACGCGGCGCGGTGAACACCGGGATCGGGTCGGGCACCTTGTAACCAATCAAGGACAGCACTCCCTCGTCCACCGCATACAAGGTCACTTCGCTCGCGTGCGGCTTGCCGGTTCGATCCTTGACCTCGACGTCGACTTTGACCTCGGCGCCCGGCGCAAAATCCGACTTGTCCGGGCGCACGCTGACGGAAAGCCGGCGCGCCTCGGGGTCGACCCGCAGCTCGGTGTAACCGACGCGAAATGGCGCCCCGAGCGCCGGCGCTTCGTTGACTTTGCGCGCGCGCAGCAAATGCACGGCCACGAACGCGTTCGGCCGCAAATCTTCGCTGATGGGCACTTCGATCGTGGGCGTCGGACCGCGCAGGCGCACGCGCTGCGAGCGATACACGCCTGCCCGCTCGATCGTCACCAGCGCGTCCGCTTCCGGAAATGGGGATTTGATCAGCACGCGCGCCGTTTCGCCGATTTGGTAGGTTAGTTTGTTGCTCTTCAGCTCGACGCTCAGGCGATCACTGTCCGCAAAGCCGGTGCCTTGCTCACCGATGCCGTACACGCCGAGCGCCGCCTCACTACTATTGCCCCGCGCGTCCTTGGCCACGGCGTGCAGCACGTGGTAGCCCGCCTCCTTGAGCTGAAGCTCGCAGGGCACCGGCGCTTGCGCGGTCGTCACCGTGCACGTTCCCACCACGCGATCGAGCACTTTGCTCAAGAGCTGCGAGCCCTGATCGCCTTGCTTTTGCCGGGCGTAGGTCCACCGTCGCGAGATCAACTCGACCTTCACCGACTTTCCGACCAGGCGCTCACCCTTGGGTGACAAGGCCAAGACGCTGGTCGCGAAGTTGCCGGGCGCTTTCGCGAAGTAGTCTTCGGGTTCCTTGAGCGCGACGTAAAATTCGGCAGGGTGTACGATGGCGGAGGTGCTGCCCGCGATGCTTTGTCGCGAGATGTCGCTCACTTCGACCTCGGCGCTGAGCAGCTCGGGCCCACGCTGCGCGGCGAGCTCGAGTTTCTGCGAGAAGGCCAGCGCGCCCTGCTCGGAAAGCTTTCCGCTCTGAGCGAGCAGCTGACTCGTATTCAGGCCCTGATCCGCCAAATCCGCTTGAAACGCGGCGGCGCTCGTGGAAAAGCCCGCGCTGTTCGGCACTTCGAAGTAGCTCGGCGCGCGCGAGACCGTGTAGCGCGCGTCCGCCTTGGCCATCGGCGCGCCGAACAAGTAATCACCGTGACCCGTCCAGCGCGCCGTGTCGCCGCGAACGTAGCTCGGGCGATCGCTTTCCACGCCTACCTTGAACTCCGCAGCGCGATATTCGGAGACGTCGAAGGATTCGTAAATCAGGTCATCGCCGAGCTGCGCCTTGATCTGCCAGGCCCCCAGGTGCCCCGTCTCCGGCACCTTGAGCTGAGTCGAGAAGGTTCCAAACTGATTGAGCTCGAGCGTCCGTGACTGCGTCCGCTCGGAGTCGGGCGAATACAGCTCGAGCGCGAGCTGTTCGCCGCTGGGCGTCCCATTTCCACTGTTTTGCTCGCGGCGCACGATGCCCTTCACTTGCACCGTGTCGCCTGGCCGATAAATGCCCCGCTCGGTGAAGATCATGCCGTAGTTGCGCTTTCGTCCCGACCAGTCGAAGGGCACGGAAAAGCGCCACGGCGACAAGAAGTCGCGCGCGCGCTCGAATGCCCAATCATCGCCGCTGGCCGCGACCAAGATCGCGGAAGCATCGCCGCTCGACTCGTCGAACGAGGGCGCAAAGTCCTTGGCGGGAATCTTGGCAATGCCTGCGGCGTCCGTCTCGTAGCGGTGCTCGCCCGAGCTCACGCTCAAGACCCGCACCGTCGCCCTCGCCACAGGCTCACCCGTCGAAATGCGCGTGACCCAAACCAGTGAGCCATCTGGCGAGAGCTTGCCGGTGATGGCCAAATCGGTCAGCTGCACGATCTTGAACGTATCGATCGAGCGATAGTCCTTCGGATGGCGCTCGTACTCGACACCGATGGCCAAGGCGCCATGCCCGCTCGGCCCGAGCAGCGTTGCGAGCGGCAAGTTCTCTTTGCTGATGCGATTCAAGCCGGCATTCGGCCCGATCGGGCGCACGCGCGTCTGCCGCAGCTCGCGAAAGGCTTGCCAGCGCTTTTCGGGCTGGTCTTCGTTGGAGAGCGAAAGCGCGTCTTCCGGCGTGAGCGCCGCAGTGCTCAAACCATAGCTCTTCACGTTGAGCGAACCGACAGGAACCGTGGTCGCCGTGCGCGGGTCGAGCAAGTGCCCTTGCACCCCGATCTCGACCGCCGGAAAGTAGTCGTCGATCGTCATTTCCCGGGCGAACGCTCGGCTCAGGCCTTGACCGTGGACGTCACGCAAATCGCCCGCGACGCGCAGCGTGTACTTGGTCCCGGCGCGGAACGGCGCGGTGATGCTCAAGTACGAAACCGGCGTCGCTTCGTCCGTCCAATTTTCGAAACGCAGGGGCAGCGCAGGCGTGATTGAAAGCGCTCGCTTCAGATCCTTGAGCGGCACCGCGTTGCTCAATTCGAGCGACCAGGAACCACCGGGCGCGCACTCGCCATGCGGCGTTTCGCGGTCGCAGTTGACGCTCTCGACCGAAAGCGGGCCGTAGGTTTCGACGGGGATCTCGAACGCCGCGGCGAGCGGCAATGGCCCTTCGAGACCCGTCAGCGACTCAGCCACCGCCAATTTGATTTCGGAGTGGATCGGGAGCGGACGCTGCGGCTTCAGCTCGAGACGCTTGGGCTGAGTCGGGTCTGGCCGCTGCACCGTGAAGGCCAGGCTCTCGGTCTTGCCCGCCCGGGTGGCGCTCAACGTGGCCCGCGTGCGGAATTTTTCCGGGTCGACGGCCTGGTTGAAATGGAGCGTGAATTTCGTGTTCGGTTCCAGACCGCGACTGCCCGCCCCGGGTTCGGAGTCGACCAGCTTCAAGCGCGGCGTACTGAACGCGAGCTGGTAGGGGCTGCCCAGGGCCGTGCCATCGAGCGCGCGCAGCTCTCCGGGAACCGTCACCGTGTACTGCGTGGAGCCGGGCAAATGCGGCGTCTCGGGCACGAAATGCAAGGCATGGGTGCCGACCCACAGCCAGCGACCGGCGATCGGCGGCGAAATCGCGATCGGCGGCGGAGCGGCTCCGGCAAGCTCGAGCTTGCGGAGCGGACGGCTGAAGACCAAACTGAGCTCACTGACCTCGCTTGCTTCACCCTGCGGACCGGCGAATACGACGCGGAACGCGCCGTCGTCCTTCTTCCCTCCGCGCGCCCCCACGCCCGGAGCGAGTGCTCCGTTGGCGGACTTCACCGGAGTCTTCCCACCCTCGATGCAAGCCAGGCCGAGGATGGTGAGTAAGATGGCCGAGGCGGGCCAGCGCAAGAACCGAGGCCTTCCAGGTTTCGCAGGGATTTTCATGGGGTTCTTGGCCCAGTCAGCAACGGACGTGCCGCGGCCGCAATCGAGGATTTCGGCCGAAATTCTGCAACGCTTGTGGGCCCCCAGACGCACGCTTCGCGGTCGCCTGCACACAGCGCGCCGTGCACGCCCTGCCTTGCTCGCGCTCTTGTTCCTGCTGCTCGGCGTCCTCGTTCGACCGGCCCGCGCGCAGGTCCCGGCCACGGCCAACTCCAGTTGGTCACGCCGATTGGCCGAGAGTCACTACCAGCGCGCGGTCGAGCTCGAACGGCGCGGTGATATCGCGCAAGCCCTGCGTGAATACAGCGAGACCATCGCCATCGACGCCACCCTGGGAGCCGCGTACCTGCGCTTGGGAGCGCTCCGAGAAAGGATGGGCGACACGCGCGAAGCCGAGCTGATCTACTCGGAGGGCATCCAGCTGGGCGACGCCCGCGCCCAAGCGTTGCTGCAGCGTTCGCATTTGCATCGCGCGGCCGGTCAAAGCGAGCGAGCAATTGCCGACTTGCAGGCCGCGGTCGAGCTCGAACCTCAGCCGCAGGCACTGGCAGAGCTCGCGCAGCACTACGTGGAGGCGCATGCCTGGGCCGCCGCACTGGCGACGTACCGGCGCATCGCGAGCAGCGCGCAGGCGAGCGGCGACTCAGCCGCTGAAGGCCGCGCGCGCCTGGAGGTTCGCGCGCTGCGGGTGCTGGCAGCCGAAGCCGATCCGAGC
>DASSMT010000290.1:0-20633 GCA_035688655.1 Polyangiaceae bacterium | reverse complement strand
CGAAGCGCCGAGCACTCCGAGATGAATGTTCCGCTCGGTCGTGGTCACTGGTCGCGGTCGCTGGCGCGCCGACCGCTCGAGGCGCGTCGCCCCTCGGGGCGCGCGGGAAATGCACGGCGATCGAGCGGCGCCCGACGCTGCAGCAGCGAACGCTGCCCATGACGCTCGGGGAAAGCCGCACCCAGCTCCGCCAGCGTCGCTGGCGCCAGCTGCTTCACCTTCTCCGCGTGCGCGCCACACAGCGCGACCACGCGATCCTCGACGAGGATCCGCCGCAACTTGGCCGACCCATGCTCCGCGGCCGAAAACCGAGTCCTGAGCGTCGCGCACAGCTCACATTTGCGGGTCATGCCTTTGGCCTAGCCGATAGCCACCAACCCGGCCAAATTTTCCGCGAGCGTTAGAGAGTGGGCGTTCGCGAACCAGCAGCGCACCTCGCAGCGCGCGTGGTTGCCGCGATGAAAGTCTCCCTGAGTTTGAACCGCCAAGACGCCGAAAGGAGATTGGGGTTCACGGTGCCCGGCGGTAAGCGTCGCTGATCCCTGAAGGTGCTTCCGAAGCCGTGGTCAGCGCCTTTCGGGTGCTGTTTCAGTCGGCAAAACGTATTCGTGCACGAACATGATTCTCCGCTGTGCGCGCGGTCTCGGCTGTGGTCGATCAGCGCCTTTCGGGTGCTGTCTCGGTCGGCAAAACGTATTCGTGCACGAACATGATTGTCCGCTGTGCGCGCGGTCTCGGCTTAGGACATCGTGCACCACGCAATGCCGAGCGCTTCTTCGAACCAATCTGCCTTTCGAGCAAGCCCCTCAATCCTTCTCTTCTCTGCTCCCGTTTTGGCAGTTCAACCCCGCTCGTCAGTGCCGGAGAGCGTGCTTTTCGGCCCAGGCGATCACGTCTTGTTCGGGGGTTTTGCCTTGGTGGCGGCCGAGTTCTTGGATGCCGGTGGGGCTCGTGACGTTTACTTCGATCAGTTTTTCGCCGATCACGTCGAGGCCGACGAACCACAGGCCGTGTTCGCGAAGTTTGGGGCCGACGGCGGCGACGAGCTCGCGTTCGCGTGGCGTGAGCTCGGTGGGCTGCACTTGGCCACCGGCGTGAATGTTGGCGCGCACGTCGTCTTCGCGCGGGACGCGCAAGATGGCGCCGAGCGGTTCACCGTCCAGCAGCAGGATGCGTTTGTCACCCTGGCGAACTGCGGGCTGATACTCTTGCACCATCGCTAGGCGTTTGCCTTCCACGGTCATGATGTCGACCATGGAGCGCACGTTACGATCACCCGCGGTGAGCACCACGACACCGGCGCCACCGGCGCCGTCGAGCGGTTTGAGCACGGCGGTGCCGCCGACTTTATCGACGAAGGCGATCAACTGGGCCGGCTCGGCGCTGACCAAGGAACGCGGCATGAACTCCAGGAACTGGAACGTGAACAGCTTTTCGTTCGCGTCGCGCAGGCCGCGAGGATCGTTCATGATCAGCACGCGATCTTTGACCAGATCCAAGACTTGAGTGAGATACAGGTAACCTGCGTCGAAGGGCGGATCTTTGCGGATGAAGACCGCGTCGAGCTGCGCGAGCTCTACGCGCTCGTCGGTGCCCAGCGTCACGTGCGGCTTTTGCGCGCTCACTTTCACCGAGCGGGCCCGCGCGAAGACGTCGCGGCCTTCGTTGGACAGCTCGCGCGGCAGACAGTGCAGACACTCGTGTCCGCGCGCCATGGCGCCGCGAATGAAGGCAAAAGTGGTGTCTTTGTCGGCCGTCATCGTTTCGGCCGGGTCCATGACGAAGAGGATGCGCACGGTGCAGCAATCTCACACGTCGCGAGCCGCGCGGCAATTGCCCGGTCGCGTTCGAGGGGGCTTGCTCTTTCCTGCGTGCCCGCCAATAGATGAAGCCTCCGAGCCCGCCAACCGCTGAAAGGGCAAGATCTACCAATGGTGCTTCGCTCCCCTGCCCTGATACCGCTGTGCAGTGGTTTGTGCGCTGCTGCGCTCGTGCTTTCGGCACCGGGTGGGCATGCCGAAAGCAAGCCGGCACGGGTCGCGGTCGCGACCGAAAACGTCGTGTCGACGCGCGAAGGCTTGGCCGAGCTCGCGGCCGGCGGAAACGCCATCGATGCGATCGTGCGAGCGGCGTTGGTGGCAGGGATCGTGAGCCCCAGTTCGAGCGGCCTCGGCGGCGGTGGCTTTGCCATGGTCTGGCGCGCCGCGAAGCGCGAGCCATACGTGCTGGATTTTCGCGAGACCGCGCCCGCCGAGCTCGACGCCACTGCCTTCGAGGCGCGGCCGTTCCCGCCGGAAGAACGCGCGCGCGCCACCGGTGTACCGGGAGAGCTTGCGGGTCTGTGGCAGCTACAGCACGAGCTGGGCAAGCGAAACTGGCGGGATGTCGTATTGCCTGCCGCGCGCGTCGCGGAAACGGGCTTTGCGGTGAGCCAGCACCTGAGTAACGCAGCCGCCTTGCCGTGGAACAAGCTGGCCTGGAGCGATGCTGGCCTAGCCGGGCTGTTCTTTCCCGGGGGCAAGCCGGTTTCCGTCGGCAAATCTCTGAAAAATCCCAAGCTTTCGCGCACGCTGCGCGAGCTCGCGTCGAAAGGCAAAGCGTCGTTTTACGAGGGCGAGCTCGGGCGTCAGCTGATTGCGACCGCGCGCGCAAAGGGCGGCGCGCTCAGTGCCGCCGATCTGCGCGGCTATCACCCGCTCACGCGCCAACCGCTCCACGTCAGCTGGGAGGGCTACGACGTGTACACCATGCCGCCGCCGTCCGCCGGTGGGCTGATGGTCGCCGAAATGTTGAGCATGTATTCGAAGGCCGAGCTCGAGCGGCTGGGCCGAGGGACGGCCGTCTTTCAGCACACGCTCGCCGAAGGCATGCGCGGCGCGCTCTCCGACCGCATGCGCTTTCTCGGCGATCCGGATTTCGAGCACGTCGATCTCGCGGCGCTGCTCGATGCGCAGCGGCTGGCTACGCGCAAGCGCTCGATCTCTGCCGAGCGCACCCAAGCCTTACCGCGCTTTCAAGAGCACGAGCACGGGACGCACCACTTGCTGGCGATCGACGCGGAAGGCAACGTGGCCTCGCTCACCACGACGGTGAACAACGCCTTCGGCGCCAAGCTGAGCGTGCCCGAGAGCGGCATCGTGCTCAACGACGAGCTCGACGATTTCACGAAGCAGAAAGACGTGGCGCCGTTCGGCCTGGCTCAGAGCCCGAATCGTCCGCGCCCGGGCGCCCGACCCGTGTCGAGCATGACGCCGACCTTGGTCGTGAAGGACGGCAAAGTCGTGTTCGCACTCGGCGGCTCGGGTGGTCCGCTGATCGCGACGAATGTCACGCAGCTGCTCCTGCAGCGACTCGCGTTCGGCCTGTCACCGGACGCGCTGGTGAAACTACCGCGCTTCGCGGTGCCCACGTCCGGGGCGAGCCTCTTGCTCGAGCCCGGCGCGGAACAATCGCTGCTCGACGAGCTCGCGCGGCGCGGGGAGGTGGTCGAGACCTTGAAGCTGACCGCGACCGCGGTGCAAATGATCGCGGTTGACGAGGGCGGGGTAGCGGCGGCCGCGGATCCGCGCAAGTTCGGCAGCGCCCTGAGCAAATGAAGCCGGTCGGGGCTAGGCTTTCGCGATGACGCCGCTTGCGCGAGAGCTTGCTCGCTTGTCCGCCCGCGAGATGGTTTCGGCGCTGGGTGTGCGTAGCGGCCCGGATTTCATCCGGCGCGGCTTGGAGCTGCCCTTCTACGCCGCCTCCCGCGATCTGGCCGAAGCCCTGGCCGCGCTCGAGCGCGAGCTCCCGTTGCGCGGGCTGCCCGAGGCAGCGGCCGGCGCGCTCGCGCGCTGTGGTGTCGCACTGCGGGTGAGCGGTGAAGCGCCCGCGGCTGGTCCGTGCTTGGTGCTCGCCAATCACCCCGGCGCATACGACGCTCTTGCCCTGATGCGGGCCGTGAATCGCCGCGATCTGTTGATCCTGGCGGCCGATCGCGAATTTCTGCGCTCGCTCTCCGGTCTATCGGCGCACTTGCTGTTCGTGGGCGACGCACCTTCGGCTCGTGCGTGCGCCTTGAGGCGAGCGCTGCTTCGGCTGCGTGAGGGCGGCGCCGTGCTGCACTTTCCGGCGGGCCAGATCGAGCCGGATGCGGACTTCGCGCGCCCGGATGCAGCGCTGCTCGAGTCGTGGCAGCCGGGCGTTGCTGTCCTGGTGAAGGCCTGCGAACGGGTCGGCGGAAGCATCTGGGTCGCGGGTGTGAGAGGCGTTCATTCGCCGCGCGCCAAGCGGCTGATCCTCAATCGCTGGGCGGAAAAACGCGGTATCACCACGCTTTCACCGCTGGTGCAGCTGGTGGCCAAGCTGCACGACGTCGAAGCGCGCGTTCGGCTCGAGCAGGTCACGGGTAGCCGCGACCAGCGTTCGCTACGGAGCTCGTTGCTCAGCGCTATTTCGACAGCGTAGCGCGCACCGCGAGCGCCGTGTCTCGCCAGCGCGGCAACTGCTCGGCCGCGACCAAGGCGGCGCGCCGCAGCCGTGCGCGCAGCTCGCGATTGGCGACGAAGCTGGCGAGCCGCGCGCCGAGGCCGTTCTCGTCGTCCGGCTCGTAGAGCAGGCCGGCCTGGGTGCGGCCGACGAGCGTTTCAGCAGCGCCCACGCGTGCCGCGATGATTGGGACCCCAGCCCAGAGCGCCTCGCTCAGCACCATGCCGTAGCCTTCGAGCGTGGAGGGCAGCACGAGCGCATCGGCGAGTGACAGCTCCGCTGCGACGGAGGCGGCATCGAGCGCACCGCGCCAACGCACGCGCGTGCCGACTTGCGCCTGCGCGATCAGCGCCCGGATGTCTTCGGCGTAGCCGGGTTCGAGCTCGGCGCCGACCAACACCAGCTCGGCGTGCTCATTCGGTAGCTCGGCGAATGCGCGCGTCAGCTCCAGCACGCGCTTGCGCGGCACGATGTTGCCCACGAACAACAGCCGTATGCGTGCGCCGGCCGGCTCTTGGCCTGCGCTTGGCGAGCGTTCGAAGCGATCTGCCCCCGGCTCGGCCACCGCGACCTGTTGCGCCAAACGTTCGTGCTCCAAGCGGTCGGCTGTCGGGCGGCTGGTCGCGAGGCACGCGTCGGCGGCGTCGATGGCGGCCTTCTCGAGACGCAGCAACTCGTCGCGCGTGGGTCCCGGCGCATGCTCCCAAGCGGTCAGGTGGTGGATGAGGAGCACGCGCTTGACGCCGGCCGGCGCAGCCCGGAACAGCGGCGCGAGCTCGCGAAAACACAGCTCGTCACCCACCACGACATCGCACTCATTGCCCAGCGCTGGCAGCGAATCGAGATTGGGCTGCAGCGAGACGACGGTCACCTGGTCGCCCATTGCCCGCAGTTGCTCGACCACCAATCGATCGTAAATATAGCCGCCGCTCACCTGATCGAGAGAGCCGTAGACGACCCAAATGACGCGCAGCGCCGACACCAGCGCAATCATAGCTCCACCTTCGTGCAAATCCTGCGCGCTGGGCGCAGCCACTGCGCTAGGTTCTGAAACCTAGCCGAAATATAGAGGATTATCCCCGAGGTACGACTGTTGCAGGGTCGTGGTAACGATGCTGTTCGACTTGGTTCTCCCGCGCTGGGCTCCCCTCCTTCTGTTGGCTGCCGGCTGCGATAGCCCGGATCCCGCGGCGGGCGTGGACAAGCCGGTGACCGAGCCCCTGGGCTGGGCGGACGAGATCGCTCTGCCGACCGTGCAGGATCTGAACGCCGATCCGCATGTGATCGAGGTGAACATCGAGGCCCGTGTGGCCAACGTCGAATACGTAGCGGGCAAGCCGACCGCGGTTTGGACCTACAACGGTGGTCTGCCGGGGCCACTCTTGCGCGGTAAGGCGGGCGATCGCTTGATCGTGCACTTCAAGAATTCACTCGCAGAGCCCACTTCAATTCACTGGCATGGCCTGCGCATTCCGAACGACATGGACGGCGTTCCCGATATGCCGTCGCCGCCCGTCGCGCCCGGGCAGAGCTTCGACTATTCGTTCGTGCTGCCCGATCCCGGAACCTATTGGTACCACCCGCACGTCGCGTCGGCCGAGCAATTGGGCAATGGCCTGTTCGGTCCGCTGATCGTCGATGATCCGAACGAGCCCGCTGGTTTGGGTGATGAAGCGGTGATGGTGCTCAGCGATCTGGGTATCGACGAAAAAACGGGAGCGCTCACGCCGCCCGATAGCGGTGGCTCCTTCGGCACGCTCTTCGGTCGCGAAGGCAATTTGATGCTCGTCAACGGTAAGGTCCTGCCGACGCTGCACGTTCGCCCGGGGGTACGCCAACGCTGGCGCATCATCAACGCCGCCAAAACGCGCTACTTCGAGCTTCAGCTCCCCGGCACGCCGTTCACTCGCATTGGCAGTGACGGTGGCTTCATCGAATCCCCAGAGACACTCGATACCGTGCTGCTCACTCCGGCACAGCGCGCCGACGTGATCGTGGAGCCACAGCCCACGGCTGGGAACACCGCCCTGAGCTTGCGCTGGCTGGCGTACGATCGCGGTTTCGGAACCGCCTTCAATCGCCCCCCCGAAGACCTGCTTCGCTTGCAGTTCGATGGCGACCCAGTCAAAGCCGACCCCTTACCCGCGCTGCATCGCGAGATCCCAGCGCCCGACGCGAGCAACGCGCGTGCGATCGACATTTCACTGACCGAGGAGCAGACCTCCGACGGCACGGTCGTGATGGGAATCAACGGCGTGCCTTCGTGGGACGCCGCGCCGATCATGACGCCGCTGGGAGAGCGGCAAGTGTGGACGGTGAAGAATACCTTCGAGTTCGATCATCCGTTTCACCTGCACGGCTTCTTCTTCCAAGTGCTCGACGTGAATGGCGTCGCGCCCGCGCTGCGTGAGTGGCGCGACACGGTGAACGTCCCGGTCGACGGCACCGTGCGCCTGCTCGTCCATTTCGACGAACGCCCAGGGATGTGGATGTTTCACTGCCACATCTTGGATCACGCCGACGCCGGCATGATGGGCATGGTGCACCTGCACTGAGCTCGAGCCGAGCGGTTTGGCTCCGGAAAGCCGAGCGGCGCCCTGTTCAGTAAACCGCGGCGACCAGTTCCGCGCTCTCGTCGTCGCTGAAGTCGGAGGCGAGCGCGTAGCCGACCCCGCGGTGTTCAGCGGCCGCGATCGAGACGCCGCGGCGGGTGCCGACATAAACGTGCTCGTTGTTGCGCACGGTGCGCGCGGTGAGGCGGCTTTCGATCGGCACGCGCGTCGAGTTGTAAACGTATAGGGTGACGTGGCGGCCGCCCATCGTGTAGCGGAGCGATGCGGCGTGTTGGTTGCTGACCGGCACCACATTGGCGCCTTCCCAGCGTGCGCCATAGGCCTTGAGGCTCGGCAGATTCAGCGGCACGCCCACTTCCGGCTCGAGTTGGCTGAGCAGCGCGGGCTCGGTGACCTGCGGACCGCGCGCGTGCATGTGGTGGTCGACCAGCTCTTCCAGCAGCTGATCGGCGGTGTTCAGACGGGCAGCAGAGGCGTTGCCCTCGATCACGGCGTGCTTGCTGGTCGAAGCCGCCCAGACCAACGTCAGCGCCGCGGCGGCGGCCATCGGCACCACGCTGCGCCAGGAGAGCATGCGCGAGTGCTGCGCTTCCTGCTCCGCCTGCTCGACCGTCTGTTCGAGCGTTTCTTCACGCAGGGCCTCGGCGCGCAGGGCGGCCGCGATGCGCTCTTCGAAGCCGGGCATCACCGGCGCGGCGGCGCGCACTGCGCTACGCACGCTGAGGTGCAGGGCCTGGTTGAGCCGGACGCGCTCACCACAAGTGTCACAGTCGACCAAGTGCTGCTCGACCTCGAGCAGCTTGTCAGCGGCGAGCTCTTCGTCTGCGAAGGCTTCGAGCAAAGGCGAGATTTTACGGCAAGAGCTGGTCATGAGCGGGCGACTCGTTTTTCGCGGTATTGAGCGAGATCAATCACCGGTTCTTGTTTCTCGGACGTATCCCCCACGAGCGCTTCGGGACCGACGATGCCGAGGGCCCGAGCGTGCTCATACAAGCGGCCCTTGAGCAGCCGGCGGCCGCGGTGCAAACGAGACATCACGGTGCCGATCGGGCAGCCCATGATGTCGGCGATTTCTTTGTAGGAGAGCTCCTCGACGTCGGACAGCACGACGGCCAAGCGAAACTCTTCCGGGAGCTCATCCAAGATGCGCCGAATCTCTTGCTCGAGCATCGGCCGCAGCGCTTGCGACTCGGGATCGCGCATCGATTCCATGGTCGACGCGCTGATCCAGCCATCTGCCAGCGGGTCGGCGTCCGGACCATCGAGCACGCTGCGCTCGAGGCCGCCGCGGCGATAGCGGTTGATGAACGTGTTGGTCAGGATGCGCAGCAGCCAAGCACGCATGTTGGTGCCTGCCTCGAACTGGTCGCGTGCACGCATCGCCTTCAGCAAGGTGTCTTGCACCAGGTCTTGGGCGTCGGCCGGGTTCCGTGTCAGCCGTGCGGCTACACCCAGCAGAGCGCTCAGCTGGCCTACCGCCTGGGTCTCGAATTCGCGGGCCGAAATGCTTGCTTTGCGGCTCATTGGGTTCGTTCCAGCAACCGGGGGTGGAGGCGGCCTATTCCCGCTTTTCGGGGGGCTTCCCCTGGCCGCGCTCGAGATTGTCCAGCCGTTCGGACAAACGCTTCACTTCCAGCTCGAGCTCGCGAAACGCCGCAAAATTAGGCAACACCGCGCGGATGCGCTCGTCGATGGTGGACTGCCACTGTTCCAGTGTAGCGCGAAACCCCTTGCCCTCTTTGCTCTGGGACATCTCGTCTTCCTCTCGGGGTGGCGGCACGGATGGCGCCGATGATGTGGATGACGCGGCCGATGGCGGGGGCGAAGACGGCGCTGCCGGCGCCTCTTCCCCCTCCTTGAGCGGCATCAGTTTGCCGATGGGCCCCTCGCGGAGCTGGGTCAAGATCCGCTCACCCTTGTTCCGAATCAGCGCTTTTAGCGTCGATAGTGGGATGCCGCGCGGCTTGGTGCGCAACTCCTCGGAGATGATCAGGGCCAACGTGACGTCGGTCTTGTCCTCCTTCGTCGCGTTGTCGATGATCTGGACGTCTTCGCCATCACGGATCATCTCCGCAATTTGCAGCAACGTCACGTAGCTCGAACCCTTGGTGTCGTAGAGCTTGCGGTTCGAGTAGCGCTTGATGATCCGTCGGTGTGACGAGGGAGGCGCGCTGTCCGAGATTTCACCGCTGACCATGTTTTCTTACCAGCCTGAGCTCAGTAAGCATGGCGCACGGCGTCAAGCAGGTCAAAGGGTTGCGCTCAGGTTTCCGCAACGCGCCCTTTACCTACACTGTCCCCTTTGGTTTTGATGGTCACCGACCGCGTCGCACCCCGTCTCAGCCTTCGGCGTCGTGGACGAGGGAGAGGGAGATTGACCGCTGGCGGTTCAATTCTCAGGTGGCCGCCCTGAACGCCCACCCTCACGCCGAGCGGCGGAGGGAGTGGCTGGGGGCTTGGTAGCTTTCGAGCTCGGCTTCGCACATTTCGACGACGAATTCGAGGAAGTCCGTGAACGACTCGCGACGCACGCCGATTTCGTTCACCCAGGCCACGACTTCGCATTCGCCGTCGGCGCTGGTCACGCTCGGGTTGAAGGCGAAGATCGTCGTGCCCTGCAGATCGATACCGAACGGCACGATCGGAGCGCGCTGCGCGCGCGCTGGCGGAGAAAGGTGCGGGACCGGCGTCTCGGCGGCTTCGAACGCGGCTCGCGCCATGTCTTCGTACATGCGCTTGCCGAGGTTCGCGGTGCCGAGCAAGGTGGCGCCCTCGAAGAAGCGCGGCCAACCGTCGTGCACGGCCAAGAACTCGCGATACGACGGGGGCAGGGGTTGTGCGATGCGCGCTTCGACCGCTGCGATGGCGCTCGCGGACGCGCCGGGGTTCGGCACGAGGCCGATGTCGCGGTACGGCGCGAGGCGCAAAATTTCCGTCTGAAGTTCCTTGGTACGCCGCAAAAGACCCGAAAAGTTCGCCATTTTGTCCTGCCTCTCGCCGCGCATGGACTCGCGCCGGATCGAGCTTGCGCGACCAAAGCACAGCGCGTTCGTTCGACCCAAAATTTTGGCGGTCGGCTCCGCTAATTGGTCCTGAGGGTAGCGCTCGCGCTAAGGGGCACGGGTGCGCTTCTCCGTTTCTGATGCCGTGCTGCGTGGGGTTCGGCCGCTCGCTTTGCTCGCGCTCGCGCTGAGCGCCGGCTGCGACGCACACGACGCTTCGCCCAACTTGCTCGAGGTGAGCGACCTGAATCCGCACGTGCTGGAAGTGGGCGATCGCCTCACGCTGCTCGGTTCCGGTTTTCCGGAGGGCCGAACGGCGAAGGTGAGCTTTCAGGGCGACGTGTTTCGCGCGGGGCGTTCGCCGCTGCGCGAGGTCACGATCGTGGCCACGGCCGCAGCCAGCGATCCGCACTCGATCGCGGTCACCCTGAACGGCGAGCTGGCGCGTGAATTTTGCGGCGTCGGAGACGCGGTGCACGCGACCTTCCGCGGCGCGGTGACAGCCGCGTTTCAGCCGCGACAGGAGGGCGCTCCAGCGGTGCGCGGCACTTTGGAGGGCGTCGTGCTGGACGTGAATCCGGCTTCGATCTCGAAAGCTGCGTTGGCCGCGCACGACGCCGAGGCCAAGCGCTTCGCCGAGTTCGCCGGCATGGCCGTCGTGCACTCCGAAGAGCGCGACGTGCTGCTCATCGACACACTCGACCCGGACGGGCCCGCCGCGCGCGCGGGGTTTCTACCCGGCGACGCGCTCTTGGAGTTGGACGGGGTGCGGCTCGAGACTCTTTCGGACTTGATCCCACCCCCGCGCGCGCGCCTCTCGCATCTTTCGGTGCGCCGCGGAGACGAGCTCACGCCCTCCACGTTCGCGCTCGATGTGTCGGGGTTTCAGCCCGGTTCACCGTCGGAGCTCGCGCCCGCCGCCACGCTGCTCGGCTTTGCCGTCGCGCTGCTGTTGCTCTTGGCGTCGCCGCTGGGGCGCGCACTGACTTGGCTCGAAGGTCGCTTGAGCTCGGAGTTTCGCGATCGCTCGCGACAGTCGGCCTGGTCGCGCGCGCGCGGCAACTTGAAGTCGCTCGGCTTCGCTCAGGTCGCGCTGCGCGAGCTGCCGACCTCACCGCTGCCCTACTTCGTATTCATCCTGGACAGCGCGTGGCTCACGCTGCTGGCCATGAATCGCACGATCTGGGCGCGCGAGCTGGATCTGCCGGTGCTGTTCCTGGGTTCGCTGACCGCGCTGTGCGCGACCGCCTTGGTCATCGGCGGTCGCGCGCCGGGGCGGCGCTTCTCGCTGCTCGCCGGCCTGCGCCACGTTTGGCTGACCTTGGTTTTCCAGACGCCCGTGCTGGCGGCGATGGCTGCCGCCGTGCTGCTCTCGGGTAGCTTGCGCTCGGACGACATCTTGGCCGCGCAGGGCGGCTGGCCTTGGCAATGGTTCGCGTTCGCGAGCCCGGTTGCGCTGAGCATTTTCGTACTGCTCCTGCTCGGTCAGGTGCCGACGCTGTCGCGACCCCCGGACGCGCTGAAGGCCGCGCTCGGCGCAGCCAGCACTGCTCGCGCTGCCGGGCGGAGCACCACGCTGCCCGAGTGGAGTCACCTGATCCTGACCAGCGGCGTGATCTCCCTGGTGTTCCTCGGCGGCCCCCGCCTGCCCGGCGTCGCTGCGTTGGACAAGGTCTCGGGGCTGTGGTTGCAAGTGGGTGCGGCGTTGTTGTTCCAGGCCAAGGCAGTGTTGGTGCTGAGCCTGGTCCTGCTGATCCGGTTTGCCAGCAATCGAGTTCGGGTCTCGGAGGTGGCGCAGCTGGGCGTGCGATACCTGCTTCCGGGCGCGCTGCTGTCACTGCTTGCGACCTACTTTTGGGCGTTTGGCAGTCAAAATCCGCTGTTTCTGGCAGCGCGTGTGCCGCTCAGTCACGGCTTGTGTTTCCTATGTGCGCTGTGCGCCGCGCATGTCGTACTGAAAGTCGCGACTCAGCTGAGCGCCGAGCGTTCGCGTACGGCGGTCAATCCCTGGCTGTAACCGGCTGAGCGCGCTGCGTCAGGCGCGCCTTAACCTGCTCCGCTCGGCCGCCGTTTGCAGGCAGAGTGGGAAGAGCCGCATATTCTCGGGCAATGAAACACGACATTCCGCCGTCGACCGGCGTCGATAGCGCGTCTCCGACGAGCCTCGTGCAAGAGGTTCGCCGTGACGAGCGCTTCATGGTCGAGCTGCACGTGAACGTGCACAGCGAACACAATCTATACGCCGGGCTGGCCGAGAATCTCTCCGCCGGCGGGCTGTTCATCGCCACGCATCGTCTTCAACCCGTGGGTTCCAAGATCCAAGTGAACCTACGCATGCACGACGGCGAAGAAGAGTTTCAGATCGTGGGCGAAGTGCGCTGGGTGCGCTTGTTCAACGAGCACAGCGACACTTCGCCAGGCCTCGGCGTCCGCTTCACCGAATTGCCGCCCGGCGCGGCCGAAGCCATCAGCCGCTTTTTGGGCCAGCGCGAGCCGCTATTTTTCGACGACGAATGAGCCGCCCGCGCGAGCCGCGCGCAGCTTACGCTCTTCCTGGCCGAGCTCGCTGACTGCCTGCATCACGCGATCCGAGATCGCTTGGTGGACCTTCGGGCTCTTGCCCTGGTCGAGCAGCTCTCCGAAATCGATGGGCGCGCCGAAGACCACGAAGATGTCCCGGCCGGTGCGATCGAAGTTGCTCCGCACTTGCTTGGGCAAGTCGTTGATCAAGCCGTTGATGAAGACCGGGATCACCGGCACGCGCGCGTCTTGAATCACTTTGCCGACGCCGCGTTGCGCAGGCAGAAACGTATACGGATCGTCGTCGCGTTTGCGCGTGCCTTCCGGGTGAATCCCGGCAAACATGCCGCCGCGTCGCAGCAGGTAGGCCAGCTCTTCCAGCGCCAGCGGGTTCATCAGCGCCTTCTTGCGCTCGCGAAACAGCGGCGGGTACATGGCGAAGAAGCTCATCACCCCGTTCACGAAAAAGCCCAGCGGGTTGTCGTAGAAGAAATTCGAACGCACCGGAAACACGATTCGGTGCTGCAAACCGCGATGCACGAGATCACCGAACACCACGTATAGGTCGAAGAAGCTGCGATGGTTGGCGACCAGGATGTAGCTCTGGTCGAGCTGGAACTGGGGCAGCCGCTCGTACCCGTACACGTGACGTAGGTGCTTCGTGCAGTGGTGGATCCAGCCACAGCCGACCGTGCGCTGCCCGAACTGCAGCGCACGGCTGATCAGCCCCGGCTCGAACGTGCGCCGCACGAGCGCGATCAGCGCGCGTTCCAGAAAACCGAGCCGCTTGTGGCCGGCGGCGACCAGATCGGGCCGAGGGTTCGGGCTATCCACCTGCAACATGGCCGGCGCGCTGCGTTCGATGTTCGCGGCGTTCGACTCAGTCATCGATTCGGTCGAACACGATGTCGATGTAGCCGGGGGGCGGCAAGTGCTTCCCGATGGCGTCGATCATTTTGCCGGCAATCGCTCGTAGCTCGGCGGCCGCCTCGGTTTTGGTCGTGAGCTTCAATGTGGGGTGCGGTTCGAGATCGCGCTCGGGGTTGAAGGTGCGGAGCAGCGCATAGCCTGCGACCTGCGGCAATTGGCTCAAACACCCTTCGATGGCGGCGGTCAGGGCCGGCGCGGGTGGCTCGCCGCCTTCGGCGATGATCGTGGTTTCGGTTTCATCCGGGTCCAGATTGGCGACGTAGCCGACGAGTGGCAGAGCCTTGCCGTTCGTCAGGCTGGCAAGATCTGCCCGGCGGAGTGCGAGCTCGTACTCCGTGACGGCGTTCAGAACCAGGCCCAGGACGTGCTCGTCGTCCACCACTTCGAGCGCCATATCGAGGGCAAAAAGCGCGGGCACGGTGCAGAACTTCAGGTCTTCACCGTCGGTCTTCCAGCCGAGCTGCTGCTCCATCGGCGCCATCAATTCCGGGTGGCTGAACAGTGCGGCGTAGTGGTTCCCCTCTTCGTCGAGCAGCATGTGTGGCACGAGCTTCACCTCACCGTCGTCGATTTCCAGGCGCTCGCCGTCGGCGACTCCCGCGATATTCCGGACCAGCGGAATGCAAAGCTCACCCTTGGGTAATCGGTCGAGCAGCGCCTGTACATCCCGGCGCAGGCCACGCTGCGCGTTCTTGATCAGCGGGGTGAGGTCTTGTGTGTCTGCCGCGCCGGCCGCGCTCGAAGCGTCGGCCGACTCGTCCGTGCCGGTCTCGTATGCCACGGCCGTGCCCTATCATGTGTCGGCACTCGCCGCAGCTTGTGACGGGGCTGCGACTCTCGTACCCTGACTAGCGGATGTCACGCCGCAGCTTTTACCCCGAAATCCAGCCTTACCGGGCCGGCTACCTCGAGGTGTCTCCAGAGCATTCGATCTACTTCGAGGAGTCGGGCAATCCACGCGGCAAGCCAGCGGTATTTTTGCACGGCGGACCCGGCGGCGGCACGAGCCCCAGGCAGCGTCGGTTCTTCGACCCTGAACGCTATCGGATCGTGCTCTTCGATCAGCGCGGCTGTGGCAAGAGCAAGCCGCACGCGTCGCTGGTGGACAACACCACTTGGCACTTGGTCTCCGACATCGAAGCCTTGCGCACGCATCTCGGCATCGACTGCTGGCTCGTCTTCGGTGGCTCGTGGGGCAGCTCGCTCGCGTTGGCTTACGCCGAGACGCACCCGGCACGGGTCACCGAGCTCGTCCTGCGCGGCATCTTCTTGCTGCGTCGCTGGGAGCTGGAATGGTTTTACCAGCACGGCACGAGCCTGCTCTTCCCCGACGCCTGGCAAAAGTACTTGGCAGTCATCCCGCTCGCCGAACGCGGAGATCTGATCTCCGCGTACCATCGCCGGCTGACGTCCGAGAACGCCTTCGTTCGTCAAGAAGCCGCACGCGCGTGGAGCGTGTGGGAGGCGAGCACCAGTAACCTGCTCCAGGACGAAGACTACATCCGGAGCTGCGCCGGCGATGAATTCAGCCTCGCCTTCGCGCGCATCGAGTGTCATTACTTCGTAAATAGAGGATTTCTGGCGCATGAGAATCAATTGCTCGACGACGTAACGCGGCTCCGTCACATCCCGACCGTGATCATTCAGGGCCGCTACGACGTCGTGTGTCCGTTGCAGAGCGCGTGGGAGCTGTCTCGCGCGTTCCCCGAGGCGGATTTTCGCGTCGTCCCCGACTCCGGGCACTCCGCCTACGAGCCGGGCACCGTGCATGAGCTGATCTCCGCCACCGATCGCTTCGCGGGGACTCGATGAGGCGAGAGGCCGCGCAATTCTTCGGCTCCCTGAAGAAGCTGTTCTCCGAGCGCTCGCGTCGTACCTGGATCGGACGCACCCGCGCTCACATCGAGTTTCGGGAGCTTTCGGCGCTCGAGCTCGCGACGTTCAAACGTCAAGCCGAGCTCGGCTTCAAAGCCCTGTCGCGGGTGGAGTGGGTCGAGCTCAACCCGCACACCCGTCGCGTCGTGGTCTCGTTCGAACAAGACGCCTACGGCATTGCCGAGCTGACCGAGGTGGTCGCCGAGGCCGAGCGCAGCGCGGGCCTCGAGCGCGCACCATTTCGCGACGAAATTTGGGAGCATCCGAGCGACAGCGAGACGGTCGAGCGGCTCAAGGTCGGGCTGCTCGCCGACACCGTGGGCGTGGTCGTCGGCCTCGGTCTCCGGTTCTCGCCCATCCCGGTGTCGCGCCTCGCGGGCACCGCGGCCGCGCTGGTCGCGATCGTGCAATCGACGGATCGACTGCGCGGCGCGGTCGAAGAGCGACTCGGGCCGCTGCGCGCGGACTTGACCTTGGACGTCACCGCGGCGCTCGCACATGGTTTTGCGCAGCGGCCGGGCAGCGCGCTCGTGGAAGCGACCCACAAGCTGTCGCGGCTGGCCGAGGCGGAAGCGCGCCGGCGGGTTTGGCAGCAGCGCGAAGCCGAGCTGTGCCAGGCGCAAGCCGTGCATCGGCTCGAAGACGCCACTCGCCATGGGCGCCCGCGCGCGCTGCCGCGGGGACCGATCGAAGAATACGCCGATCGCGCCTGGATCGTCTCGCTCGGCGGCTTCGGCGTCAGCTTCCTCACCACGCGCAGCGTGCAGCGCGCGGTGGCAGCTCTGTTCGGTGGTTTGCCCAGACCGGCGCGGCTCGGCCGCGACGCATTTGCCGCGGATTTGGGGCGTGCGCTGGCCAAGCGCCAGACCCTGGTGCTCGATCCCGAGGTCCTGCGCAAGCTCGATCGCGTCGATTGTCTGGTGTTGCAGGCCGATTTGGTCGCGCGCGATCGCTTCGAAATCCGCAAGCTGGTCGTGTCCACCGAGGTCGACGAGAGCGAAGTGCGACCCCTGATCCAGCAGCTGCTGGACGTGCAGCGGCCGATCGACATCAAGCGCAAGGGCGAACACACTCTGGCTCCGCTCGGCGTGTTGGACGTAGCCGTCCCGCCCGAGCTGGCGCAGCACACGCCGGCGCTCGGCGCGCGCGGCGGGTTGGTGTTCGGGTTGATGCGAGAAAGCGCGCTGATCGCCGCAGCGGAAGTCGATCTGGTTCCGCAAACCGGCATCGACGAGCTGATCGCGGCGGCTCACGAAGCGCAGATGAGGGTCGTAATCGCCTCCAACAACGAGGCCATTTTACAGGGCATTGCTGCCGACGACACCATCCCCGAAGGCGACGGCTTCGAGCGCGGCATCCGCCGTCTGCAGCGCGAGGGACGCACCGTCTGCGTGGTGGTGACCGGCGCGACCCCGGGCATCGCGGCGGCAGATTGCGCGATCGGTCTGACGCGCGAAGGTGAGCTGACCCCCTGGGGCGCGCACATCATCTGCCGGGATGATTTGAGCGACGTTCGCTTCTTGATTCACTCCTGCGTGGTCGCGCGGCAGGTCTCCAAGCAAAGCGTGAACATCGCGCTCGGCGCAGCCAGCCTGGGCGCTCTGGTATCCGCGGGCGGCGGCGTTCAGCTCACCGCACGGCGAGTGATCGCCGTGGTCAACGCCGCGTCGCTGATCTCGATGCTGAACGGCGTGCGCGGCTCGCTGAAGCTCGCGCGCCGCGCTCTGCCCGCACCGCGTGACCGCACTCCCTGGCACGCCCTGGAAGCCGAGGGCGTGCTGAAGAAGCTCGGAACCTCGCGCGAAGGCTTGATCCGCCGCGATGCGCTGCGACGTCGCCGGCGGGCGCCCGAGCAGCGCTCGGCGCTGGCAGAGTTGGCCGAAAACGTCACCGATGAGCTGTTCAATCCGCTCGCGCCGCTGCTCGCGGCCGGCGCGGGCCTGTCGGCCGCGGTCGGTTCGTTCGGTGATGCGAGCATGGTCGGCGGCGTGGTCGTGCTCAACGCGCTGATCGGTGGCGTGCAGCGCTTTCGCACCGAGCGCCGGATCCGGGAGCTGACGCGGACCGCGCGCAGGCGTGCGTTGGTTCGCCGAGGCAGCGATAGCAGTGAGGTCGACGCGACGGATCTGGTGCGCGGTGACGTGATCGTGCTGGAGGCCGGCGATGTCGTTCCCGCAGATTGTCGAATCATCGACGCGGAGTCGCTGGAGGTCGACGCCTCGAGCCTGACGGGTGAATCGTTGCCCGTGAGAAAGACCGCGGCGGCCTCGTTCGAGCGGCACGTGGCCGATCGCAGCTCGATGTTGTTCGAAGGCACGGCGCTGGCTGCAGGGCGCGCGTTGGCGGTCGTGGTGGCCACCGGCGACGAGACCGAAGCCCGTCGCGGTGCGGTGGCCTCGAAGCGCGATCCGAGCCGGGGCGGCGTCGAACGGCGGATGAAGTCGTTGGTCAATCTGACGGGCCCCGTGGCATTGGCCGCGGGCGTCGGCGTGATCGGTGCCGGCCTGGTTCGCGGCCGCAAGCTCGAGGACCTGGTGGGCACGGGGGTCAGCCTAGCCGTGGCCTCGGTGCCCGAGGGCTTGCCGCTGCTCGCGACCGCAGCTCAGCTCGCAGCCGCCGATCGCTTGTCCAAGCAAGGTGCGCTGGTGCGCAACGCGCGCAGTATCGAAGCGCTCGGCCGCGTGGATGTGCTGTGCATCGACAAGACCGGCACGCTGACCGAGGGCCGCGTGGAGCTCAGCTTCGTCTCCGATGGTGAAGAAACGACGCCGATTGCGGAGTTGTCCGAGATCGGCAAGGGCGTGCTCGCGGCAGCCCTGCGAGCGGCATCCGATCTGCGCGCTGGGCCGTCCACCCAAGATCCGATGGACGCCGCGCTCGCGCGCGCCGGCAACGCGCGCAAAGTAGAGAGCGGTAGCCGCGGTTTCATCCGCGGCGCCGAGCAGGCCTTCGAGGCCGGGCGCGCGTACCAAGCGGTGAGTTACCGTTCTCCGGAGCTCGTGCTGGTCGCCGTAAAGGGTTCGCCCGAAGCCGTCCTGCCCCATGCCGAGTTCTGGCAGCGCGGCGCCGAGCGGGTGCCTCTCGATCGCGCTCTGCGCGCGGAACTGCTGGCAAAAGCCCGTGAGTTCGGGCGCCACGGGCTGCGCGTCCTTTCGGTCGCGGAGCGCGAAGACAATCGCTCGGAGCCGCTGGATTTGTCGCGTCTACACGGTCTCACCTTCCGCGGCTTCATCGCCTTCAGCGATCCGGTGCGCCCGACGTCCGCGCAAGCCGTCGCGGATCTGCGCGCGGCGGGCGTGGAGCTGGTGATGCTCACCGGCGATCACCCGAGCACGGCCGAAGCCGTGGCGCGTGACGTCGATCTGTTGCACGGCCGCGCCGTGATCACCGGCACCGAGCTCACTGAGTTGAGCGACGAAGAGCTGGATCGCAAGATCAAAGGCTGTGGTGTATTTGCGCGGGTCACGCCGGCGCAAAAGGTGCGCGTGGTGCGCGCGCTGCAACGCGCCGGTCGGGTGGTGGCGATGGTCGGTGACGGCGCGAACGACGCGCCCGCGATCCGCCTGTCGAACGTGGGCATCGCCATCGGTGAGGGCAGCACGTCGGCGGCCCGCGCCGCGGCGGACATCGTGCTGACCGACGAACGCATCGAGACCTTGGTCTTGGCGATGGTCGAAGGTCGCGCCATGTGGGCCTCCGTGCGCGACGCGGTGTCGATCCTGGTCGGCGGAAATCTGGGCGAAATCGGCTTCACCCTGGGCGCCGGCTTGGTCGACGGCCGCCCGCCGCTGAACGCTCGCCAACTGCTGCTCGTGAACCTGCTGACCGACGTGGCGCCCGCGATGGCGATCGCACTTCGGCCGCCTTCGAGCGCAACCATGGAGTCCTTGGCGCAAGAGGGACCCGAAGCATCGCTCGGCAAGGCGCTGAATCGCGACATCGCCGCGCGCGCGGTGGTCACGAGCATGGGTGCCGGCACGGCCTGGCTGCTCGGGCGCTTCACCGGCACGCGCGCCAACGCCAACACGGTCGGGCTGCTCGCGCTCGTCGGCTCGCAGCTCGGGCAAACGCTGGTCTCGGGCCGCTTCAGTCGCCCGGTGCTCGTGACCAGCGTCACCTCGGCGGCGCTGCTCGCGGGCATCGTGCAGACGCCCGGCCTCAGCCACCTCTTCGGTTGTCGCCCGCTCGGTCCGCTCGGTTGGGCAACCGCCATCGGCGCCTCGACCGCCGCCACCTACGCCGCCAGCCGCTTCCCCACGCTCATCAACGAAGTCATGTACCGCATCAAGCTCGACAAACCCGTGCTAGTAGAAGATCCCGAGTCGCTCCCAGAGTAACGTCTTCGAGGGTGTTGATGGTCAATCAACACGTCGCATCGCACCCAGCCTTCGGCGTCGCGGACGGGGAGAGGGGGATTTACCGCCGAGCCGCCAGAAGAGGAAGCGACGATTGGGGGTGCTCTGAACGGCGTGACGCCTCGAAGTGACGTCGGTGCACGTCGATTGGCGAGGGGAGAGAACCGCCAAGGCGCCACTGATGATTGGTCGCAAGTGCACCGGCGAACCTGACAGCGATGATTCGGGCGAAGGCGCCACTCGCAGCTCGAAAAGATACTGTGCGAACACAGCATTGTTTTCGCGCTGGCAGGGCCGTCGGATGACCGTTGAACCGCGACGCGCCCCGATCGTTGCTCGAAAGATACTGTGTGAACACAGCATTGTTTCCGCGCTGGCAGGGCCGGCGGATGACCGTTGAACCGCGACGCGCCCGATCGTTGCTCGAAAGATACTGTGTGAACACAGCATTGTTTCCGCGCTGGCAGGGCCGTCGGATGACCGTTGAACCGCGACGCGCCCGATCGTTGCTCGAAAGATACTGTGTGAACATAGCATCGTTTCCGCAGCGGGAGGCGTGCCCAGCGTCAGTGAAAGTCAATTGTCGCGACGAGCGAACCCCCTCCCCCTCGTCTGGCGGCTTCGCGCCTTGGCGGTTCAAAATCTCGAGGAGTGCTCTCGTGTTCATGCGCCGCTCCGCGTGCGGCTACGTGCTGCTTGCCGCGACGGGAACAGTGCGGTGTGCGAGGTGCGCTGCCGGAGCGCGGGCGCCCACTCTCTTCACACTCGAGGGTTATTCGGCGGGGACGCGTTGGGCGACGAGGCGGCGGAGGGTTCGGCGGAGGCGTTCGAAGTCGAAGGGTTTTTCGAAGGTCAAGTTGATGGTCGTGGCCAGGAACTCGCGTGCGCGATCGATCGACACGCCGCCGGTCATG
>DASSMT010000274.1:0-32787 GCA_035688655.1 Polyangiaceae bacterium | reverse complement strand
CGCGCCTGACCAACGCTGAACCTCTGACACCCTTACTCGAGAAACGGAGTCGCGATTGGTTGCAATGTTCGATTGAGCTGAGCATTCCGAGAGATCTACCCGTTCGCGGGGCCGGCCTCCTTTCCGACGCCGTCGACTTCTTGGTTCACGGTGCGTACCGCTACAATTTTTTCGAGCTACCAGTTCGTGCCGCAGCGTATGTAAGAGAGAACCAGATCATCCTGGAAGTTCGTGACGGAGGCTCGAGTGCCGGCAGAACTGAGTTGATGGAGCTGAGCTCTCCGCAGGGACAACTCGCCGCGCACCGCGACTCGACTCGAGGTCGATACTACGTGGGGCTCTTTCTCGTCTCTGTTTGGTGCGTTGCGCAGATACTCGACGCTCGGCTCGAGTCCGAGTACCTGGACAACGAAACGGTATTTCGAATCATCGTTCCGTGCAGCGAGGAGGGGACCGGTCTGGAGCATTTGCAGCCTTCGAGCGCATAGCGGCGACGTCGACATCGAGCAGCGCGTCTCGAGTTCGCGAAGGTCACGTCGCGCCGGTCAGGTCGCGACGTCGCGCTGCGCGTAGCTCGAAAAGCGCAACCTTCCAGTCGTCGTGCGGGAAATTCACGACCACGTCGAGTTCGACTCCCAATGCCAAGGTCGTTAACTATCGCACTCTGCGCGCAGCCGCTCCGCGCCGCCGAAGGCTGTGCCGCAGCGCGACGTGTCGCGTGACCATCAACCCCATCAATCTCCCAGCAGCCTCGGCTTTGCTGCTAGGCTCCCGCCGTGTCGAGCAAGCTTGTCGCGTGTGCGAGAGTCTTCGGGTGTCTGCTTGGTTGCTCAGCGCTTTTGCTTTTGCCTGATTGTGGTGCGCGCACGGCTGTCGAGCTTGCGGAGCCGTGCCCGATGGACGCCGAGACGCGAGCTTGTGAGGGCTTGTGCGGGTCGGGGGTCTCGACCTGTAGCCAAGGCTATTGGAGCGAGTGTCGGATTCCGAGCGTCGAGACCCCTTGCTCCGGGCCGTGTGGCGCGGGGGTTCAGACGTGTGAGAACGGTGTGATGGGGGCGTGCGTGATCCCCGTGATGCAGCGGGAATGCAGCAGTGTCTGTGGTTCCGGTCATGAGTCGTGCATCAATGGCGAGTGGGGCCCGTGCGATGCGCCGCTGCCGAAGCCTCCGGTGTTGCACACCAAGATTCGAGATTTTCACGCAGGGCAGGCCGACTTCGAGCTGCCGCGCGCGCCCAATACGATCGACGCCGGGATGGTGGAGCGTTTCCTGGGCAAGGACCACTTACCGGTATATGCGGGAAATCCGACGACGATCAGCACGCCTTCGGGCAAAGCGGGCTTCGACCTGTGGTTCCACGATACGCCGGGCGTGAACCAGGCGAGGGACTACGATCTGCAGCTTTCGGACGATCCGAACACGCCGGGCGGGTTTTTCTTCGAGGACACCACGTTCTTTCCGATCGACGGCAAGCTGTTCGGCAACGAGGGCAGAGACCACAATTACCACTTCACGCTCGAGGCGCACACCGCGTTCGTGTACCGCGGGGGTGAGGTGTTTACGTTCGCCGGCGACGACGATTTTTGGGTGTTCGTCAACAATGGTCTAGTCATCGATCTGGGAGGGACGCACACGAGTCGGACTGGGCGTGTGAACATCGACGAGGTGAGTGGCGGTTTGGCAATGTTCGTGGGTCAGAAGTATCCGCTGGATTTGTTCTTTGCCGAGCGGCATACGTTCAGCTCGAATTTCATCGTCCACACCACGATCGCGGACGTTGGGTCTTGTGAATGAGCCATCACCAGAACCTCGAATCGCCTCGGATCGCCCGCCCGGCAAGTTTGGCGTTTTGGCGAGGCTTTGGCGAGCACCGGAGCGGAGCGTACTCTTGTACGTGAGCACCGGAGCGCAGCCAAAACGAAGCGAAAACCCAAAATCGCCGGGTGTGGTTGGCGTGCGAGATACCGGGCAAGGTGAGTGAATGAGCCGTTATCCGTTTCCGCACACGCGTCACCTCGAGCACTTGTGCTATCCGTCCGCGGCCAACCCGCAGGACGCGTGGCACGCCTTTCAGGCTTGGCGGAGCGAGATCGTCACGGCCGATGGCGCGCGCGGCTTTTTGCGCGCGCGGCGGCCGGATACGCCGGATGGCGTCGCGAACTCGACGGTGTCGGAGGGCATTGCGTACGGCATGATCATCGCAGTGCTCTGCGATCAGCAGGCGCTGTTCGACGATTTTTATCGCTACGCGCTGTGCTTCGAGAACAAGAGCGGGCTGATGGATTGGTACATCGCGCCGGACGGTTCGCGCCCGTTGGGTGTCGGCGCGGCGACCGACTCGGACGAAGACATCGCTTGGGCGCTAGTGATGGCGCATCGGCAATGGGGCGGGCAGGGCGCGCTCGCCGAACCGTATTTGGTCTGTGCCAAGCGCCAAATCGAGCGCGTCTGGGAGTGTGAGGTCGACCATGACCGCTACCCGAACATGCTCTTACCGGGCGATGATTGGCGCGGCCAGAATGTCTTCAATCCTTCGTATTTTGCGCCGCACCAGTACCGCATCTTCGCCCAGGTGACGGGCAACGCGGGTTGGCTCCGCGTGATTGACCGCGGTTACGAGATCGTGTTTGCGAGTCTCAACGCGAACAATGGCAATCGCGACAACGGGCTCGTCCCTGCCTGGTGTGACGCGCAGGGCACGCCGGTCGAGGCGTTTCCCGGCGCCCTGACCAACTACCAATACGACTCCGCGCGCTTGCCTTTTCGCATCTTGCAGGATTGGGCGGCCACGCGCGATCCGCGCGCGCTCGAGTATTTGCGGCGTGTGAGCGCTTTTTTTGCGGGCGTGGGCGCGCCGAACATCGTGGATGGCTACACCCTTTCCGGCGAGCCGGCTCCCGATCCGCGCGCGGTTCGGCCCAACCCGGGGTCCGCGGTGTTCGTCGGGGCCGCGGCCGTTGGCGCCATGCACGATCCGCAGTATCGAGCGTTCATCGACGCATGCCATGCGCGCGTTCGCGGCAGCACCCTTTTGGCACGGAGCCGTTATTACAATCATTCCTGGAGCGTGCTTTCGCTCTTGATGCTCAGCGGTAACTTCCTGGATTTCCCCGAATAAACCATGCGGATTGCAAGCGCGCTCAGTCTCGGTTTCGGCCTCGGCTCATTGCTCGTGGGCTGCCATACCTCTCAAAGTTCCACCCCTTCGAGCTCGGCGCCGCCGAAGTCGTCCGCGCTGGACGCGAAAGCCAAAGCGGACGCGGCGCCCGCTGCAGCGGCGTCGGCATGGCTCGACAAGCGCTTGTCCGCCGATCAGCGCGCCGAGTTGCTGCTGCACGCAATGACGCAGGAAGAGAAGCTGGCGCTCCTCACCGGCTATTTCGGCGTGCAAAGCGATTGGAACAAATATCAGTTCAAAGAGGCGCGGCGGCAATCTGCCGGCTTCGTCCCGGGAGTGCCTCGTCTCGGCTTCACCGCGCAGTGGCAGACCGATTCGGGCAGCGGGGTCTCCACGCAACGTGAGGCCCCGCCCGAGCTCGAGCGCACCGCGCTGCCTTCGGGCCTGCTGACCGCAGCCACGTGGGACCCGAGCATCGCCGAAAAGGGCGGCGCCATGATCGGCAACGAGGCCCGCGCGACCGGCTTCAACGTGATGCTCGCGGGTGGAGTGAACTTGACGCGCGAGGCCTTCAACGGCCGAAACTTCGAGTACGGAGGCGAAGACCCGTTGCTCGCCGGGCTGATGGTGGGCGCGCTCGTGCGCGGCATTCAATCGAACCACATCGTGGCCACGGTGAAGCACTTTGCGCTCAACAATCAAGAGACGGGTCGCGATCGCATCAATGTCGTCATCGACGAGGCGGCCGCGCGCATGTCCGATTTGTTGGCCTTCCAAATTGCCATCGAACAGGGCGATCCGGGCTCGGTCATGTGCAGCTACAACTTGATCAACGGCGCGTACGCCTGCCAGAACGAGTGGCTGCTGAACCAAGTGCTCAAGCACGACTGGGGCTTCAAAGGCTACGTGATGAGCGACTGGGGCGCGCAGCACGACACCGTGTTGAACGCGAATTACGGACTCGACCAAGAGACGGGCGTGGCCGACACGGGCAAGTATCAGTGGCTCGACAAGCTCGCGACCGCGATTCGACAAAACCAGGTCCCCCAAGCTCGCCTCGATGACATGGCGCGGCGGGTCGCGCGTACCCTGATCGAAAAAGGCGCGGTCGACGAGCCGGTGACGCCCGGGCCGATCGACTTTGCCGCGCATGCGCAGGTGACACAGGCCGACGCCGAAGACGGCATCGTGCTGCTCAAGAACCAGGGGGTGTTGCCGCTCGCCGCCAAGGCCCAGCGCATCGCGCTGATCGGCGGGCACGCGGACGTCGGTGTGCTGAGCGGCGGTGGCTCCGCCCAGGTGTACGCACCGGGCGGCAACGCGGTGCCGGGGCTCGGCTCCAAGGATTGGCCGGGACCGATCGTGTACACGCGCAGCTCACCACTCGAAGCCTTGCGCGCTGAGCTGCCCAAGTCGACTCTCAGCTGGCAATCCGGCGCTGATCTGGAGGCCGCCAGTAGCGCGGCCAAGCTGGCCGACATCGCCATCGTGTTCGTCACCCAGTGGACGACCGAATCGCTGGATTTTCCGCTCAGCTTGCCGGACGAACAAGACCGACTGATCGCCGCCGTCGCGCGCGCCAACAAACGCACGGTGGTGGTGCTCGAGACCGGTGGTGCGGTGCTGATGCCCTGGCTCGATCAAGTCGCGGGCGTCGTCGAAGCCTGGTATCCCGGAAGCCGCGGTGGCCCCGCGATCGCGCGGGTGCTGAGCGGTGCGGTGAACCCCTCGGGCCACTTGCCGCTCACCTTCCCACGCAAGCTCGAGCAATTGCCGCGCAGCAAACCGACCGGTGACGGCTCGCCCGCGGGCACGCGCTTGGAGGTCCACTACGACGAGGGCGCGGCCGTCGGCTATCGTTGGTATGGGAAAAAAGCTTTCGAACCCTTGTTCCCATTCGGCCACGGCCTCAGCTACACGACTTTCGCCCAGAAGAAGCTCTCGGCGCGCGTCGACAACGGCGAGCTCAAAGTCACCTTCACCGTCAGCAACACGGGCAAGCGCGCTGGGAAGACGGTGGCGCAAGTGTACGTGGCGCCCGAAGCGGGCGGTTGGGAAGCGCCCAAGCGCCTCGCCGCATTCGGCAAGGTCGAGCTCACTCCCGGTGCCTCGCGCGAACTGACGCTGAGCGTGGATGCGCGCCTGCTCGCCAACTACGAGCCCGAGCGCCGAGCGTTCCGCGTCGCGCCCGGCGTGTATCGCGTGACCCTCGCCAACTCCGCAACCGAGCCGGGTCAAAGCGTGACGGTGACCTTGGGCGAACGAATCATCGCGCCGCACCCCGGCTGAGCGCTACGAAAGTCTCCCCGAATCCTGGTCTTGCGGACTAGGCTTCCGGGCCATGTCACAGGAATTCGCGCGTCGCCTCCGGTCACTTTCGTCACCGTTTGCGTTGTCGGTGGCCATGTTCAGCTGTGCAGTCCAGCTGCCGGTGGAACCCGCCCCACCCAGGCCGGCGACGGCGGTCGCGCAGGTCGTACCCGTCCCCGCGAGCGCAGCGCCTGCACGGCCGCCATTCGACAACCACGGTGGGATGTGGCTGCCTTCGCAGATCCCCGAGCGCGCCGCGGAACTGTCGAAGCTCGGGCTTGCGATCGATCCGGCGTTGCTCTCGGATCCGAAGTCGAGCTTGTTGAGCGCGATCGTCAATCTGAGCGGCTGCTCGGCATCTTTCGTGTCGAAGGACGGCCTGGTGGTCACCAACCATCACTGCGCGACCGGTGCGCTACAGCACAATTCGAGCCCCAGCGAGAATCTGCTGGAAGCCGGCATGTTGGCCCAGACACGCGCGGAAGAGCGCTCGAGTGGCCCTTCGGCGCGTCTGCGCGCGCTGTCGAAAATGACCGAGGTGACCGAGCGCATACGCCCGTTGCTCGAGAAGGTGACGGACGCGTTGGCACGCGAGCACGAGTACGAGCGGCTCGAAAAAGACATCGTCGCGAGTTGTGAGAATCAGCGGCCCGGTGTGCGCTGCGCGCTGGTCGGCATGTACGCTGGCTTGCGCTACTTCTTGCTCGAGTCGCTGGAATTGCGGGACATTCGCATCGTGTACGCGCCGGCCGAAGGCATCGGCAATTTCGGCGGTGAAGTGGACAATTGGCGCTGGCCGCGCCACGACGGCGACGTCGCCTTCTTCCGCGCCTACGTGGGCAAAGACGGCCTGCCCGCGGACTACTCGCTCGACAACGTGCCGTACCAGCCGCCCGCGTTCCTCTCGCTCGCTTCCACGCCGCTGGCCGAGGGTGATCTGGTTTTCGTCGCCGGCTACCCCGGCCACACTTCGCTGCTCGCGTCCGCCGCCGAGATGCGCCAGACCGAGCTCGTCGTCTATCCCGAAGAGCTCGCGAAATTCGACGCCTATTTGGCGCTGATCGCGGACATTTCCAAAGATCCTGAGGTCGCAATCAAAGCCACGGGTCGCCGGCGCGGGTTCGACAACTATCGCACCAAACACCTGGGTGAGCTTGCAGGCATGAAGCGCGCGCAGCTGCTGGAGAAGAAGCTCGCTGCCGACAGCGCGCTGCAAGGCTACATCGATGCTGAGCCCACGCGCAAGGCCGCCTACGGCAGCGCCATCCACGATCTCGAGCTCGCCTTCGACGCGCAGGAGCGGACGCGGCAAGCCGATTCGGCGCTGCAAAGCGAGTATCTGATGCCTCGCTTGCTGTTCGCCACCTACCGCAGCGTGCGCATGGCCGCCGAGCGACAAAAGCCGGACCGAGACCGCGATCCGGACTACCAAGAGCGGAACGTGCCAAGGCTGCGTGACGAGCAAAAGGCCATCGTCGCCAGCTACCACCCGAAGCTCGATCGCGCGCTGCTGAAGCTTGCGCTTCAACGCGACCGCGCGCGCGACCCTGCACACCGTACACCGGCGCTGGCCCTGATCGCAGGTCAGGGCACGTCCGACGCCGCGCTCGACGCTGCGATCGCGAAGCTATACGACAAGACGCAGCTGGGCGACGAGAAGGCGCGCCTCGAACTGTTCGATCACGGCCGCTTCGCCGCGCTCGCGGCGCACCCCGAACCGATCGTGCGCCTGGCTGCCAAGCTTTACCCCGCCTTGCGGGCCGCCGAAGATCGCTCCAAACGCTTCGCGGGCGAGCTGCGGCTGTTGAAGCCCCGCTACCTCGCCGCGCTGCTCGCGTTCCAGGGCGGCGCGGTCGCGCCGGACGCGAACTCGACTCTGCGCGTCGCCTACGGCACCGTGAAGAGAGCTCCGCCGGACGCACCCGGAGCGAACATCGGGGCGTTCACCAGCTTGAGCCAAATGGTGGCCAAAAACACGGGCAAGGAGCCGTTCAACGCGCCCGAGCGCCTGCTGCAAGCGGCAAAGACCGCCGCGCGCTCGCCGTACTTCGACAAAGCGCTGGGCGACGTACCGGTCGACTTTCTGAGTGATCTGCACATCACCAACGGCAACTCCGGCTCCGCGACGCTCAATGCGCGTGGCGAGCTCGTAGGCTTGGCGTTCGACGGCACCTATGAGTCCGTGGCCTCCGATTGGGCGTATGAGCCCACGACGCGCACCGTGCACGTCGATCTGCGCTTCGTCTTGTACCTGCTACAAGACGTCGACCATGCCCAAAACCTGCTCCGCGAGTTGCGCGTGGCGTACTAGCCGCGGCGCCCCAGCGCAGCTCACAGTTGCGGCTGTGCGCGCGGCGGGGGTAAAGCCGCGTTCGATAGCGATAGGGCAAGCAGCTTCTGCACGCCCTCGATTTCCTCGACGCCGCGGTTTCGGAACAGGAACAGCCCCTGCGTATTGGTGCCGCCGCTGCCCTCGATCACGATCGCGGTTTCGCTCTCGCGACCGTCGTTGAGCGCCAAAATCGTGAAGCGCGTGCCCGGCAGATAGCCGGTGGCGAGGCCACAGCAGGTGTTGGTGAGCAAGATCCCTTGACCGACCGCGGACGCGGCGGGGTTGTGCCGCAGGCGCACTCGGTTATTGAGCACGGTCGTGTGATCGGCGGAAAACAGCAAGATGCCGACCATGGAGAAGGCGGAGAAACCATCTGGTGGGCTGCCTTCGATGGTGTTGTCGAGTACTAGGTTGTCTTCTGGGCGATTGATGGGCGCCGAGTCGCCACCCGGAGCTGCCACTTCATCGCGCGCCAACTGAATCACGATACCGTCGCCACCGGTGCAGGGGCCGCTGCAGTCGAGTACGGTCAGGCCGATGATGCGATTGTGCTCGATGCGCCAGCGATCGCCACCGGTGTTGGTGATGGATTGCGCAGTGCCGTCGAAATCGTTGTGTGAGATCTCGATGTCGCGAGCGAAGCGCGCGAAGATCCCGAACGACAATGGCGCCAAATTGGCGCTGGAAACGCCGCGGCCGTCGAAGACGAAGCCCGTGATCGTCGTGCCATCGGCGGGGTTCTTTCCGTTCGGGCCGGGCATGAAGAAACCGACCCGCGCGACACCCAAACTGGGACCACTGCCGCAGCCGATGATGCGCGGATGGCCAATGCCGATCAGGTCGAGTCGCTTGTCGATGGTCGCGCCGCAGTAGGCGCCGGGCCCGACCAAGATTCGATCGCCGTCATGCGCGGCAGCGACGGCGGCTTGAATCGTGGCGACCTTTTCGGGGACTCGCCACACCTTCGCGTGGGCATGCCGAGCCGAACAAACCAATCCGAGGCACACCAGAGCGCCGAGCAAATGCCGACCCATGACTCCTCCTCCTGATCTCGTCTCCTCCGCCACTCACGAAGGAGACACTATGATCGTCCGGGCGCGCCCCTGGCACCAGCAGATTCAGGCCCTGGACCCGCAAATCTGGAGCCGACCAAATTGCAACGCGAGCGTACTGTCGCGCGCTACTGTGCTGCGATCCAAGCAAGCACGCAGGCTACGTCTTCGTCACTGAGCGCAGGGCGGGCGAGTGGCATGGGCGAACCACAGGGCGGGGTCGGCGAGAGCTTTCGATAGATCAGACTCGCCTCGGGGTCTTGCGGATCGGCGAGTGGAATCGCGCAACCCAGGCCGGAGACGCCGACCACGCGTTCCGCGACGCCTGCGGAAACTAGGTCCAAATCCTGCTGCGGTCCGATCGCACCGTGGCAGCCCGTGCCGCCACAGCTTGGGACGAAAATGCGCGTCACCACGTCGCCACACGGCCCGAGCCCGGGGCCCGCGTCCGATTCAGTGCCAGCGTCCGAGCCTGCTTCGGGAATCGCAGCGTCGCTATCCGCGCCGCCGAGCCCGCCCCCGCCGCCCGCGGCGTTGCCCGCTTGACCCACGTTGCCCGCGGCCATCAGGAAGCGTTCCTTGTGTTCGAGTGAGCCCGGGCAGCCAGCGAGCAGCACCGCGCTGAGAACCAAGCCCAAGATCGCAACTGCGAATCGACCCAATCGGGCCCAGCGCTCAGTGAGCATAGCGGACTCCCAGGCCAACCTGCAGTTGCTCGTCGAGCGAACCGCCCGCAACGTAGGGATCCCCTACTTGCGGCTCGAACGAAGCGAAGTAGCGTGTGTAGCGTCCGCCGAGGCGCGCCTCCAAACCGGGAACGAGGGTCACGGCGCAGCCCAACTCGCCATCGATGCCCGAGACGTGCGAATCCCGGAAATGCTCGTAGATTTCCCCGCCCGAGGTGACGGCCATGTAAGCCACCCCGAGCCAGGCCGAGACGCGCCCCGCGAGCAGCACGCGGCCATCCAAGCCGAAACGCAGCGCAATGCTGCGAGCGCTGGGCAGCAGGGCGCCGAGCTTGATGTCACTCTTCATCACGAAGTAACTCGCATCAGCGCCAACCAGCGCTCCGAGCTCGAGCGGGTGCCGCCCGGGGAGCAACAGACGCTCGCGGACTTCACCGCTGTAGCGGGTCCAGCTGGTTTCGATCTTATCACCCTCTGGAGTGGTGGAGTCGAGCGCGAAGGCGCGGCTGAAGCGGCCGCGAAAGCCGAGGTCGCGCAGCACGGGCACGTCACTCGTGGCCAATGGGTAGGCTTCGAGCCCGAAGCTCGCCATCGGCGCAATCGGCAGCGCGTACGGCCTGAGCGAGCTACCGAGCTCGTCATTGTATTTGAAGCGGCGATTGCCGATATCCATGCTCAGAGTGACCCCCACCTCCGTGCGGCCCGCCGCAAGGCGTGCCGCTTCGCGCCGTCCAAGCGCCTCGTAGTCGGTTTTGTCGGAGCTGGTGTCTGCGGCTGCGGGGGAAACGCCGGCTGCGGGTGAGTCGACGCCCTCGCTGCTCACGGAAGCGGTGAGGGCCGCACTGGCCGGCGCCGGCTCGGGCGCCGCTGGCGACGGTTCTGCTTCCTGTTTGGAAGGCCCGCGCGCCTCGACGCTGCCTGCGGTCTCTTCCGGCCTGGCAATGGGGTCCACTGCTTGCGGCCCGGCTTTCGCGCTTTCGGCGGCAGCCGCGGGCTTGGGTTTGGCCTTGCCCCGCTTGGCAGGGGCGGCAGACGCGAGCGCTGAGACCAGCACGAGCGCGGCGATCGCTGCGACGCCGCGCGCGAAGAGGAAGCTTCTTCTCATCCGATCGTCAGGCGAGCGCGCTGCCGACTGCCGTCCCCGATGTGATTTGATCGTTCAACTGCTCGTCCGTCAAGCCGATGCCGAGGCCCAGAGTCTTCGCCACTGAAGCCAGGCTCTCGCTCGCTGCCAAATCTCCACCATCGGCGGCGGCGCCGGTCTTGGGATCGATGTCCGCCGCGTGCCCGCCAGGGACGATCCCACCCACGACCGAACCCTTGAAGCCCTTGCCGATCAGCAGTGACACGGAGTGCGAAGCATTGTGCCCGCGCCCATTCGAGGAATCGAACGTGCGCCCGAAGACGTTGAGCGTGGCGAACGTGACTTTGTCCTCCAGACCGTAGCTCTTCAGCTTGCTCATCAACGTCTTGATGTTGTTGACCGAGGCCGTGGTCTGCGAAGCTTCGTTGCCGAAGTTCGCATCGCTGTGGTTGTCACCCGAAAACGGCAGATGAATGGTGACCACGGGGGTGACGTTCATCTTGATCAAGAGCGCTGCCGCGGTCACCTGATTGCTCGCATCGTCGTTTTGAATGGTGCTGAGATCGGAGGCCACTTGCTGGATCATCGTCCGCAGATCGGTCTGCGAAAGGGCCATGTTGTCGAGGTAAGCGCGCTCGGCGGTGGTGTGAGCGCGGTTCTCTTTCAACACTTGATTCAGCTTGCTCAGCGTGTCGTCACGCAGGCTCTGCAGCTTGGCAGCCAAGTCTTGCGGCGCTGCCAGCACGGCCTTGAGCCCGGTGGGAGTGAGCTTGGGCAGATATTGGCCCTCGAACGAGAGCTGTTCACCGCCGATGGTCACCGGCTGTGGTTGCACCGTGTTGAAGCACGAGCGCATGGTCTTCGCGAAATACGAGGGGAGCCACTGACCGCGCCGCAGCGAGCCGAACAGCTGCAGCACGCGACCGAGCTCGCCGTGGTTCGCGGTGCCGGTCGAGTGGTGGAAGAACACGGTGCGGTCGAGCACGTTCTGGGGCAGGGTCGACCAAGGCTTGGCTGCGGTCCATTTCTTGCCGCCGATCGTCAGTTGCGTGGCGGTCATCGACATGTCCGCCGGGTCGGCGTGATTGATCGTGCCCGCGGCGAAGGTGGACGGCAAATCGTACGTGCCCGGGACGTTGCAGTTCAGGGCGTCGCCGTTGGCGGACATGCTCAAGATCAGAAACTGCGCGGCATCGGCGCAGGCGCCGTCCGCATGCACCGCCTTTGGATTGAGCAAAAAGGAGATCGGCAAGCCAGTAGCCATCGCGCGCAGGCCAATCAGACCGGCACCGGCGAGGGAGGCTTGCAGCACTTGGCGACGATTCAACATGCTCATGCTGTTTCTCCTACAAGCCGATGGCCACGGACGTGGGCGAAAGGCAGGCCACGATGAAGGTGGATTTGAGCGCGTCGGTCGGTTTCGCGCCTGCCGCGATCGCGGCGTCGTAGTGCTCGCTGAGCAGCTGCGTCACGGTCTCGCTATTCGGATCGTCGGAGGTGATACCCATGATGTTGGCGACGAAGTCGGTGATCGCCGCGTCCTTCTTGGTGCTGTCGTAGCGGCTCTTGTTCTTGTCGACGGTGAGACTGGCGGCGTAGGCGCACAGTGACTCCGTCGCTCCGCGATAGAACGGCGTCTGGTCCGTGGACAGCGCGGGGGCCTCTGCGCCGCGCAGGTAGCCGTCTACGGGGATGTTGTTGGTCACCGCGATGCGCGTGGTGTTGTCCGTGATGCCCACGCACAGGCTGGTCGCCAGCTGCAAACGATTGGTCAGCGCCGCACAAAAGTGATCCTGGCGGGCGATGCTCACCGTCTCTCCGACCTCACGCCACGTCTTGCTCTCGCTCTCACCCGTCACCAACGGCGAGGAAAACAGCTCCAAGAGCAAGGTATGAAAATCGTACTTGGAATCGACGAAGGCTTGGACGACTCGCTTGAACTCCGGATCCTGTTCCGAACAATTGCTGGAGTTGGCGTAGTAGCAGAGCTTCTGCGCCCAGGCGCTGGCGTACAGCGGATGCTCGACGAGCGCGCTCGCAAAGTCGTCGAAGGAGGTGAGCTGGGCTTTTTCGCCGAGGTAATCGAAGCTTGCGGTCGAGTAGATCTGCGCCGGATCGTGCTGCGTGTGGTACGAGTAAGTGAACGACTGGCGGAAGATGTTCCGCATCGGGTCCATCGTTTGGTGGCAGCTGTAGCAGGGGCTCGTCGGGTCCGAGTGCTGGCCGTCTTTGCCGCTGTCGAGCACGGTGGAGGTGCCCTTGTCGACCGGGTTGATGCTGCGACCCACACCGACGATTAGCGCTTGGTTGAGCGTATCGCGGTGCTGGTTGCTGTTGTTGGTCGGCCAATTGGCGAAGAACGCGGGCGTGGTGAAGTACCCCACGCGCGGCGTACGCACGACGATTTCGTTGGCGGCGCGTAGGGTGGGCAGATCGTAAAATGGCGTCAGCTGCTCGCCGCTCTGGGCCACGCGCACGGTGACTGGACGCCAGATCACGTCTTGGGACGTGACGTTGGGCGAGGTGAAGGAGACCCCGCCGCCGCAGTTGTATTGATAGAGGTTCTTCTTTTCTGCCGGCACGTCCGCCGGGATGGTCAGGGTCGGTGGACCGTTGGGGTCGCCCGGGTCGTTCACGAAGTTGCGGGGCGCGTAGCCGAAAAGCCCCAAGAGCGCGGCCGAAACACTGGTGTATTTGCGCTGGTTGTAGGCCACGTCTGCCTTCATCGCGTTGCCGCTGGCATCGAGCAACACGTGACCGGTGTCGTCCACTTGGGGCATGCTGCATTTGAAGGGGGAGGGCACGGCGAAGTGCATGAAATTGGGGCTCGCCGGGTCCAGCGTCTCGCTGAGCGGGATGTTGTTCGGCACGACCGGCATCGCGGCCGGGTCGAGCGGCGCCTGATAGGTCAGCCAGAACGCCTGTGTCGTGCTGAGCGTGCCGTCGGGCATGGGCACGCTGAGCGTTTGCTTGCCGGCGTCGTCCACCTGCGCTTGGTCGAGCGCCAGATACAGCGACATCAACGTGGGCGTCATCATGAACGTGTGCGTGGTCACGGTTTCGGTGAAGGGTTTGCCGTCTGCGATCACCTTCAGCGCGGTGCGAGACATCGACTCTTGCGCTTGCGCGAACATCGGCAAGTTGCTCAGGTTGTCGACGCTCAACTGATCGAAGAAATCATTCTGTGTGATTTGCGTTTGCTGAAACGCTTTGGCGAAGAACGTTCCGAGCTTGGCCTGCGCTTCGGGGCGCACGAACCAGGCGTCGACCATGTCTTTCAAGGCGGCTGGGTCCTGCTCGACCGCGGCGATTTCTTCCTCCGTTGCGGGCAGGCCGAGCAGCAGGTTCTTCACCTTGGCGACGTACACGCGCGCTGCCACCGGCTCGAACGGGATCTCCGGAGTATCGGGGCCATCGCCCGCATTGCCCAACGTGCCGGCGGAAGCGGAACCCGGGCCGAGCGAATCAGAGCCCGCGTTGGCCGACAGCGAACCCGCGGAAGACGACGAGTGCGAGGGCAATACGTCCAGTGTGCCGGTGCAGGCGACCGCGATCGAGCCTGCGAGCAAGGCTGAAGCGGACCAGCCATGTATGAACCTAGACGCCATAGAGCGACTCCTCACGCGACCGTGAAAGGTCAGCACCCGAAATAGGTTCTCAGGACTCTCTCATGGCTGCACGTGCTCCGTCCAACACTTCTCGCATCTCGCTCGTCGCTCGCTCTCGCGGATGAGTTCCGCACACAGCTGTCGCCTTGTGCGCACTTTTCGCGGCGCGCGCTGTCGTGTGCTGTTCTCGCTCATGGTCGACGCGCACATGTCGGGCCCCGCGTGATCGCGCAATTTGCGCGCATTTGCCAGGGTGACTTGCGGTCGTCTGCTTGCCTTCACCTCTCGGAGTGAGGAACTCGCGCGTGCGACCGCATTTTGAAAATTTCCGAGCTGCAAGGAACGCCGTAGTGGGGCCCACCGCCTACGGGCGCGCCGCCGCGGACACGTTCCAGCGGCGGTCGCGCAGCAATTTCATGATCAGAAGCGGCCTGTCTTCGCGCTCCCCAAATCATGCACGGGCACGATTCGATGACCCACAGCAGCCGTCACCAAGTCGCGAAGTACGCCCAAGCGTAGTTGCCAGCAGTCGTTTGCACGCAGTAGCCGCCGTTCCGTTTGGCGGGCAGCGGATTCGGCCAATTGGAAGTACATGACATCTGCACGCCATTGACGCTCAGTTTCCGCCCTGCAGCGAGATTGCCGCAGACTCCGCCCGTCAGTGAGGCAGTCGTTTGATAGCAACTCGCACCGGTGCCGAGATTGCCGGAATTGTAGTTGCTGCTCGTGAAGACCACGGGGTTATTGCACAGGCCCGAGCAGGGGGTCGCCGAGTTGTTGCAGCTCCCGTTCGAAGGGTGAGTGCAGGCGCCGGTCGAGCACACATCCGCAGTGCACGCGTCCCCGTCGTCGGCGCAGGCCAGAGTATTGTTCTCGAACTTGCAGCCAGTGCTCGCATCACAGCTGTCGGTGGTGCAGGGGTTGCCGTCGTCACAGCTCATTTGGCAAGGGTCCGGTGGAGGGGGTGGAGGAGGCGGCGGAGGCGGCGGAGGCGGCGGTGTCCCGGACTCACGAGCGAACAGCAGGTAGTTCACGTTCGTGTCGCCGGTGTCGAAGACCAGCCGCACGTTGTGCTCGCCCGCACCCAAGAACACTCCGGGGATCTTCGCGTCGACGAACGACTGCCAACCGAGGCCTGGGGCCTCTACTGGTCCGCTCACGTCCACGCCATCGACCTCCAAGTGCAGGTAGGTGCTGGCTGCGGCCGAGGCGATGCGCAACGTGACCTCGTACTCGTCCGCTTGCGCCAAGTTGGTGTCGTATTGCAGCCATTCCCCGGGAGTGGTCCAGCCGATATTGCAATTGCCGCCGTTGGGATCGCTCGTGAGCTCTTCGTCGACGTCGGTCGTGCCGCACTGTGAGTTGCCGAGGTTGCCCGGCGTGCTGTCCGAGTAGGCGCTGAATGACTCGGCTTCGAGCACGAAGCCATCGAGCACCGGAGGCGGCGGTGGGGGCGGTGGGGGCGGCGGGGGAACGTCTGCCGGGGGCGCGGGTAAGATCCCCTGGCCCGCAGCCGTGGTGAGCGCCACCACCAGCCTGCCGTCCCTGGTTCCGATGTTTTGCGAGATGTAATCACTCGCCGAAAAGTCGAACGTCCACTGCGCCGGGTACCAGACGTTCCCGTTGAGCGAGTCGAACTGCTCGTCCAAGAGCAACGTCGCAAACTTGTTCGCCTGATTGGGCGTATATTTCCAAACCTTCACGTAGTCGACGAAATGCGCCGTCGGCACGCTGCTGCCGTCGAAGGTGCCGCTCCACGACGAGATGTTCGAATCACCCGGCCAAACACCGGTGCGCAGCTCCATCCGCTCGCTGCTCGGCGTCTCGCCATTCGCGTCCTGCGCGAACATCATCGAGTACTCGTTCTTGTCCGTCTCGCGCCGGACTTCATTGCCGTCGACGAAGAACGCGATGTAGTCCGGTGTCCACTCCATGCGATACGTGAAGTAGGCCTGATACGCGCGCACCGGCAGGCCATGCACGACCACGTGCTCCGTGCGGTAGAGCGGTGGACTCGAGCCCGGTGTCATGATCTGCGTCTGATAGTCCCCAGACGCTTGCCCCATTTCGAAGTCGATTTCGTGCCAGGGCACGTTCGGAGCTTGTTCAGAGCCCGGTTTCCACAGGAAGAAGGTGCTGATCACCCCTGGCCCTTGGGCTGCGCGGATGCGCGCCTCGAATGCACCGAAGCCGTAACGAGTCTTGGTTTCGAATTCGCCGCTCTTGTAGCTCTTGGCTCGAGCGTTCGAAGAGATAAACACACATAGCCCCGCGTAGACGATCGCCCACGCCCAATGATTGCGCTGCATGATTCAAGAATACGCTGCCCATCGATGCATGCCAGTCGGAGTTGCTGTCTCGTGCAACGCGTATGAGGTGAGGCGTAATCGCCGAATGACGCGAGCTGAAGTCGCATGCGAAACAGCTGCGCGCCGAGGCGCGATCGCGAACGACGTCGTCGTGAATGCGATCGCCATGAGGCAACGACGCGTCGGCAAAATGGCATCGATGCAAATGCGAGGAACGAGGTGAGGCGTGATCGTTCTCGCGCTCGCGGTCAGCCTCTGCAATTGTGAATCGAGGCGCTCTGGAACTGGTTCCGCACAGACTCGGGAGCTGAGGCGTGATTGTGAATGGCGCTCGGCCAGTACTCGGTAACAGCGTGGCCGCTCGCGCCCCACACCCGGCGGGCCCTGGCGGCGCCGCGACGTCACGAGCCCGCGCGGCCGCGAGCCGGTGGCGTGGCGACGCGGCCGCCCCGCAGCGAGGCCCGCTTGGCCGGCCGAGGGTGAACATCAGCTGCCCACGCAGTCCAACGCCGCTGCCGCCAGTTCGGGGTGGCGCCGCCCTGCTGCCGCGGCGGGTTTCCTGCGGGCGCCCCGGTCGAAAGCCCGTGATTTGCCGATTGTTCTGCGAATCGAGCAGGTTTGGCTACTTCGTCTTGGCCGAAACCAGCTTGCCTGATCGCGGCGAGCAGGCATTCTGTGCTCGTAGGAAATTTCAGTCCCACTCGACGCTCGCCCAACCACCGCAAAGGATGAACGCGCGCCAGAAGCGTCCGGCGAACGCGCGCCTCAGACGAACCCTCCGCCGAGAATGACGAAAAGACATGCGCGTCGCTCCCGCGAAACTTGAACGAATGCATGGCTGCCGCGGTACTGCTAGATTGCAGATCCTTACTTACGCGAGCGGCAACACGTTCGCTCACGCAAGGAACATGGCGTGACTCACGGAACGGTACGACGAGCGACGAAGGCAGCGAAAGCTGCGGCGGTAATTCTCACGGCAGTGAGCTGTGGCGTCTATGATGAGTCACTGCTCGGAAACGGATCTGCGGCAGGCGGCAGTGCAGGCATGACCCCCGCAGCTGGACACGCGGGTGCTTCTGCCGCAGGAAAGAGCGGTTCTGGTGGTGAACCGGTCGGTGGCTCCACTGGTGCAAGCTCTGGCGATGGCGGGATGATCGACACCGCCGGCGCAATGGAAACCGGCGGTGAGACCAGCGAAGGAGGCACGAGCGGCTCTGGTGGAACGGTCGGCGGCGCGGGCAGCTCAGGCACCGCGGGCAGCAGCGGCGGCTCTTCCGGGGCTGGTACGGCGGGTGGCGGTGGCACCACCGGCGCAGCCGGCAGCGCGGGCAGTGCAGGGAGCGCGGGCAGCGCAGGCAGCGCGGGTGCCGGCGGAGCCGGCGTTACCGGTTGCGCAAAGCTCACTGTCCCGCTCGATGACAGCAACGATCGAGCGCATTTCGTGCTGTCCCTGGCTTCGGCGATCAACTTGAGTGACGCGACCACGAGCGTCATCAGCATGCACTTGTACGTTCAAGCGGGCGCAGCCGGCACGATCTTCAACTACGTCCAAGACTCCCAGTACCATTGGTTCGGGGTGACCACGGGCTCGCGTCCAGCGCTGAAAAGCCTCACTGGTTGGCAGACGATCACCTTCAACGTCGGTGCGCAAGCCGCTGGTTCGTCGGGCATCGTCAAGAACGACATCCGGCGCATCGGCATCGAAATCAACGCCGCGCCCGACACGACGGGTTGGTCGACCCCGGCGACGGTCGTCTATGTCGACTCGATCTCGGTGATGACCCCGGCGCTGTCCTTTCCCTTCGATACGGCAGCCACCGTGAGCACCGGTCCGACGGGCTCGGACGTGCAGTGGCAAATCTTGTGGCAGCACACCGGCACTTCGGACACCACGGCGACCGGCGTCACGCTCGGCTGGGAAGCGACCTGCCCGCCCTGAGGCCGTCCGCGTGACCGACCCGCTGCGCCTGGTCATCTACGATGCGACGCAACGCTCGCGAAGGCCACGTGCGCTGGGCTTGAGCTGGCAATACGGCACGCACCTGTATCGCGCATTGGGCCGCGTCGACGGCGCATTCGGCGCGCGCAGCTTCGCCGAAGCGTTCGCCTGGCTCGAGAGCCATGAGCCCACGCGCCAGATCGCGGAACTGCAGTTTTGGGGCCACGGCAAGTGGGGGCGCATCTTCATCGAGCATGAGTCGCTCGATCGCGAGCTACTCCGGCCGAGCCATCGACATCACGCGGCCTTCCGGGCGGTTCGCGAGCGGCTCACTGAAGATGCGCTGCTCTGGTTTCGGACCTGCGAGACGCTCGGTGCGCGCGTCGGACGCGAATTCGCAGCCGCGCTCGCCGACGCGACGGGCGCGCGCGTCGCCGGGCACACGTACGTGATCGGCTTCTATCAGAGCGGGCTGCACTGCCTGCGCCCGGGCGTTGCTCCGCACTGGTCGGAGACCGAGGGCCTGGCTCGCGGCAGCGCGACTCAGCCTGAGCTCGCGTTGAGCTCGGCGCCGAACGCACCGAACACCGTCACCTGTTTGAGCGGTCGAATCCCTGACGGATTCTGAGGCCAGCCGAGTGGCTCACTGTGGGGTGCCCGCGACGTCGAGCTCGGCCACGGCAGTGTAGGCCTTGGCGTTGACCTCGCTCAGTGCCACGAAGCGGATGTAGCGTCCGGCTTTGGCGGGGAACGTGATGGTAGTCGCCGTCTTGCCCGTGCCGAAGCTGCCGGTCTTCACGGCGCTTCCCCAATTCGTCTTGTCGAGGCTGACGTAAAACTCGTAGTCCTTGACCATGCCGTTTTGGTTGTCGTCCTGGCGTGGCGTGTAGCGCATCCCGGTGAGCGAGTAGTTCGCGCCCAGATCGATGGCGATTTCGTGGGGCGGGTTCGGTTTCGCGTTCTGATACTCGCTGTGCCAAAACGTAGACGTCGAATCGTCGAAGGCGTTCGTGGCGTGGCCGTCTTCGGCGTTGGTTTCCTCACTATCCGTCGAGACGAGCGACCAGCTGGCGTGCGAGATGAAACCGCTGTTCATGCCATTGCCGCCCGCGCTCCACTCACCGGTAGTCACGTTGAGCTGCCAGCTCTCGTAGAAGTCCATCACGAGCTTGGTATCGCCGGAAATCTTGAGCGGCAGCCAGATGTACTTGGAGCTCTTCAGATCGGGATCTTGCCAGCGATCCCCCGCGTAGATATACGTGGTCGTCTTGCTGCCTTGCACCGGAATGATGAACGCGGTCTGGGTATCGAAGCCAGTGCTGTCGCCCAGGTTGGCGAGTGCGCTCCACGGACCTTGCATCGAGGTCGCGCTGGAGAACTTTTGCTGGTTCGGATCCCAGTTCGTCGCGGCTGAATTGACGATGAAGTAGTGCCCCTTCGCTTTCATGATCGCCGGGGCCTCGCGGTAGCTCCCCGGCCAGAGCGTCGAGATCTGCGACTTCATGTTGGTATAGTCGTCGGTCAGCTCGTATAGCGACAGATCCTTGTTCTCGTTCGAAGCCGACAGAAAGTAAGCCTTGCCGTCGTCGTCTTTGAACAAGGTGTCGTCGCGCGACATGCGATCGTTTGGGCGGAAATGGCGCACCTGGGTGTACGCGCCATCGACCGTGTCACTCGTGAACACGCCCGCTTCTGCGGTGGCGTAGTTCTGCCCCTCCCAATGCAACCACATCACGAATTTCTTGGTGCTGTCGTTGTAGATCACCTTCGGGCGCTCGATGATGCGATCGGAGGCAGCCAGATCGGTCGAGGTCTGCTTGGTGATGATCGCGCGCCGGAACTCCCAGTGCGAAAGATCCTTCGAGGCGTAGCAATTGACGGCCTTGAACCCGCCCGAGTTGCCGGATTTGTCTTCGCCGATCCAGTACCAGGTGTCGCCGACTCGTATCACGCCCGCGCCGTGCGCTTCGATGCGATTGCCAGCGGTGTCTTGCCAATAGTCGCCGTTCTTGATGGTCACGATCACGTCGCTGCCCGAGCCGCCCGCGCTGCCTGCACTGCCGGGCGAGCCAGCGCTGCCGGGGCTCTGCCCCGCGCCAGCGGAGGCAGCATTGCCGGAACCGCTGCGCCCCGCCTCGGCGCCGTTCGACGTGCCGCCGCCACTCGGCGAGCCGCCCGCAGTGCTCGCGCCACCGCCGCTCGAGGAAGTGCCCGCGCTCGGGCTGCTTGGCGCACCGCCTCCGCTCTTCGCTCCGGTGCTGGGGTTGCTGGCGCCTGCGCTGCCGCCGCTCGCGTCAGGGTGTGACGCGCAACCAACCAGCAACGCAATTCCGAGAGAGCAAAGACTCGAGATCGCGTCGTGGTGCATGGACCGTCACCGGGCTCAGCGTTTCAGCCCGGAGTTCTTGGTGATGGCGTCCGGGCAGGTCACTTCTTTGTATAGCACGGCCGGGTTGTCGGGAGCGCCGAACCAATCCGTGAACCACTCACAGCCCGTGAGCAGCTCCGGCTTGCTCGCGAATACGCTCTCGCACTTGGCTCTGGCACAGGCCTTGGATTTTGCGTAATCGAAATTATTGGCTTTCTGGCAAGCCAAGAAGAAGCCACCGTACTGTTCGCCCAGATCTTTCGTGCCCCATTGTTTGGAGCAGGCGTCGAGCGCGCCAACACCGCCGCCGGGCACCAGCAGGTCGAACTGATTGGCATCGACACCACCGTTGTTGATGGCTTGGACGATCATGGTCTTGCCGAGCAGCGCCTTGGAGCCGGCGTCGACGCTGCTGTTGTGCGAGCCACCGGTGAACTGCAGCTGGTAGCACTTGCCGCAGAAATCACTGCCCTTGTTCACCGCTGCGTAGCCGTAGGACAAGGTGTCGCTCACCGCCCACGGCTCGAGCGCGTGGCACATGTATGCGACTCCGCCGCTCTCACAGGCGTTCTTCGCCTTGTTGTCGCTGAGCGGTTGGTCGTCCACGCTGCAGCTCTGAATCGGGGTACGCCCGCCGACATTCTGCGGCCAACCGCAGGCCGGCTTGCAGCAGTCCCAATAGCGCGTCGCCCAGCCTTGGGTCCCGTCCGTCAACTTCGGCGGATCGACGACGCTACCCGAAGAGCCGCCTTGCCCGCCGCTGCTCATGCCCCCGCTGCCGCCCGCGCTCGCTTTGCCGCCCGCGCCCGCCGCGCCGCTCTTGCCGCCGCCACCAGTGCTCGAGCCTCCGCTGCCCAGCTTGCCGCCCCCGAAGCCCCCGCTGCCCGAGCTACCCACTTGCGTCGCACCAGCTGTGTTGAACGCGCTGCTCGCGCCGCCTGCGCCCGCAGAGCTCGTTGCCGGATTGCCGCTCGCTCCGGGGACACTCGTCGTGGCACCAGCGGTGCCAGTGTTCGACGTTCCTGCGAAACCGGGAGCGCCTGCAAGGTGCGTGGCAGTGCTGCCAGCGCCGCCCACGAAGTTTCTGTTGTCGTCGCTGCTCGAGCACGAGAACAACGCGCTGACCATCCCAACCAAACCCACGCCCGCAAAGCCGACCCGGAGCACTCGAGATTTCTTCAAAGTACCTCGGGGGTATCATCGCCGGCACTCTCGCGCGAGCCGGATTTGCGCATGTAATTTTCTACGCGCTGATCAGCACGAGCGTGTTCGAGGTCAAAAATCTCTCCGCGCCTGTGATCGTCGTCAGCGGTTACTCTTCCATCGAGTTGGTAAGCTGCTCTCCCCAACTCCTCGGAGTGTTTGCGCGTGAGCGTGAGTTCGGTGGCACGAGGGGCCTCGCTGGCGGCAGCGGCCGAAGCACCTGAAGCATGCTCGAGCGTCAGCTTCGTAGTCCGCAGTCGAGGCGCAAGCCCAAAAGAAACTGCGCTTGGTCGGGGAGCAGCAGCGTGAAGCGATACTGCGCTTTTGCTTCGACCGAAACGCGCACTTGCTTCAATCGCACACCCACGCTGAGCCCTGCTCGAGGAACCCACAGACCAACCCCGATGCCTTCTTCGCGCCGGTCGACTTGGACGATGTCGAAGCCGTATTCGGTGCGTGGCTCGAACGCTCCGAGACGCCAGCCAATCACGAACAAAGCGTGCGGGCTCGGGTAGCCGGTGCCGTGCTTGTTCAGCCATGCCTCGAGGCCCAGGGTAGCGCCCACGAAAGCACCGTTTGACCACGGACTCTCGTGGCGCAACCACGAAATGCTCGCTCGCGCGTAGCCTCCGCTGAGGTCGGCGTTTTCGACGGTGGAACCAGCGGAGGCCGTGAGCTCGCTAGACCAAACCACGGGATCGGGCAAGGGCATGCAACTCGCACCCATACTTCGCTGTCGCGGGGGTTAGCCAGAAATCGCCGGGTCGTCGAAAGAATTTACCATATCGAGACTGACGCCGAACACGGTACTCGTGAGCCAATGTCCGCTCGCCTTTTATCGATTCCGAGGCGCGTTTTTCCGTGTCAGAGGGGAGGCTGATTGTACTCGAATACAATCCTCAGAGCGCTTTTAGCGGCGCTCGCCATGGCGCTATTCACCGGCGGATGCGTCGACGACGAGATATTCGGGGTGTCGACAGGGCTTTTGATCGTCGAGCCGCTCGAATCACCCCTCACTCCCGGTGCGAAAACAGAGATCGCGTTTCAAGCGGTCGACGATCGGCAACAGGGGGTGCCCGATCAATCTGTCGAGATCGTGATCTCGGATACTTCCCGCCTGCAGTTTGCGGACTCCGTGGATACACGCAAGGTAATCATGACCGATCGCAGCGAATCGATCCATGGCGTGCTGGTTGCCGGTGCCGTGGTTGTCGAATTGCGCGTTCCGGCAAATGCCGCTCCAGGCACGGTTGCGGTCGTGGCAAGTCTCGCCGGCGATCGCAGCGGGTCTTCGACAAAGACCCAATACGCCAACTTCGAAATCGAAGCTGGAAATGGCGGCGCAGCGGGTGCAGCGGGTGCAGCGGGTGCAGCGGGTGCTGGAGGCGATTCCCAAGGCGGCACGGGCGGAAATAGCGGCGCAGCCGGCGCTGACACTTCGGGAGCAGGAAACTGAGCTTCCGCAGCTCCCGCTGCCGCCTGCAAGCCAGAAACGCAAAATGTCGATGTAGAGACGGTAGACACCGGGTGGGTGGTCACACGCAAGGGGTGCCCTGGCGAGAGCTCACCGTCGATGTTCTATTCGTTCGGCGACGTCAAAAGAAAGGAGGTGAAGGGACAGCAAGTCGGTGACGCGTGGACCTTTGCCATCCCCGAAAAGATCCCGACGGATGCCTTCGTCTCGTTGGAATTCAACGTGTTCGTGCCGGTCGCCGATCAAGCAGACGCGCAAGCGAAGCTGCTGCCGTTTGCGCGTTCGGTCCACGACGCCGTTCACGAAAGCTTCGATGTCGCCGTGTCGAAGACCAGCTCGCTCACAGCCGGGCGCTGGGAAGTGCTGCTCCCCATCTTCACTGCAGAGGCGCGGAAGCGAGTCTCGGCGTTGGCGAGGCAAGCGAACCTGGGCGCTTACTACGCAGAGGGAGTACCCGCTGTCGAGGCTATCCTCCGAAAGTCGCACTTTCAAAAGGTCATGAGCGGCGATCCCAACGAGCCCGCCAACGTCGATTGGGAGCCGACACCCCAAGCGCTCGACGATCTCAAGAAGTTCGGCACTCCGGCCGCGCAAGAGCTCCGAAGCGCTCACGACAAGATCAAGAACTATCGGGAATCGTCGGATTCGGCGGAATGCCTCGGGCCGAAAACCGCCTTCGACGGGGGCGGCAATGCGCCACAACGCGAGGCAGCGCTGAAGGCTTGCTTCAAGCAACTGCTCGACTCAGCGCAGGCGGCAGGGCTCCCGCGTGACAACGCAGCCGTGAGCGACGACCTCAAGAAAGCACGGCAGAAATCCCTGAACGACCTGAGTGCTGTCGATCAAAACAAGATCGTCGAGTCGTTGGTGAACTTCCCGCCCGGCGCGGACAGTCTTTTGATCAAGCTCCAGCCCCAGATCGACACGGTCCTGCGAGCGATCAAGGACGCAAGTGCCGACGACGAGCAGGCGGCCAAGAAGGCGCCCGCGAATAGAGTGGCTCGTGAAGCCGCTATCAAGACCAGTACAGCGTTGAAGAGCTACATCGACGCGCAGGGCGCGTTGGACTTCGTGGCGGCTCTCGAAATTGAGCAGAAGCAAACGATCGACGCTTGGGAGCTGCAAGTGAGTGGTGAGTTCGTGCCAGCGCCGGACAAGTTGGTGATCCAGCTCACCTTCGCTCGGCAAGCCACGGCCTCTCAGCTGTTGAAGGTCAAACCGGGGAAACCGCGCTTTTTCATCTCCACGGGCATAGCGGTCACCTCCTTGAACAACGAACCCTGGGGAGATCCGAACAAACTCTCGATTCCAGTCCTGGTTTCGATCTGCTGGTCGCGCGCGGGCTGCGAATCGAAGGGCTTTGGCTCTGGCGGCCACCCGCTCGACTACGTGAGCACCGATTTGGGTGTGAACACCGTGTTCCTCGGGCAGAAGAACCCGCGCCAAGGCACCCCCTCATTCCTATTCGGACTGGGCTTGACGCCGATCTACGCGACACACGTCAGTGTCGGCATGAACCTATTCGAGAACCCGCAGACGAGTCAGGCCAATGTCGCAGCTTACGTCGCGTTGACGATCAATGTCGTCGACGGAGCGGGCATCTTGGGCGCGCTCGGCATGGGCAAGCCCACCCCAGAAGTCATCAGCGGTGCTCCCCCTTCCCCCCCGTGAAACCGAGGCAAAAATGAAACTCGAACTGCTCACACCAATCAGCGTCGGACAAACCGCGCTCGTCCAAATATACGGCAACAACGACTTCGGCTACGTGATGGTCAAGGTGAATGGCGCGTACGTCACGGCGCTGCCGGACGAGAGCCCCGGCATCCCCGGCCTGCATCGATCAGTTTTTGGCCCCCCCTCGGGACGAGGCTTCAACGTGTGGACGAACCCTCAATGGAAAACTCACGACTCGGTTCTATTCGAACTGTATGACGACGCGACAAAGACGCTCCAGAATGCTCAGGGCACGGTCATCCTCTAGATTGAGCCAGCAACACCGAGCTGCCGGATCCGACCCCTTGGTCCGTCATTGCCGCGGCCACGCTGGCGCATGCGAGACAATTCCGCTCGAGCCATTGCGCTTCTCATCACTGCCCCGCGTCAGCCGCTTTTTGCGCCACTTTCTGTAAGAAGCGCGCGGACTGAATCACCACGCGTTGATGCGTGCCCTCGCCGATCGATTCCACGCCGTCGTGCGCGCTGACGCGGAACATCAACTTGCGCCCTTCGACTGCTTCGACGATCACTTTCACCGTGACGGTGAACCCTGGCGGGGTTGCGGCGATGTGCGAAAGGCGGATGTCGACGCCCACGGATTGCTCGCCGGGTTCGAGGTGCGGCTGCAACGCCTCCATGCAAGCCCACTCGATCAACCCCACCAAGTAGGCTGTCGCAAACACTTGCGGCATCGCCTCGAACAACGGCGACTCCGGATACACGTGAGGCACGGTCTTGTGTTCGGGCACGCGGTAGCTGAATTCGAAGCTGAGCCCGGGGCTGAAAGATGGATTCATGAAAGTCCTCGCTGCTGACAGTGGCTGAAGCGCCGCTGCTCAGCGAGTTTCGCTGCAAGAGTGGGGCGCTCGCAACCCCGCCACGCACCTCGAAGGCGCACGGGGTTCCGCGCTCACGACGCCAAGGCCGTGACGGCCCTCGCGCGGCCAGACCCGCATCCCGATGTTTCCCGGGCTTTCCGCGGCCTTTTCGCAGCGCGGCCGATTCGGTCATAAACTCGGGCGATGTCGATCGATGACGAGAACGAACTTCTGGCGCTCAAGCGCGTGGGCGCCATCGTGGCCGAGGCGCGCGACACGATGGCTTCGCACGTCGCTCCGGGGATCACGACCGCGGAGCTCGACGAGGTTGGACGCAAGGTCTTGCGTCGCCACGGCGCGCGCTCCGCTCCCCAGCTCGCCTATGGGTTTCCGGGCGTCACTTGCATCAGCGTCAATGACGAGCTCGCGCATGGCATCCCTTCCGAGCGCGTTCTGCAAGATGGCGACCTGGTGAACATCGACGTGTCCGCCGAGCTCGATGGCTACTGGGCCGACAGCGGCTCGAGCTTTGCGGTGGGCCAAGTGTCCGCGCGCGCACGCTCGCTCTTGTTCAGCACTCGCGCCGCGCTGAGCGACGCGATCGGCGAGGTGCGCGCCGGCGCGCCGCTGCGCAACATCGGGCGGGCCGTCGAGCGCCGCGCCAAGCGCAGCGGCTTTCGCGTGATCCGGAACCTGTGCGGGCACGGCGTCGGGCGCCACATCCACGAAGAGCCGCAGGTCCCGAACATCTACGAGCGCAATAACCCGGTTCTATTGCATGAAGGGCTGGTGCTGACCATCGAGCCCTTCTTCACGACCAGCGCCACCTACACGGTCGAGAGCGACGACGGTTGGACGCTCCGCACGCCGGACGGCAGCATCGGCGCCCAATTCGAACACACGCTGGTCGTGACCCGCGGGCAGCCGATCATCATCACCTGAGCGGGGCCCGCGGGCTCCAGATTTTGGCGGTATTTGCAGCTCAGGGCGAGCGTGCGCAGCGCAAGCCCACCGCGTAATCGCCGCGATAGGTCTCGGCGTCGTAGGAGACCGAGGTCCGGTTGTAGGAGTACAGGATCGTGTTGCCGAGGCTCGTGCCCGAGTGAAAGCCGGCGCCGGGCAACACGCGATTCGTGGTGCTGCCGGTGAGGTACGCGCAGTCCGTGCACGGACTCACGTAGTTGGCGAACTTGTCCAAGTTCCATTCCCACACGCTGCCGATGAGATCGAGCTGCCCGAATTTCCCGACTCCCTTACTGGCGAAGCCCACCGGCGCCACGTTGACCAGGCCCGTACAAGTGTCGCTGCCGCTCGTCGCGCTGCATTTGCCGTTCGGGTAGCAGCAGTCGTAAATCGCGTACTCGTTGTTCGAGCCCGGTGCGGTCGTGCCCCACGGATACTCACGCTGTTCGTCGCCGCCGGCGGCGGCGTACTTCCACTCGGCTTCGCTCGGTAGAAAGCCGCCATCCCAAATGCAGAAGGCGTACGACTCATACCAGCTCGTGCACGTGATCGGCAGCAGGTCGTTGTTTCCAGGCTGGTCGGTCCACGTGCCGTAGTTCTTGCAGCCGCCGGTCGCGATATTGGTCTTCCATTTGGCCGTAGCTCCTGCGCCGCTCGGGATTTTGCCGCTCCAGCTCGCGTCCCAGCCCGACTCGAACGAGCCGGATTTGCCGCTATCAGCCAGGCCTTTGCCCTCGTTCAGATGCGTGTGTTTGCCGCTCCCAGCTGCGGGCGGGGAGCCGCCGTTTTCCAAGTACTTCACGTACTCGCGGAAGCGCGCCACGGTGGTTTCGTACTTGTCCAAGCGGAACGTGCTGAGCGTTGCGGGATCGGCCTTGCCCATCGCACCGCTACCCGAGTTGGTATAGGTCCGAGAGTACATGCCGCCGCTGACCGGCAAGCTCGTGCAGCAGCTTTCATCCTTGTTGGCGCCGCAAGTGGTACGCCCGGGGCCGCTCATTGCGCAGCTCGGCGGTGTGACGCTTCCGGTACCCGCAGCGGCGTTGCCAGCGCTGCCGCCGACGGCGTTGATCGCGCCCGCGGTGCCGGCGCCCGTGCCCCCCGAAGGGTTCGTTCCTTCGCCCGCGTTGCCGCTGGACTTACCGCCTTCAGCCGAGACGTTCGAGCCGCCGCTCGCCGTGCTCGTTCCGCCGGCGCTCACTGGAGCGCTGCCACCGGCGGCGTTCGAGCCAGCGCTGGCTGGCGCGCTGCCGGCCATTGCGCTGGGCGCCTTGCCGCCGTCCGCGTTGGCACTCGATTGTGCGCCGTTGCCGCAAGCGACGGCGTTCGCGAGACAGACGCCGACACTCAACAGCGCTCCCAAAGGCCAGCGCGCAAATAGCGGACGCATCAGGACAGTCACTCTTCTCGGTCGTGAGCCAACAGGCAACGCGGGTTGCATCTGCCCGAAAGCTGCAATGGTCGAGCGCGCCGTGCAAGCATCGAGTTCCGCAGCGTCGTTCGCGCTCTCGAGTCAATCGAGACCGCGACCGCTGACAGCGTCAGAGTGCCGTTCAGCGGTAACAACTCCGCGCAGCTCTCACACGAGACATTTGCGACACTCGATTGCTCGCGCACGATCCTGTGCTTCGTTCTCGCTCTTCGATTCACGCCAATGCTCAGAGTCTTAAACTCGTGATTAACGTCCCATCCAGAAACAGCAGTGATGGCTCGCGCTCGATGTCGAGCTGGCGAGGACAGCTTTCACGAAAAATGCCACTCTCAGCAGCCGTCGAGGACGCGCCGCCCGCAGGCAGGGCAGCACGCCGGGGGTCCTCCGAGAACCCATGTAATATCGGGTTGTTACGAGGGTATGGCAAACTTGTCGCCCCCCGTTGGGCAAGGATCGCTACTAACATGCCCTGCCCGCGTTTCCCGAGCGAAGTATGACGATCGAGTTGCTGATCGAGGCCATCGTTCGCCAGACCACGATCTTGATCGCACAACTGGCAACGTCTGGTGGTACTCGGGCCCCGCTGGCACAAGTCGCAAACCAGGTCTTCTTGGACCTGGTGAACGAGCTCGAGCGTCAGGGCGTCGGTCGCAAGGTGAGCGCCGACATGTTCGGTCTCGGCCTCCGCACCTACCAGCGCAAAATTCAGCGTTTCCTGGAGAGCTCGACGGATCGCGGGCGTTCGCTTTGGGTGGCCGTGCTCGACTACGTGCAGCGTTCGGAGAGTGTCACGCGTGCACAGGTCCTCGTGCAGTTCGCCAGCGACGACGAGAGCCAAGTGCGAGGTGTCTTGCACGACCTGTGCGAGAGCGGTCTGATCACGGTGAGCGGTACCGGAACGCGGCTCAGCTATCGTGTCACACCGGAGGACGCGCTGGTGCGTCTGCGTCAGGCGCATTCGAACGACGGTTTGGACGAGCTGCTGTGGGCGCTCATCTATCGCGAAGGTCCGTGCACGCTGAGCGAGTTGCAGAAGACGCAAGTCGACCCAGAGGCGCTCGGACCCGCGCTCGCACGGCTGCTGGAGATGGGCCGCGTGGAGCAAGCAACGCCCGACGGACCCTACACCGCGCGCACCTTGGTGCTGCCACTGGGCTCCGCCGTGGGCTGGGAAGCTGCCGTGTTCGATCATTTCAAAGCCGTGGTGAACACCGTCACCAGTCGCCTGCGCATCGATCGCAATAGTCCGGCGTTGGCCGACCGAGTGGGTGGAAGTACCTACACGCTCGAGGTGTGGCCCGGGCACCCACACGAGGAAGAAGCGTTTGCCACATTGCGCTCGCTGCGCTCGCAATTGAGCGCCCTGCGAGACAAGGTAGAGCGTTACAACGACGACCACCCCACGCCCGAACGGCACACGCAAGTCTCGATGTACGTGGGGCAGTGCTCGATAGAACGCGGCGAGGATGAATCGGATGAATCTTGAATGGATCTCGAGCAAGGTCCGAGCCCTGGCACCGCTTCTGGTCGGCGCGTGGTTGATCTTTTCTTGCAGCACTCCCAGCACGACCGAAGGTGGCGGCAGCGAGACGCACTTCTTGCAGAGCTGCGAGGCCAGCTGCAGCGACGGAATGCAGTGCATCTGCGGCGTGTGCACCAAGGCCTGCACGCGCGAGGCCGACTGCGCTTCGTGGTCCGGCGTCGCGAGTTGCTCGCCGCTCGGCCCGCGCGTGGCGGCGCAACGCTGCGGCCAGGCGGAGCTCGGCGCGATGTGCGACGCGCCCTGCCTCACGGATGGGGACTGCAGCAAGCTCGGCGCGGACCGCGTGTGTGACTTCGGCTACTGCCGTCAGCACAGCCCGCGCATCGAGCCGACGACGGTGTCCTGTATGCCCACCAACCTCGCCCCGGCCGACGTGTTGATTTTGGGCGATGTGCTGATCGAGCTGAGCATCTACACGCCGCAGCTCGAGCAGGCAGCGGTGAACGCCGGAATCTTGAGCTCAGGCCAACACTTTCGAGATCAAGCGATGGCCGTGAGCTCGCTGCTCGCGACCGGCCAGCTCAGCTTCGACAATCAATACAACACTGCCCGAGCCGACGGTCCGGCGCGCGTGATCATCATGGATGGTGGCGCGACCGACGTGCTGACGGGACAATGCGCCGGCATGCTGACTCCCGATTGCCCTGCCGCACATGCCGCGGTCGCCGGAGCCCAACAGTTGCTCGCGCGCTTTGCCAAGGATGGCGTCGAGCACGTCGTCTGGTTTTTTTATGGCGACCCGGTCGACAATCCAACGCTGAAGGATGGCATCGACCTACTGCGCCCGTTGCTGCAAAACGTGTGCGGGCGCAGCGAGGTTCCCTGTCATTGGCTGGATTTGCGGCCGGTGTTCTCGGGCCATCCCGAGTACGTCGGCAGCGACGGCTTGGTCTTTACCGATGCCGGAGCGAAAGCAGCGGCGGCCGCTACCTTTGCGTTCATGCAAAAGCAGTGCGTCATGAATTGACCGCCGCGCTGTCGAGCTGAGCTGCGTTCAGTGCAGGTACGGCTTGATCGCCGCGTACCACTTGTCGCCCATCCGCGGATAACCCTTGTCGTCAGTGGGATGGACGCCGTCGGTCAACTCCGAGGTCGGGAAGTCCTTGAACTGATCGACGAAGATCACGTGCTTGCCGGCGGTCGCCTTCTTCTGCACGAGTGCGGGGATGCCCGCGTTGTACTTGTCGACGGCCGACGATGAGTTCGGCAAGGGAATGATCGAGGCGACGGCGAGCAGTGAATTGGGCGCCGCAGACACGAGGTCGTCGATGATCTTTTCCAGATCGGAGGCGGCGTTCGCCTGGCTCACGTTGTTGGTTCCAATGTGCAGCAAGATGATGTTCGGCATGTCTTTGAGCGCCGTGCCCTTCACGTGCTGCGAGTCGAGGTTTGCGGTCGTGATGCCCGGATAGCCCTCGTTGCCTTTGGGGAACGGCTTGCCGGCCACCATCGCTGGGCCATTCGATTGGCTGCCCACGAAGGTGATGTGCAAGTTGTCGCCCACGGCTTTGGTGAAGAGCTCGACGCGGTAGCCGCCATTGTTGGTCGGCGTGCCGAAGGTGATCGAATCGCCGAGCGGCAACACCTTACAATCGCCGGTGGCTGGACACGGGTCGAAGCCAGTGGCACCGCCGCTCGAGCCTCCGCCGGCGCTCGCGCCCGCCGTCGCCCCGCCGCTGCCACCCGCGCTCGTCCCACCGCTACCTCCGGCCGCTTTGCCTGGCGAGCCGGCTTGGCCCACGGCTCCGCCCGCGGCGCCGCCAGTGCCGCCGGTCGCGATGCTGCCCGCGACGCCCCCGGGCGCGCCGCCCGAGCCAGCAACGCTCGTCACGCTGCCTGCGCTGCCGGCCGCGCTCACGGTGGGACTGCCGCCCGTCGCCGAACCGCCCTTGCCCGCGCTTCCGCCTGGTGTCGACGTCGTGCCGCCGCCGCCGCTGCTCGCACCACCGTTCGAGTCCGTGCCGGAGCAAGCGACGTTCGCGCAAAGAGCGAGCGCGCCGAGCAGCCAGATGCTCCTCGTTGCAGGGGGCAGCCACGAGTGGTTCTTCGAGTTCATGCGCGCGAAGATACCGAGCGCTGTCGAGGTGCGATAACGACATCGCGGTCGCCGGCACTCTCCTGAAATCTTCGACTGTGTCTGCACCTCGGCCTGCGAGTGCGCGAACCATTGCGTGACTCGAGAAGGAATTCTGCAACACAGATTCAACCGTGAAATCCGCACTCGCGTGCTCGAGGGTGCCATTGCCGAGCCATGAAAAATGAGCCAAAGGATCTTTCCAAATGACGAGATCTCGCCACGCCACTTTCAGTATTGGGCTCGCGTTCTTCTTTGCAGCTTGTAGCTCTTCGACACCGCCGAGCTCGCAGACGCAGGGGCAGGCGGGTTCGGGCGTCACGGGCGGCGCACACGCAGGCTCGAGCTCTGGGAACAGCGCGGGCACCAGCTCCGGGAACAGCGCGGGCACCAGCTCGGGCAACACGGCTGGGACCAGCTCTGGCAACAGCGCGGGTGACAGCAACGGGAGCGGCGGGAGCAACGGGAGCACGGGCGGGAACACCGGGAGCGCAGGCGGGAACAGCGGATCGACGGCTGGGACTTCGGCCGGCGGAGGCTCCTCCGCCGGTGCCACGGGTCAAGCTGGCGGCTCGTCGGCGGGCGGCAGTTCGGTCTCGGTCAATCTTCCCGACCTGGTGACTACGGCGGATGGCGCGTTCTTCAAGACTGGGACGCTGACTCCGGTCACGAGCGGCACCGCAGACGTGACTGCAGACGACAGCTCGGTGAAGCAGCGTTGGGACGGCTTCGGCGGCACCTTCAACGAAGCGGGCTGGG
>DASSMT010000267.1:0-10475 GCA_035688655.1 Polyangiaceae bacterium | reverse complement strand
ATGGGTCGCGGCTTCGGCCCCGGCCGTGGCTTCGGTCGCGGTGCCGGCTACGGTTTCGGCCGCGGCGCTGGCTTCCGCACCCGCTCTGGTCGCGGCGCCTTTCGAGTCCTGGCTTGGTTGCGCTGGGTCAGTCTCCGTGGCGTTTCGACCCCGCAGCAGCACGACCGCAATCCCCGCCACTGCGATCAGGCCAATCGCGCCGGCGCCATAGTAGCGGGAGGAATTGTCCTCTTTGATTTCGCCCCGCTCGAAGCGCGATAACCCTTCGCGCGCGCGCGCGTTCTTCGGATCGACTTCGAGGGCGCGCGCGAGCAGCGTGCGATCCGCGATCCCGGCGTCAGCCAGGGCTTCGGCCTCCAAGGTCAGCCGCAGGCTGGTTGCGGTCTTCGCTGCCTCGCCGTCCTTGGCGAGCCGTTCGACGCGGCGAAGTGCGGCGAGCGCCTGCTCGGGGGCCTTGCTCGAGTTCTTCTGCGCATAGTCGAGATAGGCGCTCGCGAGCTCGCTCTGCTTGGGATAATCCGGGCTTCGCGTGAGCACCTGGTCGAACGCTCGACGCATCCCTTCCAGGTCGCCGTGCTCGCGCGCGGCGACACCGGCTTCGTACAGTTTGGCGACCTCGGCTGAGCGTAGGCGGTCGAATTCGCCGAAAAGCTCGCGTGCGGTGCGCTCCCAGTTCCAATCCCGCGGGGGTTTCTTGCCGACCACGGTCTCGTACGTATCGCGCAGCTGCCAGGCGCCGACTTCACCCAACATGGCGATCGCTTGGCGCGAGGCCTCGCGCACCTGCGCGCGTTCGCTGTTGGAGAACGAGACGACGATTCGCGCTGCATCCGGATCGCGCACGCGGCCGAAGGCGCGCAGCACGTCCGACAAGACTTGCAGATCGGTCATCTGCACGGCTTCGCTCGGGATTGCCTTGCCGAGCGCGTCCAGCTCGCGCGCCGACCACTTGACGATCTTCTCGGCCGGATGCCGGCGCGCTTCGATCAACGCAGGCACGGCGCGATCACCGAGTGCCTCGAGCTGCAACTGCGTATCGACGCGCAAAAATTCGCCGAAACGCACGTACACGTCGAGCAAGCCGCGCACGGCCTCGACAGTGCCGATCTGCGCCAGCATGCGGCTCTCCGCCAGCACCGAGGCCAAGCTGCACCACAGCTTCGACTTGGGCTCCGCGTGTTCGACGACCATCGCGAAATAGTCGGGCGTCTTGACTTGGCCTCGCTTGCCCTCGGAAGCCTGCTCGTCGCGCGCATCGTCGCGAGCTTTCTTGCGGATTTTGAGCAGTAGCTCCTTCAAGTCGTCGTGTTTGGTGGCCTCGGCGGTGGCCGCGAGCCGGAAACGAAGCGCAGGAACGGCCTTCGGCCCAACTTCCAGCAGCTCGCGGCGCGCGGAGTCGCGCACCGCCTCGTCGCTCGAGCACAGCTTTTCGAGCCGCGCATCCAACTCTTCCAGATCGGCGGGTGTCGGGCGCGGGACTTCCAGGCTCGGAACCGTCGGTAGCTCGGGCAGGCTGGGCTTTGCTGCGCCCTCGGCGTGACTCGGCGCCGCACTGAGCCAGGTGTAACCGAGCGCGAGCGCGAACGTCGGTAGCCACGCTCGCGCGTGCCGCACTGCCCGCTGCTCAATCCGTGATGCGAAAATCGGGGAAGTCACCAGTGAAGCTGCGCCAGCGCGTGTCGACGCGATCGACGCGCGCCGCGCTGGGCCCCTTTTGTGCCCAACCATAGAGCTCGCGGATGGCGACCTCTTCACCCTCTGCCACGATCTCGACCGAGCCGTCGGCGCGATTCTTCACCCAGCCGGTCAGACCGAGTCGCCGTGCCTCGCGCTGCGCAGAAGCGCGGAAATAGACGCCCTGAACGCGACCACGCACCATCAACTGAAGCTGCTTCAAGGCCATTTCTTCCTCCCGGCGCTGCCCGCGCGCCTGCTCGGGCGCCGTTTGACCGTGGACCGCATGCGGTCACCCGCCGAGTTTTGCATAGTGTAACCGAGAGCCTGGTGCATCGGATCCAAACCGGGCCGAATTGTAAACGGTTTTGCAGCATTGACCGCACATTTCGCGGCACTCCACGTGTATTCCCAACTCAAGACACCGGGCTCGGCCCGGCCCTCGGAGGAGTCTATGGATCTGGGACGGGGATCGTGGTTCGATCCTGGATGTGAACACGGGGAGCGAAACCGCCCAAAACGCCCCCGAAGGGCCGTCTTTGGATCCCACCGAAGCGCTTCGGCGTGAACGGCGGGTCTCGGCGGCGCTGCGTGAGGTGGGTGTCGCGCTCGGCACGACGTTCGACCTCGACGACCTGCTCGAGCTGATCCTGAGCAAGCTGACCGATCTGGTCGAGGCCGACCGCGCCACGCTCTATTTGCTGGACGAGGGCAAGAAGGAGCTCGTCAGCCGACTGGTCGTGGGTGACCAAGTGCGCTCGATTCGCATGAAGCTGGGCCATGGGATCCCGGGCATCGTCGCGCAGACCGGAAAATCGATCCGCATTCGCGACGCTTACGCGGATCCGAAGTTCGAGCGCGATTGGGATCTGCTCACCGGCTATCGCACGAAGAGCATGTTGGTGGCGCCGCTGAAGAATCACCTGGGTCGGACCATCGGCGTGATTCAGGTTTTGAACAAGAAGTCCGGTCAAGAGTTCACCGGGGACGACGAGTCCATTCTGTCCGCGCTCAGCACCCAAGCCGCGGTGGCGATCGACAACTCTCGCCTGTTCTTGTCCTTGATTCAAAAGAACAAGCAGTTGCTCGACGCCACCGATCAGCTGCAGCGAAAGCTGCAGGATTTGTCGCTATTGTTCGAGCTGGAGCGGCGCACCGCCCGAGCCACCACCATCGAAGAGCTGGCGCTGGCCGTGCTCGGACAGTGTGCAGCGGCCTGTGAGGCTCGCGGCGCGGCGCTCTTGCTGAGTGAAGAGGACTCCGGAGATCTGGTCGAGTACCTGTTCGACAGCCAAAACCCGAGCGAGCTGCGGCGCATCGGCGTGAAATCTCGGGAGGGCTTCCTGGGCGCTGCCATGGCGGAAGAAGACATTCTCTCGCTGCACGGGGCCGGCAGCGATCCGCGCTGGTCCGCGCACGTGGAGGGCAGCTTCGGCTTCCCGGTCACTTCCGTGCTGGCCGTGCCGCTGGAAGGCGAGAGCGCTCCGCTCGGCGCGATCGGGCTCTTTTCGCACGAGGAGGCGGGCACGTTCGACGATGCGGACACTTCGCTCTTGCGTTTGGTCAGCGCCAACGTGTCGACCGCCGTGCGCTTGTTCAACGCCAACCGTAGCCGTGAGCGCAGCCAACGGCTGACTTCGATCGGCCGGCTCTTGTCGCAGGTCATTCACGACTTCAAATCGCCGATGAGCGTGATCAGCGGCTACACGCAGCTGATGGCCGATTCCGACGATCGCCACGTGCGCGCCGAGTACTCGGAGGAGATCCTCAAGCAATTCGATCTGCTCACGGCCATGCAGCGCGAGGTCTTGGAGTTTGCGCGTGGTGAGAAGACGGTGTTCGTGCGCAAGGTGTACCTGAACAAGTTCTTCGCCGACGTGCGCCGGCAATTGACCCTGGAAATCAACGGAAAACCCATCGAGCTGCTGTTCCAAGTCGACACCAAGCTGGTCGCTCGCTTCGACGAAGGCCGCCTCGCGCGCGTGATTCACAACCTTTCGCGCAATGCCATCGAGGCCATGGGTGAAGCTGGGGGCGTGCTCACCATCGGCGCTCGCATGGAGGGGCAAGACTTGCTGATCTGGGTGCAAGACACCGGGCCCGGGATCCCGGCGGCGATCGAAGGGCAGCTGTTCCAATCGTTCGTGACCATGGGCAAAGCGGGCGGCACCGGCCTCGGCTTGGCGATCGTGAAAAAGATCGTCGAAGAGCACGGCGGCACGGTGTCGGTCACTTCCTCGAGTGCCGGCGCGATCTTCGAGCTGCGCTTGCCGCAGACGAGCACCAGCCCGGACAAGCAGAGCGGAGACAAATCGAGCGTGGGGAAGCGGCCGAACGGGCGCAAGTCGACTCGCCCCAACAAGGGGACTCAGGTCAAGAGCCCGGTCCGATAACGGAGGCCGGTAAAAGGAGACAGATGAGCCGAGCGCCGCGCCTGCCGCTCTTGCAAAGCGCTCGGAAAGCGCTCGAAAATTGCGGTTATTGTCCCAAGCTGTGCCGGGCTACTTGTCCCGTGTCGAACGTGACGGCGCGCGAAGCGCTGATCCCATGGGCGAAGATGTCCGTTGCCTGGCTCAGCGCGCGCGGTGACCTGAGCGCGGATCGCGACACGGCGCTCACGGGCTGGGGTTGCAGCGGCTGCCATCGCTGCACGAGCTTTTGCGAACACAAGAACCCGGTGGCCGACACACTGTACGGCGCGCGCGCCGAATACCGTGATGCGGGCCTGGCGCCGGACGCGGTTCGCGAAAGTGAGCAGCGCCAAGCCCAGCGCGTCGCAAGCGCGAACGCCACACTGAAAGAGCTGGCTCGCGAGGCCGGCGAGGCCGTGAGCCCGAGCGCGCGGGTCGCGCTCTTGATCGGGTGTGCGTACCTCCGCAAGGCGCCGAGCGAAGCTAGGGCCATGCTGCGCTCCACGGCGTACCTGCTCGGTCCTGTGCGGCTGATCGCCGGCTGCTGCGGAGCTCCGCTGCTCCACGCCGGGGATCGCGCAGGCTACGAGGAAGCGCGGGCACAGATCGAGGAGCAGAGCCGTTCCGCGCACACGTTCGTGGTCGGTGACCCCGGCTGCGCGCTCGTGCTGCCCGGGCCGCGCGCGCTGCCGTTCGTGCGGATGGTGGCCAATCACGCCGAAAAATTGCGCAAAATACCGGCTTTCGGTATGGCCCACGCGGTTCGCTTTCACGACCCGTGCGCGCTCGGGCGGGGGCTCGGCGAGTACGAGGCGCCGCGCCTCGTGCTCGGCCGCGCGCTGGGCAGAGAGCCCGATGAATTCCCGGAGCAGCGGGAGTTGGCCGAATGCTCCGGCGGCGGCGGGCTACTGCCGATTGCGATGCCCGAGAGCTCCGCAAAAATCGCTGACGCGCGGCTCGCGGCGCACGAAAGGGCCGGCTCGGGGACCTTGGTCACCGCCTGCGCGTCCAGCCTGCGTCGATTCCGCGCGCAGGGCACACCCGCCGTGGACATTGCCAGCATCGTCGCTCAGAGTCTCGATCTCCCGCATGAGTGACCGAAAGCGCACCGTCGCAACGCGCGTGCTCGGGTCGTACGCGCTGATCATGATCGCGTTCGCGCTCGCCGCGGGCTGGAGCGTGGTCGCTCAGCGCAATGCAGCGGCAGAAGCTCGACTCATGCGCAGCGGCTATTTCCCGCTCGCGCTGTCCGTGCACGATTTGGTGGCCAAGCAAGATACCTGGAACACCCAGCTCAATCACGCCACGGCCGCCCGCAATCCGCGCGACATTCGCATCTGGTTCGATTTGGCGCTGCGCATCGGCCGGCCGCGCACATTCAATGAAGTCCGCGCCGCGATCGCCGTGGCTTTCGCGACCTCGACGGATCCGAGCGCGCGAGCAGTCGCGCGCGAGCTGTCCGACGAGATCGGCGGCATCGAGGACTATCTGGCGGGGGACGCCGAGCGCGTGAACCGGCTGTTCGACGCGCTCGAGCGCCGAGACGACGCCGGCGCCGAAGCGCTGCGCGACGAGCTCGTGACGCGCGGTTCGCAGAGCAGCAAGCGGCTCAATCAGCTGGAACAACACACGCTGCGCAACGTAGATTTGCTGCTCGCTCGCGCCCGCGCGCGCGAAATCCTGGCCATCCGCTTGCTCGTGGCTTTGGCCGCATTGACGGTCTTGGTCGGGGTGGCGATGGCGCTGTACGCGCGGCGCGTGCTCAAGCCGCTCGCGCAAGTGACCGAGCGCGCCAAAGCCGTGGCCAGCGGCGATCTGAAGCCGCGCCAGGCCGTGGCCTCGAACGACGAGATCGGCGAGCTGGCCGCGACGTTCGAAGGCATGGTTTCGGCCATCGCGCGCGCCAACGACGAGCTGCTCGCCACCGAGCGCCTGGCCACGATTGGCAAAATGGCCGCGCACGTCACGCACGAAATCCGCAATCCGCTGTCGTCGATCGCGCTCAACGTCGAGCTCTTGGAAGACGACCTGGCCGACGCCAGCGAGGAGTCACGCGAGCTCTTGCGCGCGATCCGCCGCGAAGTGGAGCGTCTGACCGAGCTCAGCGGTCAATACTTGTCGTTCGCGCGCCGCGGCCCGCAGCGCTTGGAAGTGGAAGATCTACGTGAGGTCGTGGGTGAAGCCGCGGAATTCATGCGCCGTGAGCTCGAACAGCAAGGCGTCTCGCTGGAGCTCCACAACGCCACTAGCCCGGTGCCCGCAGCCGTCGACGAAGCGCAGATCAAACAGGCCTTGTACAATCTGATGCGCAACGCGCGTGAAGCCATGCCCGGGGGGGGCCGCGTGACCGTCTCGGTCAGCGCGGGCGTGGGCGGCGGCTCGGACGTGGTGGTGGAAGACGAAGGGGTGGGCCTGGACGAAGCCACGCGCGCTCGCTTGTTCGAGCCATTTTTCACGACGAAGAGCAACGGCACCGGACTCGGCCTGGCCATCACTCGGCAAATCATCGAAGCCCACGGCGGCAGCATCGCGTTCGAACCCAAAGAGCCGCGCGGAACGCGGATTTGGATCCATTTGGGCGAGCGCACCGCAGCGGCGTAGGTTTGCGGCGCGGCGCGGCAGCTAGCTCCCTGCCGCGCCGGCTCTCTCGCTTCGGCTCAGAAGCGACGCACGAAGCTCCAAAACACGGGCTGACTCGCGCTCACATTGAACGACCTGATCCGGAGTGTCCAGGTGCCGGCCACTTTGGTATTGACGTGCACCCGCTCGAAGATGCTTCCGACCGAGACGCTCGCTGCGAACGCCGCGCCACTCGGGTCGATCAGCCAAAGGTCGACGTCATTGTGGAGTGCAGACGTCTCCGGCCACCAGATGGCCAGATCGAGCGCACTGACCGAGCCGCTCAGGGTTATCGGGATGTCGACGACGCTTCCGGTGTTCACCGTCACATTGCCCAGGTTGAGCGTGCCGTTGGTCGGCAGTTGTATCAGACCGGCACCTTCGTCGTTGTTGAAGAACCCGGAGCGGCCACTCGCAATCATGAAAGAGTTGACCAAGCCGGGGCTGATCGAAAAGCTCGTGCCACGCAGGAAATTGCGGGCGAGCGCGGTGGCGCCGGCGGCGATCGGGGTTGCACAGCTGGTGCCGGTGAAGGTCTGCAGCGCCGTGTCCGAAACGTTGCTGGCGGCGGTGATGTCCGTGACCGATGTGAGGTCTGGCTTGATTCGTCCGTCTGCGGTCGGGCCACGCCCAGAAAAGCTCTTCAGCGCCAGGCTCGGAAATTCGACTGCGCCGATCGCGAGCGCTTTACGCGCATTGCCCGGTGAGCGGATGCTGCCGGCGCCGGGACCGAAGTTGCCAGCGGCGGCGACCACCACCGCACCGGCATTGAACGCCGCGTCGGCGGCCGCGGCGATCGATGCCGTGGCGCTCCCGGTGTCCTGAATCTCGGCTACGATCACGCGATCCAAAACCGCGACCGCGGCCTGAAAGCCTCGCACCGCCGCGGCCGTGACCAGGCCGCTATTGTTGTAGATCTTCCAGCTGTCTACGGTGATGCCGCTGACGCCGCGGTTGGCGTTGCCCAGATTGGCGTTGCCGCTGATCAGCGAAGCGCTCGAGGTGCCGTGATTCCAGAAATTGTCACTGGGATCGAGTCCGGAGCCCACGGTGCAATTGCTGCTCGTACCATTCACGCAATCACGCTTGAAGTCGACGCGACTGAGCAGCGTGTGGCTGGCCCGCACGCCGGTGTCCAGCAGCCCGATGAAGCCGCTCGTCTGACCCAGATTGAAGTACGGATCCGTGCTCAGCGTGGCACGAGCGCCGGCGGCATTGCCGCTCGGCGGCGGGACCGACTTGTAGTTCTCTTCCACGAACTCGACGTCCGGCTGAGCGGCGAGAGCGCGCACTTGTGAAAGTGGAACCACGGCCGTAAGCCCGTTGATCAGCCAGAACGTGTCCGTGACCTTGGCCCCGAAGCGCTCCCGCAGCACTTGCTCGTGACGCGCATGCTCCGCGGCACGGCTCTGCTCGATGCTTTGCACGAGCTGCGTGGCCGTGGATAGCGATGCCGCGTTCGTCTTCGAATCGCGCGGCTCGGACTCCAGAGCCTCCGGGAAGCGCGGCACGCGCAGCGTCTCTTTGTAGGTCACCACGACTTCGGTCGCACCGTCGAGCTTGCCGACCGCCTCGGCCTTCTGCAAGCGCGCTTCGAGCAGCTCGTCGATGGTCACGCGGACGGCCTTCGGCACTTCCTCTTTGGGCTTGGCGTAGTCGGCGAACTCCGTGCGAAATGCGTCCCGTGGGACGTCGGCAATGCCCGCGCTGATCAGCTTGGCTTCGACGAATTCACCAGAGACGATCTTGTTCTCCAGCGGCTCGGACGCGTCGGCTCCGGGGAATGCCGACTCTTTCAAGCCGTCGATCGCTCGCAATTGCCCCGTGGCCGCCGCCGTTGCCTCAGACTGCGAATCCCCCGCGTAGTCAGCGGACGAACAAGCCGTGAGGGCTACGCCCATGCCGACAATCAAACCCAGATGACAGGTGCTCCGTTTCATTCCTCGATTCCTCCGCACGTGGATCGGCGCGCAACACGGCGACTCGACCCTCGAGTGCACCGCCCAGCGAGCCCACGAGAATGCGGCGATGCAGCCAGTGTGCCTGTCGCTGCAGCAAGTCGCGCGCGTTCGGATTTCAGGGCTGTTTCGGCGCGCCGCTACAGAGGCTGCGCGTGGCTCGGCGGAGCTGCGCGGAGCGTGTCCCATGGCTGTCTCATGGGACGGTCACATGGGCGCATCAAAAGGGCGTCGTAGCTTCGTCAGTGCGTCGAACGAGCTCAGCCTGCGATGCGCTCGGCTTCGTCGAGGCGTGCGTTGACCATTCGCAGCAAGATCGCACGCAGCGCCTGGACGGCGCGGCCGCGATGGCTGATTCGGTTCTTTTCCAATTCGGACAGCTCGGCCATGGCCTTGCCATCCTGACCGGCGACCAAGAACAGCGGATCGTAACCGAAGCCGCCGTTGCCGCGCGGGACGCGCGCGATGCTGCCCTCGCAGCTGCCCTTGGCGACGTGCACTTCGGACTCGTGCCAGGGATCGACCAGGGTCAACACACAGCGGAAGCGCGCACCACGCGCGCCTTCTGGTACGTCGGAAAGCTCGCGCAGGAGCGCGGCATTGTTCTCGGCGTCGGTCGCGCGCTCGTGGGCGAAGCGCGCCGAACGCACGCCGGGTCGCCCGCCGAGCGCGTCGACTTCGAGCCCGCTGTCATCCGCCAGCGCGAGCGTGCGCGTGGCTCGGGCGATCGCCCGAGCCTTGATCAGCGAGTTGTCCTCGAACGTCGCGCCGTCTTCGACGATGTTCGGTTGTTCGCCCAGCACCTCGGCCGCGGAGCGTAACTGCACGGGCAAATCCGAAAGCAGTGCGCGCAGCTCGGTGAGCTTGCCGTGGTTCGAGGTCGCGAGCACAATCGTCAGCAGTTCTTGCATCGCTTCGGTCTTTGCTCAGTCTTTGCTGCCGAACAGATCGAAATGCCCGCCCACGGTGAATGTGGCCCAGGCATGTGCGTCCGCTTGGTCATGGCGTGCCTCGTCGCGAATTTCCCCGTGTGACACGCTTTCGATCGTGCCGAACTGGCCGAAACCAATGGTGGCCATCGGTGACAGCGAGAACTCACGGCTCAAGCGCAGCTCCGCGCCCAGGCCGAGCCGCGTTTCGAACGGCGAGTTCGTGAACTGAACTTCGTCACCGTTCTCGAACTTGGCGCGCGCACGGCGGTAGCCGATCGCAAGCTCGGTGACGAACCCGAATTGATCGGGATTGGTCGACGCGCGGATGCCGAGGCCCCAGAAGTCCGTGTCGCCCTCCTGCGATTTGCCGAGCACGGTGGTCGATAGCGGATCGCCTTTGCCCGCCCCGAGCCACGCGCGCTCCCAGAGCGCGAACAAGGTGTAGTAGCGCGAGAGGCGCGCGCCCGCGTTCAGCTCCAGCATCGGTCCGGAGGTGCTGTAGGCGGTCCAGGGCACGCCGGTCACGCCCACGGGACTTCGCCGCGCCCAGAGATCACCGAACGGAATGAACCAACCGGTACGCGCGCCAATGACCAAGGCGCTGCGCGGCGCGAGATGTCGCGGTTCGGGAGGGGGTGGCGGTTCCCCTACCGGAGTGCCCGGGTAGAAGCCCGGCGGCGGCGGTTCGTAGACGGGCATGCCGTACGGTGGCGGCGGGGGCGGCCCCGGAGGTCCCGGCGGGGCTTGCGCTGGGACCGCGGCTGCTGCTGCAGGGGCTGGCGGCGCCGCGACGCCTGCGGGTTCGACGTAATACTCGCCTGGCGGAGTCGCGCCGGGTTGATTGGGGGCAGCTGGCGCCGCGGGAGCAGGCGCGGCCGCTG
>DASSMT010000265.1:0-16871 GCA_035688655.1 Polyangiaceae bacterium | reverse complement strand
GAAGTGATCGACGTCGAAAAAGGCGAGCGACACGTCGACCTTGTGGCGCCGGGCATAAGAGAGCTCCGAGCGCAGTTGAGTGTCGAAATGTTCGCGGTTGTGCGCGGCGGTCAGCGCATCGGTCACGCTCGCGTCGTACAGCTGTTGGAGCAGCCCCTCCTGACTCTCGTCCGTGATCGTGTAACGGAAGACCGCGGTCGGGCCGAACTGAATCACGTCGCCATCGCGCAGCAGCTGGCGCGAGATACGCTGTCCTTGCACGAAAGTGCCGTTGGCCGACTCCGTATCTTCGATCACGTAGCCCGCAGTTTCGCGCACGATACGGGCGTGTTTGCGGCTCACGCCGTCATCACCCAGCCACAGCTCGCACTCTTGACTGCGGCCGACGCGGAAAGGCTCGGGCGGCAAGCGGGACACGCGACCGAGCTCGGCACCCCTGACCCGAACCAACAGATGTCGATCCTTCGACTGCCTGCGGGGAGCGCTGCGCAGCTCCGACAGACTGACGATGGCCGTGCGCTCGTCTACGTCGTCCGCGAGCGGGTCTGATGTTCGTGGCTTCTCCTCGGACAATCCTTCGATCCTTCAGTACAAGCGTAACACGGTTTCTCGCGCGGCGTAGAGCCAGGGGCTCGGAACGGGAGTCCTCGTGCCGCATTTTCGTGCGCTGTGGGCGAAGTGTAGGTGTAGCAGGACTCGCTGTGGTTCACGCTGCGACGCGGCTCGGCCTGCACCGCCGTTGCTATCGCGCTATCGCGCTTTGGCGCTGGCGCTGCAGCCGAATCCGGCAGCCTGGCACCACGAGCGTCTTTTTTTGGAACTTCTGTCGGCGCTGGGTTGTCGGTCTAAGCGACACCGAACGACACGCTGCCACGGCGACTGTTTCGCCGGAGAGTGAGCGCGCCGGTCCCGCCGTTTCAGGGGCCGCTCGCTCGGCTCGCACGCTTCGTTCGCGTGAACCAACAGGAGGATCCCTTCATGGCACACGTGCAGCCCGAGTATCGCTCATTTCATTCTCAACCCGTACCCGCGTTCGCTTTCGTGAGCGCCGCCCAGCCGCGCTGTGAAATCGAGCCCGACGCGCCGACCCATGTGCTGCTCCAGCAAGGCACGCTGGCACCGGGGGAGTTCGAGCGCGCCGAGCTGGAAACCGTCGAAGTGCTGGGACTTTGGGGCTCGACCGTGTTGTTCGCGCGTCACCTGCAGCCGTGTGAAAGCTTCACCATTGGCGAGAGCGCCGCGGCGGCGCACGTCGACTTCGAGCTCGCCGCGCACGAACTGGGCGAGAGCAGCGCGCGCTTGATCGAGATGCAAAACGGCACGCCGCACGTGCTCGTCCCGCGAGCGGCCCGCCTGAACGTCAAGCGAGCGAGCGAGCCGTACGCGCAGCCGAGTGAGGCTGCGAGCGTAGCGCTCTTGGCCGGCACGGTCGTGGAGCTCGAGCTCGGCAAACTGAAGTTTTGCATCGCCAATGTGCCAGCCGGGCAGACCACGCCGCGCGCGGGCCTGGCCAGCGCAGAGCCTTCGGTGCTCTCGGCCTTCGGCGTCAGTTTCACGGCGGCGGCGGCGCTGATCGCAAGCTTTGCGTTTTGGATGCCGGCGCTGGGTTTGAGCGACGACGAAGGTCTCGACAACGAGCGACTCGTGCTGATGAAGCAATATTTGAACGCGAGCGCGGTGCGCGAGCTCGAGGAAAAGCAAGCGAACGCCGATGAAGCGGGCAGCCAAGAGAGCGCGCCCGGTAAGCCAGCGGAAGCCGCGGCCGGCCGTGAAGGTGCGATGGGTAAGCTGAACGCGCCGGTCACCAATCGCCGCGCCGCAGTCCGCGGTGACCACCCCGAGGTGCAATTGTCGCACGCGCAAATGGTCGCATCCGCCAAAACCTTCGGCATGATCGAGCTGCTCGGGAGCTTGTCGACGAGCAGCGACGGCGGTTCGCCGTTCATCCGCGATCCGGCGCTCGGTCACGATGGCTTCGACGCCGAGGGCAACATGTTCGGCCTCGAACCGGGTGAGTCGGGAGGCTTCGGAGGTCTGCGCTTGACTGGCCTCGACAACGGTGGCGGCGGGCACGGTGTCGGCATCGGCATCGATGGCGTAGGCGACAGTCTCGGTTTGCCCGGCTCGGGCGATTGCAAGAGCGGCCCTTGCACCGGTTTCGGTCGCGGTAGCGGTCGCGTCGGCGGTGCACACGTGTCGCGCGCGCCCAGCTTGCGCTCGCCGTCCAGCACCGTGAGCGGCCACCTCCCGCCCGAGGTCGTGCAGCGCATCGTGCGCCAAAACTACGGCCGCTTTCGCCAGTGCTACGAAAACGGACTGCGCGCAAATCCGAACCTCACCGGTCGCGTGACCGCGCGCTTCGTGATCGGCCGAGAGGGCAGTGTGACGAACGTGCAGAATGGCGGCAGCGATCTGCCGGACAGTGGCGTGGTGTCCTGCGTCGTGTCCGCCTTCTATGGCTTGTCCTTCCCGACGCCCGAGGCCGGCATCGTCACGGTGAGCTATCCGATCATGTTCAGCCCTGGTTGAAGCTTGCCAGGTCGAGACAGAGTAGTGGTAGCCTGTCCCGCGCGTGAACGAACTCAAGACCGCCGCATTCGCCGTCTCGCTCGCACTCGCGCTCGCGCTCGCGCCACGGGCGGCACAGGCCCAAGAATGGACGCGCCAAAGTTTCTTGCTGCCCAAGGGCGACTTCGAGATCACCGGCAGCCCGGCGCGTCCAGACCTGGTCCGCTTCAACCTGTCGCGGAACGCGGTGTTCGAACCGGTCGAGTTCCCGGTCAATTTCTTCTGGGGCGTGCACCGCAAGGTGATGATCGGCATCACCCACGAGCATGGTCTGCGTATCAATAGCGGCCAGCCGGATCCGAAATTCCGTGACACGTACAACGACGTCGGCTTCGGCTCGGTGATCTTTCTGGGCGGCGATCACAACTTCGAAGTCGATTTGCACGCCGGCCTGCCACTTCATCAGCTGAGCCCAGTCGTGTTCGTGGGCGTGCAGGCGGGCATCCTCGGCCGCGCGAACCTCTCGCGCAGAGTGGCGCTCTACTTCGATCCGAGCCTGTACTTCGGTTTCAATCACCGAAACGACGGCAACGGCGATGAGTTACACCTGCCGATTTGGGTCTACTTCCAACCGACGCCCGTGGTCGCGCCGTTCGTGGGCACCGCGCTCGAGGGGACGTTCAAGAACTTCGGTGACGATTTCAGGGTACCGATCGAAGGTGGAGTGCTGTTCACGGTCGCGCGCGGCATTCACATCGGGGCCATGCTGAGGTTCCCGAACGCCATCGGTGCCCACGATCCGTTGTACGGGGATAGTCGGCTCGACTGGCGTGAGCTGAGCTTCCTCGGGCAGTTCAGGTTCTGATGCGTCGCTCGTTCGCGGCCTTTCTGCTCCTCGTCGGGCCGTTGTTGCACGCTTGCGCGCCTGCCCCGGCAGCGCCGAGTCCCGCGCACCCCGGGCAAACGCAGCCCGTTCCCGAAAAGGTCGCGCCCGCGCCCGCGCCCGGCGAGCGCTTGGCTCGAGCGTTGCGCTCGATTCCGCGCCCGGCACCCGTGCTGTCTGCCTTGCCGGCGAGCGCGCGCAGCCGCTTGCAAGAGCGCTTCGACGCTCTGGACGCGCAGCGCAAGCTCGCGGTCCAGAGTGACGACGGACCTTTGGTCGAGAGCTTGCCGCTCTTGCACCTGATCGCGGGCGGAAGATCACCGCGCGCGCTGTATGCGCTGGCCACGACCTCTGCCGGTAGCGACGAGCTTTCGGGTCTCGCGAGTGTCGAGCCAGACCGTGCAGCGAGCACGCCCGATGCGGCGCGCGTCGCCATCGTGCGTGAACTTGCGACCCGCGCCGCGTTCGACTTCTTGCGTGATCGCGCGGCTGACGTCGCGCTACCCGGCAAGGGCACGGCGTTGGCGAGCCGTTTGGTGGCGCGCGCAGCGCTCACCGTGGCTCGACGCGATCTCGTGCTCGGCGCGCGCGAGTTGCTGCTGAACCTCGAGCCGAACCTGGAAAATCGCCTGGAGTTTGCCGCTGAGTTGGCGCGATCCGGTGAGCCTGCGCGGGCCGCGCAGCTGCTCACCGAGGCTCAGGCCGATGCGCGTCGGCCGCCCCAGGGTGCGTCACTCGCCGACACGCAACGCATGATCGACGCCGCGCGAACCGCGACCGAAAAGGGCGACGCCGTGGACGTTGCGACCCGGTTGTCGCGCGCCCGGGCCTGGTTGCGCCTCGGCCGCAGCGAACGAGCGCGCGCCCTGCTCGAGCCGGAGATTGCACCCGCGCACGCGCGTCTCGATCTGGCCGCAGCGCTCGCGGAGACCTGGATCGAAAATCCGTCCTGTCCCGGTTTGCCTCCGGATGTCGGGGGGGCCGCGCTGTGCGCGGTCGCTTTTCGCAGCAGCGACGGCGCCAAACAGGCTCGCGCCTTGCTGGAAGCGGCCTTTCAGGCCGGCGGCGGGCGCGACGATGAAGCCATCGAGGTGTATACCGCGCTCGCGCACATCATCCCCTGGATGCACGACGCCGCGGCGGACCTCAGCCAGGGCGCCCTGCGCGGCCAAGAGAGTGCAGCGAGGCTATCGCTGCTCCAGGCAGAGCTCGCAAAAATTGCCCTGATTTGGCCCAAGATCGCCGGGCTGGAGCTGTTTCTTTCGACGCTTCAGGCGCCCTCTTCCCCGAGCTCGAGCCCCAACCTGAGCGGTTCGAGCTTGCGCAGCGAAGTCGACGCACGAGCCCTCGCGGCGCGCGCGCTGAGTCTCGCGAGCACGGACAAGAGCCGCTTTGCGCAGGCCGGCGTGTTTTCGGTGGCCGCAGTGCTCGCCCAGCAAACTGATGTCACGCCCCTGCTGGCGGCGTTGCCCGCGGACAGCACCGCGCCCAGCCTGCAAGTTCCGCGCGCCGCGCTCGAAGTCTGGTGCGCAGCCAGCACCGGCTCACGCGAGCACCTGGAGGCCGCACGCAGCGCGCTTTCGTCGATCATGGCCGAGGGCTCGGGCAGTCCGCTGTTGCGCGCGCGGCTGGTGCTCGGAGTCAGCGAGGCGAGCGCGCTGCTCGATTCGTCCGAGCGCTCGTATCAGCTCTTGTCTCGCGTCGCCGGCCAGCTCTTGAGCGACAATATTCCGCCTGATTTGGCGTTGCGCGCGGTGATCGACGCCGCGGGTGCGCTTTCACACGGAGAGCGCTTCGAGCAAGCGACCCAGATTCTATCCGGCGCGTCGACCGCGCAGCTGCCCGAGGAGTTCGGCCGCGCGCGCGATTTCTTGGCGCTGATCCGCGGCTACGAGATGGTGCTCGACGCGCGCTCCAGCCAAGCTTCGGCGTTGCCCCAGATGCGCGCAGGCTTCGCAGCCCTCGCGGCGACCGTGCGCGGGCAAAGCGCGTCACTTTGGTTCGAGCTTTGGACCCGTGAGTTCGACGCGCGCGCGCGTGAAGCCGAATGCGCGAAGAAGAAGCTCAATGCCTGCCCCGGCGTGCAGGCTCTTCGCCGCCAATCGCGGCGCGCGCTCGACGCGCGCCTCGGCCCGCAGGCAAGCTCGGTGCTCCTGCACGGCGCGTTACCCAGCGCTCTGTTCGAGGCTGGGTTCCGCTTCACCATCGAAAACGGGCTCGAGCCGCTGATCATTTTCGACCCGAGCGTGCTGAGCATCGGTTTGCCGAAGTTCACGGCAGACTGACTTTGCGGAGCGCCGGCCACGCGGGCCGGAAAGGGTGGATTTCTCCCTGAGCCGGGACGGGACGGGCGCGTGATCCAACCCATCAGGGTAATTAGGGTTCGGGGGTCGGCGCGGCGAACGCAATCGCTACCGGCAGGTTGGGGCTGGCCTGTGCCGAGTAACCTTCACCCCAACACACGACTGTGCCTTCGTGCAGGCCGCAGGCGTTGGCGTATTGACCGGGGTTGAGCACGACTCCCGAAACGCCCTTCATGCGTGGCGGGTGCACGCCGCCCCAGCAGCGCAGGCGCTCACCCTCTTCGAAGCAAAAGCCGCGTGGTCTCATCGATACGCCTTGAAAGAACTCATGCAGATTGGGCACGCGCACGGGTTTTTTGGAGCAAGCGGCGCGCGGCGCGGCGACGTTTCCATGAAGCGTGGGCCAAGCCTTGCGCAGTGCCGCGGGGCACGAGCCCGGAACACCGAAGAAGGCATCGCGGTTGGCGCCCCAACACTTCATGCCCTCGGGGCTCGACACGCAGGTGAACAGATCTCCGACCAGCACATTGGCGATCGCCTCCTGGAGAAAGACGCCCATTTGGGCCGATTTGGCGCAAGCGACTGGCACGCCGTCGATGATGCATCGGTCGGGGGCTGGGGCGCCGAGTTGCCCATGGTCGCCACGGCCCCAGCAGGCGACGTGCGCGCCGTCGGCAAGGCCGTCCGGGGCTGCCAGCGCGCACGCATGCCAAGTGCCCGCCGCGAGTTGCTCGGCAGGCCAAATGTGCTGCACGAAGGCGGGATTGTCGTCTTCGGCGTCGGGTGGAGGGATGGGCAGCGAGCCGCCGAGTTGGCCGAACTGATTGTCGCCCAAGCACCAGACGCCGTGCTTGGTTGCCTTCAGGCAGGAAAATGAGCCGCCCAGCGCCAGCGACCCCAAGCGGTCGGAGCGCGTGTATATGTCGCCCCACTCGGTGTGGTTGGGGTTCTGCCATTGCCAATTGGCCGGCAGCTCTTCACCGCTCAGCGCGCCACGCTTGGGCGCTGCCCAGCAGCGGAGCGTGAGCTTGGGGTCGTCGTACTCGCACACGCGATCGGGGCCGGCGATCAACCCGCTTTTGCCGTCGAGCCAAGGGGCTCGCCAGGCTTTTATCGGCCCGACGACGCGCGCACGCGGCAAATCCCAGCATTGAACATTGGAACGCTCCTCGATCAAGCGACGAAAGGTCCCGCCGCCCCCCGTCTCGAAGTTATCTGGACGGTACACCGACGCGACGTGCCCGGACGCAACCCGCGCGCAGCCGAAGCTTTCTCCGAGAATGATCCAAGTGGCTTCGACGGTCGGCGGCTCCGCGGGCGCACGCGCGGCGACCTGGCTGGGCGCTTCCGCCCGCACCTCGGTCGCCGCGGGCGGCGGTGCGCTCGCTGCTGGCGGCGGCGCGCTCGTGCTCGACACGGGCATCGCGCTGGGAGGAGCGACGTCACTCGGCTGCCGGCTTGCCGGCGTTGGCAACCGTGGCGCCTGACAGCCCCACAGCCAAAACACCAACAGCCCCAGGTTCGTACGCCGCTCAGTCGTGCTCGCTCCCCTCAGCATGTCGCGTCGAGCCTACTGCAGTCGGCCCGCGGCGCAAAGACGCCCGCGGCGCGGTGTGACCGCGCCGCGCTGACTGACACGCTCAGAGCTTCAGCTCATCGACCCACTTCAGGCTGTGGGTCAGGCTCACTTGCTCGCGCTCGAGCGCCTGCTTCTGCTGGTTGGCTTCCTCGACGACCTCGGGCGGGGCATTTTTGAGGAACTTCTCGTTCGTCAGCCGCTTGCCCATCACTTCCAGATCTTTCTGGATCTTCTTCAGTTTGCGCTCGACGCGCTGTTTCTCGTGCGCGGGATCGACCAAGCCGCGTAGATGCACCAACACGTCGACTTCCCCGGCAACGGTGAGCACCGCGCCCTGCGGGCGTTCCCCACCGGCAGCCAGCACCGCCGGTGCGCCGTCGGTGCGAACCAGGAAGGTGATGAAACGACTTTGTTCTTCGAGCAACGGGCGCAGCGCCGCGTCGCGCGTGCGGAGCTCGACCTTGATCGCGTCGCCGGGCTTGATCTCGTGCTCACTGCGCACGGCGCGCGCGGCGCCGATCACGGCCATGAGCGTGTTCATGTCGCGCTCCGCCGCCGCGTCGGCAAGGCCGTCGGCGGCCGTGGGATAGGGCGCGAGCGCGATCGACACTGGGCGTGAAGCAGGCCGCGGAATGCGCTGCCACAGATCTTCGGTGATGAACGGCGCGTACGGGTGCAGGGCGCGCAGCGCGGCTTCCAGAGTGTGCGAAAGGACCTGGCGCGTTTCGGCCTTTTCCGACTCGCTTCCGTGCAGAAACACGGGCTTGGTCATCTCGACGAACCAAGCGCAAAACTCGTCCCAGAAGAAGTGATAGAGCGCGCTCGAGCCGTCGTCGAGCCGGTATGACTCGATGCCCACGGTGCTGGCGGCGACGGCCGCGCCGAGCCGCGACAAGATCCAGCGATTGACCAGCAGCTTCGGCTTCGGCACGGCGCCGTCGGCGGTCACGCTCTCACCCTCCAGGTAGGTGAGGGAGAAGCGCGTGGCGTTGTAGATCTTGTTGCAGAACTTGCGATAGCCGTCGACGCGCGCGGGTGACAGCGCGATGCGCTTGGCCTGCGGTGAATAGCTGCACAAGGTGAAGCGCAAAGCGTCCGCGCCGCTCGGCGAAAAGCCCTTACCCATCTGGGCCGACGAAGGATAGGCCTTGCGGAACTTGGCCAGCGCTTCGTCGACCGGGGCATCCGGCATCGTCTTTTGCACGATGGCCGAAAAATCCGCGCCGTAAATCAGGTCCAGCGGATCGAGCGTGTTGCCCTTGAGCTTGCCCATCTTGTCGCCGGTCTCGTCGACCACCATGCCGTGCAGCAGCACGCGTCGAAACGGAACCTCGCCCATGAAGTGCAGGCCCATCATCATCATGCGCGCGACCCAAAAGAACAGGATGTCGTAGCCCGTCTCCATGTCGCTGGTCGGGTAGAAGCGCGCGAGCTCGGGCGTCTGGTCGGGCCAGCCCAAGGTCGAGAAAGGCCACAACCCGCTGCTGAACCAGGTGTCGAGCACGTCCGGATCTTGTGTCAGGTTCGACTTGCCGCACTTCTGGCACGCGCTCGGCTTGTCCTCGCGCGTGACGGTGATGTGCCCGCAATCTGCGCAGTGAAAGGCCGGGATCTGGTGGCCCCACCAGAGCTGACGCGAGATGCACCAATCCTGAATGTTGTTCAGGAAGTGCTCGTAGGTCTTCTCCCACTCCGTCGGGATGATCTCGGTGCGCTTGTCGCGCACGGCTGCGAGCGCAGGCTCTGCCAGCGGCTTCATGTCCACGAACCACTGCGTGGAGATCAGCGGTTCGACCACGGTGCTCGAGCGGGTGCAGCGCGGCAGCTGCAATTTGTGCGCTTTGGCGCCGCGCTCGAAGCCCGCTTCGGCCAGCGCCTTCTTCACCGCAGAGCGGGCTTGCTTCACGTTCAAGCCCTGGAACTGCGCGGCGCGCTCGTTGAGCGTGCCGTCCAGGTTCAGGATGTTGATCTCTTCCAAGTGGTGACGCTTGCCGGTGGCAAAGTCGTTGAAGTCGTGACCGGGCGTGACCTTCACTGCGCCGGTACCGAATGTCATGTCGACCAAGATCGCGTCGGTGATGATCGGCACCTCACGGTCGACGAACGGGTGCTTGAGCTTCTTGCCGTGCAGATGTCTGTAGCGCGGATCGTCCGGATGAACCGCCACCGCGGTGTCACCGAGCATGGTCTCCGGGCGCGTGGTGGCGACCACGAGCTCCGCGGCTCCGAGCGCGGGATCGGCGTCGATCACCGGGTAGGCGAACTCGTACAATTCGCCGTTGGCTTCCTCGTTTTCGACCTCGACGTCGCTGAGCGCGGTGCGACAGCTGGTACACCAGTTGATCAAACGCGTGGCGCGATAGATCAGCCCCTCGCCGTGCAAGCGCACGAAGGCCTCGCGCACCGCGCGCTGCAGCTCCGGGTCCATCGTGAATTTGGAGCGCGCCCAATCTGCCGAGCAGCCGAGCACTTTCATCTGCTCGGCGATGCGCCCGCCGCTCTGGGCTTTCCACTGCCAGACTCGCTCGACGAACTTTTCGCGACCGAGGTCGTGTCGGCTCTTGCCCTCGCGCGCCAGCTGGCGCTCGACGACCAACTGCGTCGCGATGCCGGCGTGGTCGATCCCGGGTTGCCAGAGCGTGTTGTAGCCCTGCATCCGCTTATGGCGGATGAGCACGTCTTCGATCGTGTCACCCAGTGCGTGCCCCATGTGCAAGGAACCGGTGACGTTGGGCGGCGGCAGAGTGATCGTGTACGGCTTGCGCGTGTCCGCGGGGTCGACGCTGGCCGCAAAGACCCCGTGCTGGAGCCAAAAGGCGTACCACTTGGGTTCAACCTCGGCGGGCTCGTAGCCCTTGCCCAGCTCTGCCTTTTCGTCCTGCTTTTCTGCCTGCTCTGCGAGGTGCTTTTCGTCTGGCTGTTCGTCGCGCATCGGGGGGCGCGAACTTAGCAGAAATTAGGCGCTCGGTTCAGCCCTTGCTCCAGGCGCTCGCCGAACGATACGCCGCGAGCGCTTCTCGCACGACCTCCAGCGCGCGGCCGCGGCCGTACATGCCTTCGACCACGCTCATCTTGTTCTCCAGCGCTTTGTAATCTTCGAAAAAGCGCTGAATCTCCATGGTGATGTGGTGCGGCATTTCGTGGACGTCGTGCAGGTGCACGAAAGCCGGGTCGTCGACCGCGACGGCGATGATTTTGTCGTCGATGCCCTTGTCGTCGGTCATCGAAAAGCCGCCGATCGGACGAGCGCGGACCAGGGTCAATGGAACCACGGGCTCCTGCATCAACACCAAGATATCGAGCGGGTCGCCGTCGTCCGCGTGCGATTGCGGGACGAAGCCGTAGTTGGCCGGATAATGGACCGAGGAATACAGCACGCGGTCGAGCATCAAGAGCCCGGTTCGCTTGTCCAGCTCGTACTTGAGCTTCGAGCCCTGAGGGATCTCGATCACGGCCGGGATGAAGTCTTCGAGGCTCTCGGGTACCAAGATGTCGTGAAGTGGGTGCACGGCGCGCAAGGTATCATCGTCCTACGCGAGCGCTAGCACCCTTTCTACGGCTTCCGCTGTGAGTGACATGAGTGACGGCTCGGTGCGGCTCCCAGAGGGCTGCCAAGATCGCCAAGGGGCCAAGATCGCCAAGGGAGGAAGAGAGTTTTGGGGTTCGCACGGTTGCACAGCCTCCCTGTGCCCGTCGTTCACAGAAATCTCGGCGGTTCGAATTCGAACCGAGCCTTTTCGCGCGCGGACTGGTTGCCGCTCTCGCCGTAGCGAAAGCGCGATCAAATCTGCCGTCGCCTAGTAGCCGAACGGCATTGGTGCACGAAGCACGATGGGGCGCGACGAGACCGCACCCCCACAATTTCGAAATCGGATGCACTGGGTGAACCCCCAAACTTCCAGTGCTTTCCGCGGTGTGGTGCTGTGTCTGAAAGGCCGCTCCGGGCTCTTGGCGATCTTGCCCCCCTTGGCGATCTTGGCGACCCTCTTGGAAGCCGTTCACACGCGCGCAGCGTCCGTGGGAGCGTGCTGCGTCGGCAACAACGCGGGCTGTGAGGTGCGTTGCTGGATTGCGGGCGCCCACTCTCGGGAGCGGCCATTTCAGCGCTGACTAGGGCGTTTTGCAGGTGGGGTCGTGGCGCCGAGGGCGGTGCTTGCAAGGCCTGGCGGTGCGCCTCATGATGGGTCGATGCGCACTCTTGCCCGGCGGAAATCATGACTCAAAGCGTTTCCTATCAAGCTCCGTTCCGTCCCGGCGGTGAGAACGCCATCGATGCCGAGCTCGCCCGCAAGTTGCTGACGATCGCGCTCAGTCACGGCGGGGAGTACGCGGACCTGTTCTTCGAATACCAGGCGGCGGGCGGCATCAGCTTCGAAGAAGGCATCACGCGCAGCGCATCGCGCAGCGTGAGCATGGGGCTCGGGGTGCGCGTCCAAAAAGGTGATGCCACCGGCTACGCCCACGTCGAAGACTTGAGTTGGGAAGCGATGAAGCGCGCCGCTGAAACCGCCGCGCGTATCGCCCAAGGCGGCCGGACGATCGCGCCGCTCGCCATCGAGCGGATCGCCATCCCTTCTCGCTACGAGCTCGACCGGATCTCCATCGACCTGCCCGGTACGGACAAGCGTTCACTCTTGGAGCGCGCGAGCCGTGCGGCGCTGGCTCACGACCCCCGCATCATCAAGGCCGAAGCGTCCTTTGCGGAAGAGGTGCGAGAGATCCTGATTGCCACCAGCGACGGCCGCCTGGTGCACGACGTGCAGCCCTTGCTGCGCTTCGGGGTGCGCGCCATCGCCGAGCGCGACGGCCGACGAGAATCCGGCCGCAGCGGCGGCGGTGGGCGCATGACCTTGGGCTATTTCGACGGTCTATCGCCGGAATGGCACGCCGAACAAGCCGCCAAACAGGCGCTGATTCTACTCGACGCGCGCCCGGCGCCCGCGGGCCAAATGGAGGTGATTTTGGCCCCTGGAGACAGCGGGATCCTGCTCCACGAAGCGGTCGGTCACGGGCTGGAAGCGGACTTCAACCGCAAGGGCACCAGCAACTACACCGGGCAGGTGGGCAAATCGGTCGCCAGCGAGCTGTGCACCGTGGTCGACGATCCGACCTTCCTTCAAAGCCGGGGCTCCATCAACGTCGACGACGAAGGAATCGAGCCGAAGAAGAGTGTCCTGATTGAAAATGGAGTTCTGCGGGGCTACCTCCAGGACCGGCTTTCAGCCAAACATTTCGGGGTAGGTTTCACGGGCAATGGCCGGCGCGAAAGCTTCGCTTGTGCCCCCATGCCACGCATGACCAACACCGTGCTGCTGGCTGGGCCGCATGACCCGGAAGAGATGCTGGCCAGCGTAAAACGCGGCATTTACGCGAAAACGTTCGGCGGCGGTCAGGTCGACATCTCGAACGGAGACTTCGTCTTTTCACTGACCGAGAGCTACCTGGTCGAGGACGGAAAACTAACTGCACCCTTGAAAGGCGTGAATCTGATTGGTAACGGTCCGGAAACATTGCGCGATGTAACAATGCTCGGAAATGACGTGGCCATCTCCGACGGAATTTGGACCTGTGGCAAGGACGGCCAGAGCGTTCCCGTCGGTGTGGGCTGCCCAACCATCAAGATTGCGCGGATAACCGTTGGTGGCACCGAAATCTCCTGAGTTTGCCTCTAGTCGAGCGAAAAGCTTCGTGGCGGTCATTGGGCATGGCCCAATGCTCGAAAGGGAGGAGGGTGCGTCGTCGACGCTGAGGCAGCTCGGCGCGACGGTACGCACCCTCGACCTGTGGGACGACCCCGTCGAACTCATCGGTGACGATGACGACGAGCTCGAAATCCGTCCCCGAGCCCTGGTTTTCGAGGCGTTGGATCGCCCCGATCTGGCCGTCGCGGCGCTGCGCGCCGTGCGAAAGGAACCGTACTTCGATAACGTGGGCGCGTTGATCGCCGTGACCGTCGGGCAGATCGCTCGCATCGACCCGTCGAGCGGCTTCGACGACTTCTGCCTACACCCCTATGTGCCCGAAGAGCTGTACGGTCGCATCCGCGCGCTGGAATGGCGTCGCAGCGAGTTCGCGACCGAAGAGCGACACAAGGTCGCGGGCATCGTGGTCGACAAAGCCGGCCATGAAGTGTACGTCGACGGTCGCCCCATCTCACTCACTGCCAAGGAGTTCGCGCTGCTCGCCTACTTGTGCGAGCGCCGTGGCAAGGTGCTGTCTCGCGAGCACCTGTTGGCGCGGGTGTGGGGCAACCGCTACGAGGGCGGGCCGCGCACCGTCGACATCCACGTTCGCCGTCTGCGTGCCAAGCTCGGTGACGCGCTGCCGCTCGAGACGCTGCGTGGCTCGGGCTACAAGCTGCGCGCGCCGGAGCTCGAAGACAACAAGGGTCGAGGCCCCGAGCGCAGTGAGCGGCCCGATCGCTTGGACTCCGAAGAGCAGGAGCAAGAGGTCGAGGACGAAGCCGGCTGAGCCGGTTTTTGCTGGATTGCCGGGAAATCGCGGGCGACGCCGGATCGATGCAGCGACGCCGCGCGGTTTGGGGGGCGGCGGCTTTCGGCAATTGTTTCGCTTTCGTCGGCTAGTAGTTATATAGCCCGCGAAATGCCACCGGAACTCTCCCTCGACGACGCGTTGCGCGAATCGGTCGCGACCAGTACGCGCCCGCTTTGCGTTGCGTTCGACGGGACAGTCATCACGACTCGAGTTCTGTCGGAACGCATGGCCTTGCTCTTCCGGCGTCGGCCCTGGGCGACGTTCGCACTGCCTTTCTGGATCTTGGGCGGCCGTGATCAGCTGCGGGCGCGCCTGGCCTCGATGACGCAGCTCGACGCGACGAGCCTGCCGTATCGCGCGCCGCTGATCCAAGCGCTGAAGGAAAGCCGCGAAAATGGCCGGCGCGTGATCTTGACCACGGCCAGCGAAGCACAGACCGCCGAAGAGGTCGCGGAGTACCTCGGCGTGTTCGACGAGGTATGCACGGGCAACGGCAAGAGCAAGTCCAGCGCGGCCAACCTGCGCGAGGCGCTGCAGCTGGCCTACCCGGACGGGTTCGACTTCATCGGCCAATCGCACGTGGACCTGCCGATCCTCGAGGTTGCTGCGCGTGGCTTCGTCGTGGGCGCGTCGCCGAGCACGGCACAAGCTGCCAGGCGCATGCAACAGGTGACGGTCCTGTCACGTCGCCCGAGCATTCTCTTGGCGCTGGTGAAAGAGCTGCGCCCCCACCAATGGGCGAAAAATGCCCTGGTCTTGCTGCCCTGTTTGTTGGCCAGTCACGTCGCGATTTTTCCGACGTTCGCGCGCGGCGCGCTCGCGGCGGCCACGTTCTCGGCGTGCGCTTCTGCTGGCTACGTGTTCAATGATCTGCTCGATCTCGAGGCTGATCGCATTCACGCGACCAAAGCCAAGCGCCCTTTCGCGAGCGGCGCGCTGCCGATCATTTTCGGTTTCCCGCTGTTCATCGCGCTATTGGCCGTGAGCTTCGCGCTCGCCGCGGCGTTCTTGCCGGTCGCGTTCAGCGCCATGCTGCTCGTCTACTTCGTGGGCACGGTGTCGTATTCGCTGTATCTGAAGCGCTTGCTGATGCTGGATGTGTTGGTGCTGGCCGCGCTGTACACGCATCGCATCGTGTCCGGCGGCATCGCTACCAGCATTCCGGTCAGCGCCTGGCTGCTCGGCTTTTCGATGTTCTTCTTCACGAGCCTGGCGTTCGCCAAACGGTTCGTCGAGCTGCATGCCCTGGGCAGCAACGAAAAGGTCAAAAATCGCGGATATTTCCGGGTCGATCTGCCGATGGTGACGGCGATGGGGACGGCCAGCGGCTACATCGCGGCTCTGGTCTTCATGCTCTACGTCGAGAGCTCGGCCGTGCGCGTGCAATATCGCGAGCCAGCGGTGCTGTGGCTGGTCTTACCCCTGCTCCTGTATTGGCTCGGCCGGATCTGGCTCCTGGCTGGTCGCGGCCAAATGCAAGAAGACCCCGTGAAGTTCGCGTTGCGCGATCGCACGAGCCTGGTCTGCGCCGCGATCGTGGCGTTGATCTCGATCCTGGCTCGCTTCACGCCCGCCTGGTTGGTGGGCGCGCTGCACTGATCCCCAGGCGCTGCCAGCGTTCCGCGCTAGCGGAGGAGCGCCGATATTTGCGCCAGAATTGCCTCTTCGGCAGCAGGCAGCTGCAGATCGCTCGTCAGGAGTTCTTTGATGGCATGCAGCACTTCGAGGCGACGAGCTTTCAGCAACCCGATGTTGGGTAATGGCAGCGGGGCTCGACCCGCCAAGCAATTGCCGAGCAGCTCGAGCTGTTCCTCGCTGAGTCCACGCTTGCGACCAAAGGACAGCAGCGCGTCTGCTTCCTCGCGCGCGACCTCGTCGTCGGCCCAGGCGACCTGCAACAGGAGCTTCACGAGCTCGAAAGCAAACTGACCTGGGGGCGGCTCAGTCGACATTCCACGACAGGGTATCGAGCTTCAGCGAGGGCTTCAATCGGCCGCGGGTTTCGCGCCACTTTCATCGCGCCCGGATGGCTTTACTTTGCAGGGCCCGGGCGGCTCTGATACTCGACTCGGCTGATGGTTGGTTCAGTGACACCGGCAAAGACAGACCTGCTCGTCGTTTCGGTGGGCTGCCCGTGCGGAATTGGTCCGGAGGTGTCGCTGCGTGCCGCGGCCAAGGTGCCGGGGACGGTCCTGGTCGGTGACTTGGACATGCTGCGTGACGCCGCCACGCTGGTGAAAGTGTCGCCCAAGCGGCTGACCCCCTTCGAAGGCGAGTGCCGCGATCCGCGTGCGATCTACGTGCACAGCGTGGGGCCCAAGCTCACGGCTCGTGATCGCAAGCCGGGCAAGCCCAATGCGACCGCGGGCGCCGCGCAGCTCGCGTACATCGACGAAGCGTATCGGCTGACCAAGGCGGCGCCGCGTCGCGCGCTGGTCACCGGACCCGTGAGCAAGGCGGCGATTGCGCAGTCTGGGGTGCCGGGCGCGGAGCGCTTCCTCGGCCATACGGAGTGGCTGCGCGACATGGATCGTTCGGAGTTGAGCGTGATGTGCTTCGCAGCGGGGCCGCTGGTCACGAGCCTGGTGACCACGCATTTGTCGATCGCGAAGGTGCCCAAGGCACTCACCCCGCTGGGCGTCAGCGACGCGGCATTTCAGCTCGCCGAGCTGCTCTTGGCGCTCGGCTCGAAACGACCAAAAATCGCGATTTGCTCGCTCAACCCGCACGCTGGAGAGAGCGAGCTCTTGGGCCAAGAGGAGCGCACGGCGATCGTCCCCGGCATCCGTTCGGCCGCCAAACGCCTGGGCCGGCGCGCGGAGTTGTTCGGGCCAATCGGCGCCGAGACCGCGTTTCGCAAAGCGGTCGCGGGCGAGTACCAGGGAGTGGTCGCGATGTACCATGACCAGGCCACGATCCCGATGAAGCTGGTCGCGTTCGGCGACGCAGTGAACGTCACGATGGGCCTGTCGATCGTGCGCACCAGCGTCGATCACGGCACCGCGTACGACATCGCCTGGACCGGGCGAGCCGACGCAGCCGGCATGCGTTCGGCCTTGGAGCTCGCGCAACGTCTCGCCGCGGGGCGCTGATGAGCCTGTCG
>DASSMT010000230.1:0-8232 GCA_035688655.1 Polyangiaceae bacterium | reverse complement strand
TCGCGCTCGCTCACCGTCTGCTCCCCGGACGACCCGCTCGGTGCCGTGGAAGACGTGATGCGCCAGAGTCAGATCCGTCGCGTGCCGGTGGTCGACGCAGATGGGGTGCTGGTCGGCATGATTTCGCTCGGTGACATCGCGCGCTACTTGCAACCGCGCATGCAGCAGGCGCCCGCAAGTGTGGCGCAGTTGCTCCAAACCTTGGCCGGGATCAGCGAGCCGCGCGCGCGGCCGTCGGTGCTGCCTCCCCCACTCGCCTGAGCTGAAGTTCCTGTGAGTCCCTCCCTCGCTCAGAAAGCGGGAGCGTCGGTTGGGGCGGGTAGGATCCAAGGTTTGGCGGCCAGGCCGTCGCTGACCGTCGCGAGATCTCGACCCGGATCGATCATCCGCTGACGCCGTCGGCCGTTGAAGGAGACCTCACTGTCGGCATAGACGCGAACTGGTCCTGCCCCGCGCGCCGCGCAATCGTGCGCAATCCAATGCGCGAGCTGCAAGATCATGTCCGGCTGTGTGGATGCCATTCGCGCTTGGAAGGGTGTCAAATACTGTCGTGGCGACACGGAATACCGACGCCCAGTATGCTCTTCGACCTCGAATTCCAGCGAGCCGGCTTTTTCGATCAACATGACCTTCCACGCGAAGCGGAAGCCCTCTTCGCTCCAGCGAGTATTCCCCGGGTACAGCGCGCTGCGAAGTGGGAGCAAGACCTGCGTGGCCATGTAGATCGCCGCGACCCAACCCATTTTCAGCGTAAGCGACGCGCCGGCAACGCCTTCCACAAGCACCCCGGGTTGGCCGAGCACTCGCGCGAACAGCCGGCGCGGCCAATCGGGGGACCAAAAGATCGTCGCGTTCACGATCATGATCCACGGGAACATGCCGATGTGAAACAGCTGCGCCGTGAGCACGTGGAATACCAACACCAGCGCATAGGCGGGCGCGCGGGTCGCGCGCAGCGACAGCAGGGGCACGATGCTCAGATCGAACAGCGCCCCGCACCAGCTGAAGACGAACGCTGCCCACGGCTCATTCAGGATCCGTCCGATGACGGGCAGCTCGGCGTTAGCTGACAGCCAAATGCGCAGCGGTTCAGCGCGCAGTAGCCAGTCCGCATTGAGCTTGGCCAGGCCGCCGAATACGTACACCACGCCGATCTGAAATCGCAGCAAGTACAGCACCCACGCGCGTACCTGCCCCTTTCGTTCGCCGGGACGGCGAAACACGCGCAGGGAAAACTCGCGATCCACGGGCAGGAACGCGAGCAACGCGAGCAACAACGTGATCAGGTAGTAGTGATTGAGGTAGTTGGACTTGTCGCAAAAGTGCGCGTAGCCGAACGAAAGAGCGCCGACCGCGGCCGCCGCGCGCGAAGCGACCCCGAGCATCACACACGCTGCGGCAGCGGCGATCACCGCATACAGCAGGTACATCCCGGGCAGCGACAATGGGCGCACCCACGCGAAGCCCCAATACGAAAAGAAGTGCGTTGGGGCACCGTAGAATTCGCGCACCCAACCATGAGCGAAGAAACGCAGCGTCGAGATCAAGAGCATGGCCCCGAAAGCCATCCGAAACGCGGCCACGGAGGCCGCGTCCACGGGGCGATTCAGGGCCTCGGTCAGCCGTCCGACGACCATGCGAAGGTCGCGATGATTTGGCGGAAACCCGCGGTAAAAATGCCATTCGGCAAGCGATCGGAGATATACACACGATTGAGCAGGCTCTTGGCCGAAAGCCCGAAGCTGACTCCGCTCGGCGCGTAGCGGTAGCGCGCGTTCACGTCGAGCGTGGTGTAGGCGACGATCACGCCGTCGAGGCCGGCCACGCCTGGCTCGACCGTGTTATCGGAGTCCGTGTACTGCGAGCCGATGTAGCCGAAAGCAACCTGACCGCTGAGTCCGATCGGAAGTGCCAGATCGAGCGTAGCGTTCGCGCTGTTCACGGGTGAATAAGGCACCGTCTTACCGGGGTACTTGCCGCCGACGAAGCGCGCTTGAACGAATGTGTATTGTGCGCCGAGGTCCAGGTCGAACGGCAGAGCAAGTCCTTTACCGACGCGCAGAGCGGCCGTCGCTTCTGCCCCAATGTGGCGGGTGCGCCCGCCATCGACGAATTCCGAGGGGCCCTGGAGCGGGTTGTTCGAGACCAGTTCATTGTCGAATTGGATCAAGAAGCTGTTGGCTTCCGCACGCAACCATTGGCCGCGTCCGCGCAGACCGAGCTCGTAGTTTCGGCTGCGTTCCGCACTCAAATTCGAGTCCTGTCCCTGTGGTGTGATGGCCTGACTGATGCGCGGCGCCGAGTAGCCCAGGTACGCGCTCGTGAACGCATTCAATTTCGGGGTGCCGTAGATCACTCCTAGCCCGGGCATGGCGCCGCCGGCACTCGTCGCGACCGTCGTGCCAGCTCGCCCCGGGTGGTCGTCGTTGGCGACGTGAAAGGATTGTCGCGAGTTCGAATGCTCGTAACGGAACGCGGGCGTCACCAGCAGCTTGTTGGTGATCGAGATCTGATCCTCGAACCAAGCGGCCAGACCGAGGATGTTGGTCGTGTCGTCGGTCAAGAGCCTGCCGCTCTCCGCAGTCAAAGTATCTGCTGCCGAAAGCTTACGCCGCGCAACGTCGAGCATCGCTCTGGCGCCGACCTTCAGGCGGTGCACCCAGTGCGCGGTTTGAAAGCGATGTTCGAGCTCGCTCGAGAGGCCGAGCACGTCGTACGTGCGATCGCGCAATGACGACGTCGACTTCAGAAACAGCGCATTGGGATCCGGCACCGAGATGTATTCCGCGCCAAGATCGTTGCGGTCGAAATCCTGTGATCGCTGACCGAGCTGCATTTGGTAGCCGAAGAGCGTGCTGCGCAGCGCGGTCTGGTCGTTGAAATGCTTTTCGTGCACGAGCGACGCTTCGTATCTGCGCACGTCGAAATAGTCGTACGGCGCTACCGTGTCTTGCCGCGGGTCGGCGCGCCACATAGCGTCTGTCAGACCGAGGTAGCTCGTACGCGCGTGGTCGTCGTGAAAGCCGAACTTGAACGAAAGCTGGCCGACCGCGGCGTTGGTCAGCACCGCCTTGCCGAACGCATCCGTCGCGTAAAACCCCATGTTGCGATAGCCATCGCCGCTCTTGCGTACGATTTGCGCCACATAGCCGACATCGCCCGTAGTGCCCGAATAGCGCGCTTGCACGGCGCCATACGCCTGCGATCCGACCTGACTCGCCACGTACCAGGCCGGTTTCATGGTTGGCTCGAACGTGTGCAGTTGCACGACGGCGCCGACGGTCTGCGGCCCGTAGCGAAGCACGTCACTGCCTTTGAGCACGTCCAAGCGCTGAATCCGCTCGACGATCGGCGTGTAGTAGAGCTCAGGTTCGCCATAGGGGCTGACGACTACGGGAACGCCGTCTTCTTCCATCAAAATCAGCCGGCTACGCGTGGGGCTCAAGCCGCGGACACCTAAATTGAGGCGCAGACCCATGGGGTCTTCGGTGCGCAACTGAAGGCCCGGTACGCGACGCAAGAGCTCGCCCGTGCTCTCGGGCTGGGCGTTCTTGATCTCGCGTTCGCCAATCGTCGTGCCCGAGCCGGAGGCGCGCTTCAGCGCGTCCGCCTTGTTGCCGCGCACGGTGACCTCGTGCACGACGTCAGGCGGGGGCGCTTGCGGCGCCTCCTCCGAGGCCGCTTGCTCGGTGGGCGCAATCGCCAGAGAGGTGGCTTCCTCGGCAGCAGCAACGCCCGAGTAAAGTCCGATCGCGCTGAACCAGACGCCAGAGCCGAAGCACGAGTGCGTAACGAGGCGCAAGAGACAGCGAGCAAATCGATGGCGAGCGTGAGTGCTTCGCGCCTCAGTCGCCATCGGTGTCACTGGGCTTCAGCGTGGCGCCCAGGGCGCTCGAGACGTCCGTATTCCAGGTCTTTTTCAGGTCGACGCCGGCGTCGTACGCGGCCTTGACGAGCGCGGTGTCATTGACCACCGCGTCGCTGAACGGCTTCGGGATGACGGCTAGAGACTGCGCGATGTCGCTCAAGCCGGTCTCGACCGCCTCGTCGAGCTTCGTGCTTTGGACGCGAACGGCGGACGAAAAGCCATCGCCGTCGTACACGACGCCGATCCCCGTCAGGGTGGCTTGCAGATCCGCGATGGCGTTGTCACTGCGTCGGGTCGGATCGAGCGAGGGATCGGGACCGCTACCCGATTTGCGTCCGAGCGGTGTCGCCAAACGTACGCCGACGATCATCTCCAGCGCGTAGGCGACGCCGCCCACCATGGCGTCCACGGCTGCGCGTTGACTGTTGTACGCCGTGCTGCCCCTGCCCGCGGTCTCGAGCTGGGTGACGAAGCCACCCGCTCCCGGCTCCCAAGCGTCATCGAGCTGATGGGCCGAATTCTGGATCTCGTGCGCCATGGCGAGCGCGAGCTCGCGCCGCTTCGCGGCCAAATCATCACCGGCGAGCGCGGGGGCGCGCGCGTCGGCGTCCTTCGAAATGTCGGCGAAGAGCAGGTACTCGAGCCCCAGAAAGCCCTTTTCGTGCCCGCCAGCCTTCGAAATGGTCGAGTCCGTGATGGTGCCATTGCCGGCGGCCAATGCCTCGATCCCATCCGGCTCGGCGGGCGCGACATCGATTCGTTCGCTAATGTGCAAAGTGTATCCGGGACCGAAATGCAATGCGTCCAGGATCCGGTACGCTTGACGCGTGGCGCGCCAGGCCTGTTGCGTGCCGGCGAGCGAGTCAGCATTCGGGTTGTCGACGAGAGCCTGCATCGAGCTTGCCAGCGCATCGGCCTTGCTCGCGAAAGCTTGATGCTCGGGCAAGATCACTTGCTCGCTGAGCGTGTGCAGCAACGGCCCATAGTCTCGCGGCGGTGCGTCGGTGTTGCCACAACCGAGCAAGCAGCAAGCGCTCAACACGCCACTCAGACAAGACAAGGACAGTCGGCTCATGGGTCGGGTCTTCTTACAGAGATTCGAGGAATTTCAGCAGCGCTTCGCGCTCGTCCGCGCTCGCCAGTCGAAAGTTCTCGCGCGCTGTAGCCCCTTCCCCCCCATGCCACAAGATGGCCTCGGCAAAGCCGCGCGCGCGTGCATCGTGCAGCATGAACGAATGCTGATTGACCTTTTGCAGCAGACCGAGGCCCCACAACGGTGCGGTGCGCCATTGGCTGCCGCTGGCCTGAAAGTCCGGGCGACCGTCGGCGAGCTCCGGGCCCATGTCGTGCAGGAGCAGGTCGGTATACGGATGGATGGTCTGGTTGGCCAGGGCATCGGCATCCGCGGGACCGGTGTGCAAGGTCGTGCGGTGACAAGAAGCGCAGCCGAATTTCGTGAACAGTTGTTCGCCGCGCAACGCCACGGGGTCGTCGACGTCACGGCGGGCCGGTACGGCTAGCGAGCGCATGTAAAAGCCCACCGCTTGCCAAGACTGATCGCTCAGCTCGAAATCCGGATCGGCGCCCGAGGTCGCCTCATTGCAGGCGGTCATCGTCGGTGTGCAGGTTCCGTGACGGAAGAGCGAGGAGGTAATGCCGATGTCGCCCAGGAAAGCGCCGGCCGTCTGTTGCAAGGTCGAGGGTTGATTGGCCTTCCAGCCGAAGCGCCCCAGCACCTGCGTCTGCTGCGCGGCATCCCAAACGTAGTTCGGAACGCCTTGCACACCGTCGGCATCGGCCGGATGCACGTTGGCCAAGATCTCGTCTTCGGGCACTGCTTCCAGTAGCCCGAGCCCGATCACGCTCGGCCCCGTGCGCGGCGAGATCATCAGCCCTTCGCCGGGCTCGCCGTAATTCCAGCCGTCGATCGAGTAGCTCGGTCTCTGCAGTGAATAGGCGCTGCCGTCAGCATAGCTGCCGGGCTCTTCTTCGTACGAGACGTGCGGCGTGCCGTCTCCCGGCACACCCAGGATGCCATACGGGCGCAGCTGATCACCGTAAACCGGGTCCGGCTTGGGCCCGCCATTGTCCGCGGTACCCGGAATGCTGAGCCGAAGCAGCATGCCGAGCAGCGCGCCCGAGCCGTTGAACGGTGCGCTGCGACCGTCCTTCGAATGGCAGCTGGCGCAAGCGCGCGCATTGAACAAGGGACCGAGGCCGTCCAAGTTGTCGGTCGTGGCCGGAGCCGTCACCCAAGCCCGACTGAACACCGAGTGCCCGAGACTGAACTTGCCCGCTTGCTCGTCGCTCAACTTGCGAATGCTGTTGCCGTACGCTTGCGAGGTATCGTCGAGGGTGGTCGCGGCGCCTCCTGATTTCGGGTCCGCGGGCGAGAGCGCGCCGCTTTCCGAGGCTGCCCCGCCGCTACAGCCGAGGCCGGCAACGCTCGCACACACAATCAGGGCAGCTCTGCGAATCATTCGACCGAATCGTCCACGGTGATGGTGATACCAATTGCGGCCGCCGCGGCGGCCAGGGCGTCGCCCTGTTCGCTGAGCGCGGTGAGCGCCGCTTGGATGGCTTGGCGACCGGGTGAATCATCGTCGCCCGCAATCGCGTCCTCGAACGGCGTCGGGATCGCGATAATGGCGTCGATCGACGCTTGCAGCTTCTTCTTCACCTCGTCGTTGAGCTTGGGGTCCGCAGCCTCGATCAACTCATCGAGCCCCGGGGCGTCGTCGCCACCCTGGTATTCGCCGAGGTACATGGCTTGCACACCGCGCGCGTCACGCTCGTAGTCGATCAGCGACGCGCTGCTGAAGCAATCGTGCTGATCGTGACGATGCTTCGACTCATACGCGGCGCCGATGCGTTGCGAGCCGAGCTCGCCCTTGCTGAACTTGGCGAGGCCCGTGAAAATGTGCGTGAGCGACCGGGTCAGGTTCGCTTCTTTTTCGAATTCGACGCGGTACGCGGCGCCTGGCTCCCAAGCGTCGCGCACGGCGCTCAGGTCGGAAATGATGCCTTCGACGGCGACCTTCAGGTAGTCCGCGCGCCGACCCGGGTTCTTGCTCGGGCCGCCGATCACGTAGTCCGTCGCCGGACGCTCACCCGGGCCGACGTCCCTCAGCGCTTGACCCCAAAGCAAGAACTCCACCGCGTGGTAGCCGACGGAGACGTTTTCGGGTTCGTCGTCCGCGCCGTTCAGACTGGCCAAGCCCTCCAGCGTAATCTCGGGCAGCAGATCCGGGCGATTGACGATGCCGACGTCTTCGTTGACCACGCCGTCTTTCGACGCGTAGTCGATGAACGCCTCATCGAGTGGCCACGAGTTGAGCATCGCTTCGTGGTTGGGCGGGTCGACGTCGATCGGCCCGTCGTAGAAGCGTGCGCCTTCGGTGCGCATGTAGTGCTGGCGCGAAGCGAGCCACGAATTGCGCGCTACATCGAGTGTGCCTTCGTCAGGATTCGCGAGGAACGCTTCGACGTCCGTCTGGAAGGCTTTGGCAGCGTCCACCGAGTCGGCGTAAGCCGAGTACAGGTTCGCCGAATAGTTGGCGACCACCGCCGAACGCGAGACCGAGACCCCGCCGCTCTCATCCGAACTGCAACCACTGCTGAACACGCCGCCGACGAGCACCAAAAACGACAGCCAATTGCGAGCACCTACAGACATTTACGCTTCTTCCTCAAGCCAGGGCCGCGGCGGCCTCGAAAGCATGCCCTTCATGACCTTAATGAAAACGAATGTCAATATCATTGTCAGCTGCTCGACGGCGGTCTCGGCGCGCAAATATTGAAAACCAGCCGCCGTTCGCGCAGATCGAGCGCGCGCGCGGCCCCCGTGAAAAGACCGTTCGCGCGCTGACTATTTGCGTTGCAATCAGCGCCGAAACGACTACGTTCCGCGAGCCCTCCGGTCGGAACCCCCGATGCGAAGGGCGGTCCGGGGCGTAGCGCAGCCTGGTTAGCGCACTTGACTGGGGGTCAAGGGGTCGGCGGTTCGAATCCGCCCGCCCCGACCAATTTCTTCGGCTCCGTCGACGTGGCCTAGGTTGAACCGATGCGGTGGGTCCTGAACGGGCGCCTCTGGCTCTGGGCAATCCCCCTGCTGGGTATCCTGGCGCTCGCGGCTCGATCCACGAGAGTCTGGAACGACACCAACCGCTCCGAAGCGTCTCACGTGCTCCGCGATCAGGATTGCGCGCGCTGCCATGCCGGCATCGTTCGTGAGTGGACGGGCTCGGAGCACGCGACGAGCGGCGACGCGCTGTTTCGACGCGCTGCCGCCGCAGAGCGGGACGCGGCGTTCTGCGACGGCTGCCACTTCGGTGCGCCTGGCCGCGAGACCCATCGGCGCTCCG
>DASSMT010000179.1:0-44763 GCA_035688655.1 Polyangiaceae bacterium | reverse complement strand
AGTAACTGGAATCCATGGTGCGATTGGGCGCGTAGGAGATCTGCGTATTGGCAGGACCATTCGGCGTATCGGGGTTCGGGCGCGAACTGATGCCGAGAGCCAGGGGCGCTCGGAAATAGCCGTGGATCTCGACGTGCCAGTCTTCCGGCGCCTGACGCTCGGCTGCGTTGAGTGGGGCCGCGGCTTCCGAAGTGCCTGCGTGCGCGATACTCGCGTCGGGCGCGGAGGAGCTTTCTTTCGCTTTCGTTTTCGGCTCCGATTGCGCGGGCTCGTCGTCGTCGTCGTTGGCGGGAACGGTCTTTCCCTCGCCGGCCGCATCGGAGGTCTGCGCATCAGAGGCCTCCTGAGCGGCCGCGAGCGCCGGGATTGAAAGTAGCGATATTCCCGAGATCAGGCACAGTCGTACTCTTCGCAACACGGATATACTTTCCCTCTTGTTCTTTTTATTCGCTCACGACCATGACAACGGGCTCTTGGAGCGCGAAAGTTCAGACTCTCGAGTGTTGAATGGTCCGCGTAGGCGTTGACGTGCTACGGCCGAACCGCTAGCAGCCATCACGCAACTAGCAGTAGTCCCGGATTGTGAACGTTCACATGGCCCATGTCAAGCACGATACGAAACACAGGACCCGCGTCATTTTAGCGACCGCGACAGCGCAAAGTCGCAGTGATGCCGGACCTTTTCAGCTCGGTCGCGTTCGCGCGTTCGCGCGTTCGCGCGTTCGCGGCCTCGCTCGTCTCGTCTCTCACCATTCTGTCTTGTTCGTGCTCGTTCGTGCGTCTTCCCATGACAAACGGAAACGAGCGCGACGAAACTCGTCGAGCGCGGTCCGCGGGGCGCACTCGACGCAAGTGATCTTGAATTCACGGTCGGCTTTCCGTTTGCGTTCAGTGGCGCTCGTGCAATATTCACAACCGATCACGAAGTGCTTTGCGATTGGGCGCCGTGCCGCGTGCCACGTTCCCGTCGTAGATGGCCACCTCGGGTCCTGATCGAGAACCCATAACTGGAGACGTAATGCACAGAATTTCTTACTTGGTTCCGGTCGCGCTCGGAGGCTCGCTGGTGGCGTCGTTCGGCGCCTCTATGGCCGCATGTGGGTCCTATTCAGCGCCCGATGCCGGCAAGTCGGGGAGCCCGGCGACGAGCATGGCAGGCTCGAGTAGCAGCGGTGGCTCCGGTAGCGTCGCAGACGGAGGCTCGACGAGCAGCACCGCCAGTGCGGGCACTGCCCCGAGCCTCAATTGCGCCACCGGCACGGTCGAATGCAACGGCGTGTGTGTGGACGCGACCACCAGCACCACTTGCGGCTCTTGTGGCAACACTTGTCCAGCGAACCAAACTTGTCAGGCCGGCAGCTGCACCTGCGCACCGGGGGACACGGCCTGCGTCCCGTATGTCGCCGCCGTGTGCGACCTCATGGCAGCCTCGGGGCACCCCTGTGTGTCCGCGCATAGTACCGTGCGAAAGCTCCTCAACTCTTACACCGGCCCTCTCTACCAGCTGTGCAAGGGCTCCTTCGCTCCGGGTCCAGCCTCGTGCACCAGCGGGGTGACCATGGATATCGGCACCGTGGCCGGCGGCTACGCGGACGCGGCCGCTCAAGACACTTTCTGCGAAGGCGGGACGTGTACGATCTCCATCATCTACGACCAGTCGCCGATGAAGAATGATCTCAAGCCGGCACCCAAAGGCGGCAACAAGAGCACCCCGGACAATCCGGCCAAAGCCAACGATCTGCCGACGAAGATCAACGGCCATTCGACGTACGGCGTCTTGATCAAGCCCGGGATTGGCTACCGAATTCTGCAAACCCAAGGCATCGCCACCGGCGACCAGCCGGAGAGCATGTACATGATCTCCAGCCAGCAGAACCTGATCAACGGCTGCTGCTTCGACTACGGCAACGCCGAGACGAGCGCCAACGACGACGGCAACGGCACGATGGAAGCGGTCTACCTCGGCATGGGCGTGGTTTGGGGCACCGGCGTGATGGGCGGCCCGTGGGTGATGGCAGATCTCGAAAACGGTCTCTACGCCGGTTGGGAAAACCGAGACGGTGTCAAAACCGACAAGATGATTTCCACGAACACCCCGCTCACCTACGACTTCGTCACTGCCGTGGTGGTGGGCGACGTGGCAACCGCAAACTCCGGCAAGGGCCGCTTCGCGCTCTACGGGGGCAACGCGACCAGCGGCACGCTGAAAACGATGTACGACGGCATCCGCCCCGAAAAACCTGGCTACGTCCCGATGCAAAAGCAGGGTTCGATCATCCTCGGCATCGGCGGCGACAACAGCAACGCCGCGGGCGGGCGGTTCTACGAGGGCGTGATGACCAACGGCACTTGGTCCAAGGCCACGGTCGACGCGCTCCAAGCCAACGTCGTCGCCGCCAAGTACGGGCAGTAAGAACCGATCCTAAGCGAACCGCGCACTCGAGGGGGGGCGTTCGCGATCCGGCATCGCAACTCGCAACGCTCCCTGTTTCCTGGTAGGCCGCAGCAATCTGCGCCGCTGCCGCGGGCCTTCAGCAGGCGCCGGCGTCGAGCTCGCGCGTCAGGTCCGTCTTAGCGTCCTCATGCTCCGATGAACGGGCGGCTGGCCGCAGAGTGGCTGAAGTATCGATCCGGTGGCGGATTCGTCGAATTTTTCAACGCGCAGCGGCCGACTCCGACAACCGTTCGCGAATCAGTGACGGAAAGCCGGCCTACGCTCTACTGCTCTGTACGAGCTCGGAGATTGTCCACACGTCCGGCGCAGTCTTTGCCCGTGAACGAATGGCTCGCTCTGACTCTCACCGAGCCCGATAGATTCGTCATGCAAGGTCGCCATCTCACCGCTCCCGCTCTTTTCGCCACTGCTCTCGGTCTGCTTGCGCCGGGGCGTGCACACGCCGCCTCCTTACAGAAGGTCGGTGACTGGGGCGCGAGCGGTGTGCCAACCACCGTCAGCATGTACATCTACGTGCCGGACAAGCCGGCGAAGAAACCGCCAATTTTGGTGCTTTCGCACTATTGCGGGGGAACGGCGTCAGCTGTTTTTGGGCAGGCGCAAGGCCTGATCAAGGCAGCCGACCAATACGGTTTCATCGTGGTCGTGCCACAGACGTCCAAGAATTGCTGGGACGTCGGTTCGACCAAATCGCTCACCCACGATGGCGGAGGGGACACGCAAGCCATCGCACAAATGGTGAAGTACACGCTGAGCAAATATCAAGCAGACGCAAATCGGGTCTACGCAACTGGCGATTCGTCGGGCGGAATGATGACGCAAGCCTTGCTCGCCGTTTATCCGGATGTGTTCAAGGCAGGCTCCGCGTTCGCGGGCGTGCCCGCGGGCTGCTGGGCGGCAGGCGATCCCGACGGCAGCTGGAGCAGCCAATGCGCAGGCGGGCAAGTCACTCACACGCCCAAAGAATGGGGTGATCTCGCACGCGGCATGGACACGGGATACTCGGGACACCGCCCGCGCGTGCAGCTCTTCCACGGTGACGCAGATACGACCATCAACTTCAAGAACCACACTGAAGCCATCAAACAATGGACCAATGTCCTCGGCCTGAACGCGGACCCAACATCGACTGACACGGTCACCCTTGGAACGCATCAAGCAACGCGGCAACGGTGGCAGAATGCCTGCGGCTATGTAGTGCTCGACGCCTTCACGTCCAAGGGCGGCGATCACGGTCCGTCCGACGCCATCTTCAACGCTTCTTACGTCGTGCCCTTCTTGGGTCTCGACCAAACGACTGGCGTCGACCCAGAAGTTGAAAAGTGCGGCGCAGGCGGTAGCTCCGGAGCCGGCGGCACGGCGAGCGTCGGGGGGAGCGGCGGTAGCGGTGGCGCCAGCGCCGTCGGCGGCGCGCTTGGCAGCGGTGGCAATCTCGCGGCGGGTGGTACTACGTCCAGCAGCGCGGGAGCAGCCACGGTGGCGGGCGGTCCGTCGAGCGGTGGAGCACTGAGTGCAGCAGGCAGCCCGGCCGCCAGCGGCTCCGCGGCAGCTGGCGCGGGCGGAAGCGCGCCTACCGCGCCAACCACAGGCGGCGGCGCAGCAGCGGCTTTCGCCGGGTCGTCAGCGACGCCGGCTGAGGTGGGAGGTTGCTCGTGCGGCGTCGCCGGCGGCAAGAATTCCCCGAGCGCATGGTTCACGTATGCACTCGGGACCGCACTCTTGCTTCGGATCCGTCGCCGCCGCGCGGGCGTGGTCGGTAGCTGGCCCCGCTGACGCTCGCAGCTATCGCGATCTACTTACCGTACTTGGCCGCGACGATTGCGGCTTGGAGTGCATCTACGGTTGCCTTCGACGCTACCGGGCCGGCCGTCACGGCGCCTTCGTAGAAGCGGCCTCCGGCGCTGTTGCTATTGTCACCGCCGATACCGAGGATGATCGACCCCTGCTTCGACATCGGAACATAGCCCGGCTTTTCGGGCCGGATTCCGTCGTACATCGTCTGCAGGGCACCGGTTGTCGCATCACCGCCAAAGATTGCGAAGCGGCCCTTGGCGCTGTTCTTGTCCTTGGTGTCGCCGAGGAGCACACCCGTCACGAAGTCGTACGGGAGCTTCTTGTTGGTGGAGATGTTCTTGTCTTGTTTGTTTTCCCAACCGGCGTACAAGCCGTTTTCGAGATCGGCCATCATCCAAGGACCCGGCTTGCCACCGGCACCGGTACCCCAAACGACGCCGCCGCCGAAGTACAAGGTTTCCATGGTGCCATTGCCGTCATCGTTGGAGGTCGTTTCGGCGTTGCCGTAGTCGAAGCAGCAACCGTCAATCAGGTCGTTCTGACTGGTCACCCAATACATGCTCTCTGGATCGTCGCCTTTGACCATGCCGTTCCCCGTCTTGATCGTGCAGCCAGAGCAGCCCGTGCGATAGCCAATGCCCGCTTTGATCAAAATGCCATAGGCCGAATGGCCATTGATCGTGACCTTGAGTGCGCTCGCGTCCGCCGGATTGTCGGGAGTGCCCTTGGCACCGCCCTTGGGCGCGGGCTCGAGGTCGTTCTTTTGTCCGGACTGATCGTAGATCTTCGTGATCGTGCAGGTTCCGCCGGTGCAGAACGCGTCGTGCGCGGCGGCGTCCGCATAGCCCGCCTTGGCAGCGATGTCCTGGGTCGTCCCCTTGCACGAGGCGGGTCCGGCAGCGGCTGTCCCTTTGCACAGTTGGTAAAGGGGCCCCGTGTAGCCGGGCACGATGACTCGCACCGTACTGTGAGCAGCGACGCATTTGGCGCCGCCCGTGTTCAATACGTCGCAAGGCAAGGCGATGCCGTCACCGCCAGCACCGCCGGCACTGGCGCCGGCTGTAGCCGGGGCGCCAGCGCTGGCCGCACCGGCAGCGGACGCGCCGCCTGTGCTGCCGCTGGCCCCGCCGTTACTGGGAGCACCGCCAATGGACGGGCCGCTGCCGGTCGCCATTCCGCTCGAACCAGCGGTCGCTACGCCGCTTGCACCGCCGCTCGTATTTGCGCCGGAACTTCCCGGAGCGCCGGCTCCCGAGTTGGCAGCGCCTGCGCCCCCGGGATTTTCGCCGGGCGCGCCACCGCTCAGCGCGCCTGACCCGCTCGTGCCGCCGGACCGCGCCGCGTACGAACCGCAATCGACGCCAACCGTGATCAGCGAAACCGCCGCCAGAGGGGTCAGGACAAGCGAGCGAAGCTTCATCATCACGGGTTCTCCAGTGGCTTGGAATGGCGCCAATCGAAATTGCGCCTGACGCGGCGTCTAACAGTACTGTCAGGACCGACGAATTCTTTTCATGACGAGCGCTTCGGTCGCTGCGTCGTTCGGTGATGCAGCGAGGCCTACAGTGCCTCCACCGCGGCGCGCTCGATCGCGAGCCCCTTGCTGTGGAGAGCGAAGAAATCTGCGAAGCCCTGCACGTCCCGAGGGTCCGGCTCGACGGGCTTACCAATCCTCTTGGCAATGCGCTGATCGAGGTAATCGGCGAGCGGCTGTTGCGCGTCCGGGCGCAACAAATACGCGGCGAGCACCGCCATCCCCCAAGCTCCGCCCTCACCCGCCGTTTCAGGGACGCTGACTGGAATGTCGAGCGCCGCGGCCATCAAGCGCTGGCCGGTGTCGCCGGTCTTGAAGAAGCCACCGTGGCCCCGGATCTCGTCGATCCGAACCCCTTCCTCTTCGGTGAGGATGTTCAGGCCGCTCCGCAGTGCGCAGAGTGACGCGAAGGACATGGCTCGCATGAAGTTAGAGAGGGTGAAGTGGCTATTTTCCTTGCGCACAAAAAGCGGGCGCCCTCGCTCGAAGCCCGTGATGTGCTCGCCGGACACGTAGTTGACGCTGAGCAATCCCCCCCCGTCCGGGTCTCCGACGAGTGCCAGGGGTAAGAGTTTGCTGTACAACTCGTCGGGCGATTGTTCGGCGCCGAGCGCTCGCGCTACTTGACCGAATAGGCCAACCCACGCGTCCAGATCCGAGGAACCGTTGTTGGAGTGAACCATGGCCACCGGCTTGCCATCGGGGGTGACCACGATGTCGACCTGTTCGTGCACGCGCGAAAGGCTCTTTTCGAGCACGATCATCGCAAAGACGGAAGTGCCCGCGGACACGTTGCCCGAGCGCGGGCGGACTGCGTTGGTCGCGACCATACCGGTGCCGGCGTCGCCCTCCGGCGGCGCCAACAGGACACCGCTCTGCAATTGGCCACGGGCGTCGAGTCGCTTCGCGCCAGCCGCGCTCAACCGCCCCGCAGAGCGCCCTGCGGGCAGCACGGCCGGGAGCAGATCGCGCAGCGTGAAACCCAGCTTTCGGGGCGCGATCAGAGCTTCGAACTTGGCCAAGCGCGCGACGTCCCAATCGCAGGTGTCTGGATCGATCGGGAACATGCCCGACGCTTCCCCCACGCCCAGCACGTGCTCACCCGTGAGCAGCAGGTGCACATAACCCGAAAGCGTCGTGAGACGAGCGATCTGCCGCACGTGCGGCTGCTCCTCCAATATCGACTGGTAGAGGTGAGCGATGCTCCAGCGCTGAGGTACGGCAAAATCGAGCAGCGGAGTCAGCTCGAGGCAGGCGCGATGGGTGATGTTGTTGCGCCACGTGCGAAACGGAACGAGCAAGTTCCCAGCGCTGTCCAACGCGACGTAACCGTGCATCATGCCACTGATGCCGAGAGCCGCGAGCGAGCTCAAACCGAGCGTATAGCGAGCGCGCACGTCCTCGACCAGCGAGCTGTAACAACTGCTGACGCCACGCCAGATTTCCGTGACGTCGTAGGTCCAGAGGCCGTCTTTGAGCTGGTTCTCCCAGACATGGGAACCGGATGCGAGCGGGGCGGCATCCGGCGCGATCAGTGAGGCCTTGATGCGCGTCGAACCGAACTCGATGCCGAGCACGGCTTGCCCCGCACGGATCAGCTCGGCTGCCTGGTTCGGGGGCAGAGTCATCGATTCCTCGCTCGGTCGACGCTGGCAGGTCGTGCTTCCGGTTTCTGACCGTAGTACGCATTCTTGCCGTGCTTGCGAGCGAAGTGTTTGGCAATCAACGGTTCCGGTAGGCGCGCCGCCGCCGGGTCGAGGGTCCTCGTGACGAACGCCATGCGTGCCAGCTCCTCTAGCACGACAGCGTTATAGATGGCCTTCTCCGGGGTTTCACCCCAGGAAAATACGCCGTGGCCCGCCACGAGCACCATCGGCGTGTGCATCGGATCGCGATTCCGGAAGCACTCCAAGATCTGGGTTCCTGTCTCGACCTCGTAGTCGCGCTCGATCGCTTCCGCCGACATGACGGCCGTGCAAGGCACGTCCTCTGCAAGGTGATCGGCGTGGGTCGTGCCGTAGATCGGGATCGCGAGCCGAGCCTGAGCCCAACCAGTAGCGTAGGTCGAGTGCGTATGAACCACGCCTGCAATACCCGGCCACGCCCTGTACAGCACGAGATGAGTCGCGGTGTCGGAGGACGGGCGCAGCGAGCCTTCCACGACTTGGCCCGCGAGGTCGACGACCACTAGATCGTCGGGCGTGAGCTTTTCGTAGGCTACGCCGCTCGGCTTGATGGCGACGACGCCGCGCGCCGGGTCGAGCGCGGAGGCGTTACCGAACGTGTAGATGGAAAGGCCGCGCTTCGGGATCTCCTGGTTCGCCGCCCAGGCGCGCTCCTTGAGCTCCCGGTAGGGTGAGGACATCGCGTTCACCGAGCCAGCTTGAAGGCGGCGTCGTTCCAGCGAAGCTCGTTGCGCAGCTCGCGTAGATTCAGGTCCTCGTCGAAGCGAACGACCTCGAGCCCGGCCATGCTCCCGAAATCTTCCCACTCGACCGAGCTGACCGCTTGGCAAAATGCCGCATGATGACCGCCGCCGGCTTCTATCCAGGCTTGCGCGCCGCGCTTGAAATCCGGGCGCGGGATCCAAACGGCGCGCGCCGTAGGCAACTTTGGCATCGGCTGCTCGGCCTTCACCACATCGAGCTCGGCCACGATCATGCGCATCCTCCCGCCCAGATCCAATAGCGTCGTGTTGACTGCGGGCCCTGGTCGAGCATCGAAGACCAAGCGCGCCGGGTCGGATTTGCCGCCAATGTCCAGCGGGTGAACCTCTAGGGAGGCTTTGCCATCTGCGATCGACGGGCAAACCTCCAGCATGTGCGCACCGAGGATGCGCTCTTTCCCTTTGGCCAGGTGATACGTGTAGTCCTCGATGAACGACACGCCGCCAGGTCGACCTGCGGTCATGACCTTGCCCAAGCGAACCAACGCGGCAGTTTTCCAGTCGCCCTCGGCACCGAAGCCATAGCCTTCGGCCATCAGCCGCTGGCACGCGAGGCCGGGGAGTTGCTTGAGCCCGTGCAGATCCTCGAACGTGGTCGTGAAAGCTCCGAAGCCGCCAGCCACGAGGAACGCTCGCATGGCGATCTCTTGGCGAGCCGCGTAGCGCAGGATCTCGCGCTTCTCACCGCCTTTTCTGAGCGGGGCAGCGACCGAGTACGTGTCCTCGTACTCGGTCAGCAAGCGGTCGACGTCGGCGTCCGAGACCTCCGCAATCGGGCCGACGAGATCGCCCACGCCGTAGCCATTGATCGACCAGCCGAGCTGAATCTGCGCTTCAACGCGGTCGCCACCGGTGACCGCCACCTCGCGCATGTTCATACCGCCAAAGCGCGCGATCTTCAGCTTGCGCGACTCTGCCATGGCCAGCGCAGCGCGGCACCAGCCAGCCAGCTCATCGACGACGTCGCGGTCCTGCCAATGGCCGACCACGATCTTACGATTGAGCCGGAGCCTTGCGCCAATGAACCCGTATTCCCGGTCGCCGTGGGCGGACTGGTTCAGATTCATGAAATCCATGTCGATGTCGCCCCACGGCAGCTCACGGTTGAACTGGGTGTGCAGATGCGCAAGCGGCTTCTGCAGGCGACTGAGCCCGCCGATCCACATCTTGGCGGGTGAGAAGGTATGCATCCAAGTGATGACACCCGCGCACTCGGGCGCCGCGTTGGCGGCCAAACAAACCTGCTCGATGGCTTCCGGCCCGGTGAGGACTGGTTTCCACACCACCCTTGCGGGAAACCCGGGGGACAGGTCCAGAGCCTCAGCTACCTGATGGGAATTCCGCGCTACGCTCTTCAGCGTGTCTTCCCCGTACAGGTGCTGACTACCCGTTAGGAACCAGATCTCTTGATTTTTTTTCTCGATCACGGTCATCACATTCTCGAGGATTGGATGGGTTGGACGGCGCAACGAAGTGCTACGGTCCAAAAGACGGCGCGCCCGAAAAGTTGCGCCGATTGCCCGTAGATAAGGGATTGTGAACGTTCACATGAAACGTGTCAAGCAGGATAGAACCACGCAAACGGCTGGCACGCCATCGGTGTCAGACGCACCGGCTGCACCGCAAAAACGCAAAGTCGCAGTGATGGCGGACGTTGCACGGTTGGCGGGTGTCTCTTACCAGACCGTGTCGCGCGTTCTCCACGACAGCCCGAGCGTGCACGGCGAAACGCGCGAACGTGTGCTCGCGGCCATTCGCCAACTCGACTACCGCCCGAACTCGATGGCGCGAGCTCTCGTGACCGGGCGCTCCCAGACACTCGGAGTGGTCAGCTTCGACACCACGCTGTACGGGCCGGCGTCCACTCTGTTCGGTATCCAACAGGCGGCGCACGACGCCGGGTATGCGGTGAGCATTGCCAGCCTCCGCTCGCTCAACCGCGACACAGTGCTATCGGCGATCCAACAGCTCCGCGATCAAGGCGTAGACGGAGTAGCGGTCATCGCACCGCTCCGAGCAGGCGCCGACGCACTGCGCCACGTTCGGGCGGATTTTGCCGTGGTCGCCGTGGAAGGGGGGCCAGAGGCTTCGATTCCGGTGGCCACCGTCGACCAAAGGGCGGGCGCTGCGGCCGCCACGCAACATCTGTTGAACCTCGGGCACAAGACCGTCTGGCACCTGGCGGGGCCAACTGACTGGAAAGAGGCAGAAGACCGGATTGAAGGTTGGCGAACGACACTCAAGGCCGCCGGCGCCCGCGTGCCGGCCTTGCTTCGAGGCGATTGGACGGCGCGCTCAGGCTACGAAGCCGGGCAAGCGCTGGCGCAGATCGAGGAGCTGACCGCGGTGCTAGTAGGCAACGATCAGATGGCGCTCGGACTGCTCCGCAGGCTGCACGAGATCGGACGAAAAGTCCCCGGCGAACTGAGCGTCGTCGGCTTCGACGACATTCCCGAGGCGGCCTACTTCACGCCCCCGCTGACTACGGTTCGTCAGGACTTCGCCGAGCTAGGCCGGCGCTGCCTGCACGCGCTGCTCGATCGCATCGCGGGGAACCTTTCGGCGGTGCGGGTCGTGGTCGCGCCCGAACTGGTCGTGCGCAGCTCGACCGATCGCCCAGCGAGACGGCGAGCATGAGCCCACGATCGCCATCGACTTCACACGACGGATTGTGCGGTGCGAAGTGACTGCGTGCACGAGACCGCGTTAGGAACGGCTCCGCGTTTTCCTGATAGATATTGTGAGCGCTCACATTTGTGATAGCTTCCGTGCGAGGTCAGCAATGAAAATCAAGCTCGCGACATACTTGCTCGCCATCGCCGTGCTGTCGGCGCTCGGCACGAGCGGCTGCCGGCATAGCTCCGGCAAACCAGTCAAGCTCGCGTTCGTCACCAACAACACGAGCGCCTTCTGGAAGATCGCAGCCGCGGGCGTCCACCAGTACGAGCGGGAGGGCAAAGTCCAGGTCGACATCAAGCTGCCTCCCAACGGAACGCTCGACGAGCAAAATCAGATCCTGCAGAACCTCGTCAGCCAGGGCTATGACGCGATTGCGGTCAGCGCCGTCGCGCCAAAGGACCAGACCGCGCTGCTCGCCAACATCGCGTCGCGCACCAACCTGCTCACGTTCGACTCGGACGCTGCCAATTCGAACCGCCTCCTCTTCATCGGCACCAATAACTATGCCGCAGGCCAGGCCTTGGGGGGCGAGATCGTGAAGTTACTGCCGAAGGGCGGCAAGATTGCCGTTTTCGTCGGCACCTTCGCGGCTGACAACGCCGCCCAGCGAGAAAAGGGCATCGAGGACGCGATCGCGGGTCACGGCATCGAAATCGTGGACAAACGCGAGGACAGCACCGACCGCGCCAAGGCGCGCTCGAACGTGGAAGACATCGTCAACGCGCGCCATGATTTGAACCTGGTGGTGGGACTCTGGAACTACAACGGCTCAGCGATCGCAGCCGCGCTCCAAGGGCTGGGCAAAAAGGGCACCGTTCTCGCCGCTGTGTTCGACGAGGACGAAGGGACACTCGACGGAATCGCGAACGGGACGATCCAGGCCACGGTCGTGCAAAAACCCTTTCAATTTGGCTACCTGGCGAGCAAGTGGATGCACGACCTCGCGATCAAACACGACGCCGCCAAGGCCGCGCTACCGCCCGGCGGAATCATCGACACGGGTGTGGAGATCATCAGCAAGGACAACCTCCAGGCTTTCAGGGATCGGCTGGCCCAGATGAAAAAGTCGGATTAGAGCGCACACTTTGCCAATTAGGAGATGAGTTTGGATCCGGCAGCCCAGCCCGCACGACCCCAATCGGCGCCCGCCCTGCGTCCGCCGCTGCTTGCCATGCGCGGCATTACCAAGCGCTTTCCAGGCGTGCTCGCGTTGTCCGGCGTGTCGCTCGAGGTGCGTGCGGGTGAGGTGCTCGCGCTGATGGGCGAGAACGGCGCCGGCAAGAGCACGCTGATGAAGGTGCTCGGCGGGGTGCTCGCGCCGGATGCAGGCGAAATCGCGATCGACGGAGCTCCGGTCACTCTGAATGGCGTGCGCTCGGCCAAGCGACACGGCATCGCGCTCATTCATCAGGAGCTGATGCTTTCGCCCAACCTGGACATCGCGGCCAACATCTTCTTGGGCAACGAGCCAAAACGTCAGCTGTGGCGCCCACTCCAGCGCGGCGAGATGAACCGGCGTGCGGCGGCGCTTCTCGGGCGGATCGGACTCGCGCTCCCGCCGACCACTCCCGTCTCGGCCCTGACGACAGGCCAGCAACAGATGGTGGAAGTTGCGAAAGCCCTGTCGGTCGAGTCCCGCATCATCGTCATGGACGAGCCGACCTCATCGCTGGCCGCTGCCGAATCCGAGCAGCTGTTCGCCATCGTTCGAAAGTTACGTGGCGATGGCATCGGCATCGTTTACATCTCGCACCGCATGGAAGAAGTACTCGCACTCGCCGATCGCATCACGGTCATGCGCGACGGCCACAACGCGGGTGAGCTTTCGCGCGCGGAGGCCAGCAACGACAAGATCGTGGCGCTGATGGTCGGGCGCGAGCTTTCCGGCCAGTATTTCCCAGAAAAAACCGGCAAGCAGACCGGCGAAGTCGTGCTGAGCGTGAAAGATTTGCGAGTCTCGGGCGCGCCCGCCGGCGTGACTTTCAGCGCGCGGCGCGGCGAGATCTTGGGCTTCGCCGGGCTGGTGGGCTCGGGGCGCACGGAGCTGATGGAGGCTCTGTTCGGAGTCAGGCAATCGCATGCTGGCAGCATGACCATCGAGGGCCAGCCGTTTCTGCCGCGCCGTCCGCGCGACGCCATCGAACGCGGCGTTTACCTCGTACCTGAAGATCGAAAACGCCATGGCCTGGTGTTGCCCATGTCGGTTGCGGAGAACGCTTCGCTACCGAGCATCGGCGAGCGCGCGCGCCTTGGGCTCGTCGATCGCAACGCCGACAGTCGCCTCGCCCGCAAAGAAGTGGAACGCCTGCGCATCAAAACACCGAGCATTCAGCAGAAGGTCGTGACCCTGTCGGGCGGCAATCAGCAGAAGGTCGTAATCGGTAAGTGGCTGGCCATGAGACCGAAAATTTTGATCCTCGACGAGCCTACGCGCGGCATCGACGTCGGCGCCAAAGCAGAAATCTACCGCCACATGGCCGAATTGGCCGCGGAAGGCCTGACCATCTTGATGGTGAGCTCGGATATGGAAGAGGTGATCGGCATGAGCGATCGAGTGATCGTCATGCACGAACGAGGCGTGAAAGGCGTGCTCGAGCGCTCGGAGCTCACGCAACAGCGCATTGCTTCACTGATGACGGGACAGCTGGCGGCAAAGGGAGAAGTGGCACCATGAGACGAGAGTTCGGGATGTTCGCGGCGTTGGTCGTGGCTTGCATCGTGCTCGCCATCTCGAATCCCGACTTCGTCGGGCAGTCGAACGCCGTCAACACCGTGCGCCAAATCTCCATGCTGGGCATCTTCGCGCTCGGCAGCGCGTTCGTGATCATCACGGGTGGCATCGATCTCTCCGTGGGTTCGGTGATCGGCCTGACCGGCGTGATCATCGCCAAAGTTTCGTCCCACGAGAGCGGTGGTCTCGGTCACAGTCTGGCGCTCGGTATCGCCGTGGCGCTTTCGGTAGCGCTGCTGATCGGCCTCTTGCAGGGGCTGCTCATCACGCGTCTCAAGCTGCAGCCATTCATCGTCACGCTCGCCGGCATGCTCCTCATTCGCGGCGTGTCGCAGACCGTCGTGCAAGGCGCGACGCTGAGCCTGGGGGGTTCACCGCTCTTACGCCTCGCCAACGGTGGCTTGTGGTCGAACCACGGCGATCCGCTGATCCCCTACCCCGCGCTGATCTTCCTGGCAGTCATCGCGATCGGCGCCTATCTCCTGCATTTCACGGTATTCGGTCGCTACCTCTACGCGATCGGCGGCAACCGTGAGGCCGCGGAGTACTCGGGTATCAACGTCAAGAAGATGGAAACACTCGCCTATGTGATGTCCGCCGGCCTGGCCGGCGTGGCGGGCATCGCTTATGCCGCCTACATCGGTCAAATGTCGCAACAGGTCGGCGTCGCCTACGAGCTGTACGCGATCGCCGCCGTGGTACTGGGTGGCTGCTCGCTCCGCGGAGGTGAAGGCACCGTGCTCGGCATCGTGATCGGCTCGGCCATGATGCGGGTCATCGACAACGGCATCAACATGTTCCAAATCCCCTACGAGGATCAGAACGGCGTCCCGCGCTTGTGGCGGCTCGACCCCAACTGGACGTTCATCATCGTAGGCGGCGTGATCCTGCTGGCGGTGGTGCTCGACCAAGTGGTGCACATGGTACAAGCCGCGCGGCGCTTGCGCGCGACGCGCCCGCAGCGCGACGCCGTGAAATTAGCGCAAGAAGCGACGGAACCGCCGTTGAACGGTTAGCGCCCGCGAATCGCCCAAATCGATCGATCTCGCGACGCCATTGCGGCCGTGGGCGTCAGGCAGCGCCGTAGCGACGGGCACTTGCTGCGAGCGAGCTGATTTTGCCAAAGAATCGCCGGGGGCCGCTCGAATCTGCCCTGATCACCGGTTTGCGACTTGGGGAGAATGAGGCTGGAAGCCGGCGAGCCGAGCGTCAACCTCCGACAGGGCCTGGCTCAAGGCCTGAAGGCGTTGCGCTTGTAGCCTGAGATGATGACGTTGCGCGTGCGAGAGGTCTGCGCTGACCGCCGTGGCGACGACGAAGGGAGAGCGATCGAGGGCTCGCGAGAGCGTGCGCAGGCTGTGCAAATTTCCAACGCGACGCTCGCTGACTTCGAGGAACAGTTGCACCGTCGAGGCGAGCGCTTGTGCCAGCTCCTCAGCCAGGCTGATCCCGGCCAGTTGCAGCGCATTTCGCAAACTGGTGCGCCTTTCACGGATGCGAGCGCAGAGCGCTTCGCGAACGGAGAGCAACTCGCGCGCTTCGGCTGCTTCCAGAGTGTCCGCGAGGATCGCGCCCGCGCGAGGGTCGAGCGTGAGGTTCAGAAGCGCCATGAATCCAACCATGCAGTAGCGGGCGCAGCCATTCTCCGTCGGAAAATGCGCGCGAATGTCGCTTTGACAAACGCGACCGAGCTTCGACAACAATGGCTCGCACACGGGTCACGACACCTCTGCGACCGGGTTGCCTGACGGCAGTTCTACGCTCGTCCGTTACTTCTGACCCGCGTCCGTCACGAGCAGCAGCTGCGAGTCATTCGCAGCAACGCTCGCCGAATAGCTCGCGTCCTTGCTGCCCAAGTCGCTGCCAGCCCAAACGTCACGCACCGTGGCGCTGGCACCTAGCCCAATGTCGGTAAAGCGAACGCTGAGCTGCGCCATCGCCGAGCTCCGATTGAGCAGCAGGACCGCGCGCCGCCCAGTTCCGGAGAGAACCTTGCTATAGACCTGCAGACCGCCGCTATCGCTGACCTTCGCGCCTTGCTTGGCGAGCGGATCTTGATTGATCGCGATCACCTCGCGATTGGTCAAGACGCCCTTGACCTCGGCGCTCATGCCGTCGAGCTTGTTGCCCGCCAGGAGCGGCGCACCCGAGATCGCCCACAGGGCCATGTGAGTCCGGTTCTGCGCCAACGTGAACGCGGACATGCCGACGATGAGCATGTCCGGATCGTTGTAGTGCCCAGGGCTTTGAGCCGTCGAGTGCTGTGCAGAGTCGAAGTTCGAGAGCACTCGCTTCAGATCGGCTTTGTCGCCGTAATAAATGATGTCCTGACTCGTGCGCCACATGGTCGAGAGTGCAGGAGCCCAGTTCCATGGGCTCTGTTCGCCCCAGTTGCACACGGACAACACCATGGCGCGGTTGGTCTGCGCCGTGGCTTTCGCGATCGCGTCGGCGATGCCTTGATACGCGCTCTTGGCGTCGAGCCCCTCCTTCGAGCCGCCGCACCAATCGACCTTCACGAAGTCGAAGCCCCACTTCGAGAATTGCAAGAAGTCTTGCTCGTAGTGTCCTTCACTGCCCGAGCCAGGCGCCGCGGGACGCCCGGTCGGATAGTAGTAGCCACAGCCGTCTTTGCCTGCGTCCGTGTAGATCCCTGCCTTGAGGCCAAGACCGTGGATGTAATCCGCCATCGCCTGCATGCCCCCGGGCCATTCGGCAGTATCGATGGTGATGTTGCCGCTGCTGTCGCGAGTGCCTTGCCACCAACCCTCATCGATATTGACGTATTGGTAGCCGGCGTCCTTGAGGCCGCTCGAAACCATCGCGTCCGCTTGCGCTTTGATGACGCTGGCGTTGATCTTGGCGGCAAAGCTGTTCCAGGAAGCCCAACCCATCGGCGCGCCAGACTGAGCGCTCACCGCACCCCCCGCCCCAGCGAGACCTCCCACTCCAGCCATGCCAGCGCTGGCTCCTCCGGATGCGTTGCTTCCGCCGGTCGCAGTGCTGCCACTCGCGCCTGAGATCGCACCTCCGCTGCTAGTCATGCCGCCGACCGCACCGGCGCTGCCGCCAAAGCCACTGGCACCGCCTGCGCCGCCCGCTGCCGGACTCGTCACTCCGAAAACCCCGCCGTGACCCGCGGCGCTGCCGCCCACCGCGCTACTGGCGCCACCAATCACCGACTCGCTTCCCGCGCCGTCGCCGGACGCTCCGGTTGCGTCTTTTGCACAGCCTGCAAGCGGGAGCGCTACGAGCGCAACGAACGGCAAAGCGCTGGCCAGTCTCGAAGAGCTCGAACAAAAGCGCATGGATCCCTCGCCAGAGTCAGACCGCTGAGTGGCTGTTCGCCTACCTCGGCGACGAACCAGAACAGCGTGAGGCGGCTACTTACTGCCCGAGAGCTGCCTGCTTTGTGTAAGAAAATCGAAGTGGGCCTTCGGCTGTGTCGCGAATGCCTTTCACCTCGACCGCGACTGCGACCGCGACGCCTACGGGGCCAAGAACCAGTGACTACTGCCTGTTTCGGCGCCGGCCGCGCCGGCGGCCCAACAGGCCGGCAATGCCCAAGAGTGCGAGTGACTTCCAGGGCGCAGGCGCGGACGCGATTCGACAACCGCAACCGCTGGCATCGGAGGCGGCATTTTCATGCGCACTGCCTGACGCTCCGCCAACTGCTTGGATGCCACCCGCCGCCTGCCCTCCCGCGCTGGTACTCGGGCCACCGCCGTGGGAGACGCTGCCACCCGTGGCCGACTCGCCGCCCGTCGTTGCGGCGCCGCTCGCACCTGAGCTCGCCGTCGTGCCGCCGCCACCCGAAACACTCGATGCGCCGCCGGCAGCGTTGCTGCCACCAGCACTGATGGCGCCACCCATGCTGGCGACTGAGCCGGCGGATCCGCCGCGTCCACCCGCGCTCGACGTGCCCCCAGCGCCACCCGTACCCGCGCCGCCCGCGCCGCCGACCCCAAAATCCTGGTCGAAAGAGACACCGTCAAAAGGCACCACCACGATTTTGGTGCCGTGATTGGTGCCGGGCAGAACCTGATTGTCCTTGTCGACGTCGGACACCGCCCAAGTGATGTGGGTCGGGTGTCCATCTTGCAAAACCACTCCCGGGCGCTCCATCTTGTACCACTGAGAACAAGTTGAGGTGCCCTCGTAGGAGAAGATCTTCTGGTAATCCCGCGGAGACCAGGCGTACCCGTTGTCCTTCCAGTTCGTAATGCCGTCGACTGAATACACGTGCCAGCCCACGCGATCGCCAGAGCCCGAATAGATGATGTGGTAAACGCCGCCGCTCCGCCAAATGTGGGGATCTTCCTGCCAGGTGTAGGCCGGATTGGACACGCCCGGGATCGAGGTCCGCTTCGGATAGATGCTATCGGTGGCGTTCTGGGTATAGGAGCACGTGGGCTTCTGCTTCACGTAGGTGCCACACAGGGTGTCCGAGATCGCCATCGTTCCGTTGCGCTCCACGATCTGGAATTTGCCGTCGTGCCGCGGGAAGAGGCTGATGTTGGAGGCACCGATCTGAGTCGTGGGTTGGCAGCCCGTCCACGGACCATCGAGTGAGCTCGATTTGTAGATCGTGAATGGAACGATCTCGCTGACGACGACCGCGTAAGTGCCGTCCGGTAACTCGACCGCCGATACGTTGTGCCCTTTGTGCGACCCGTTGTTGTTGTAGATGAAGTCTTGTCGCAGGTAGGGGCCGAGGGGGCTGCTTTGGCTGATGGCATGGTACGCGTCCGAACTCTGCCAACTGGTGCCGAAGTTCGTGTTGCCGGAGAACGTGCTCATGAACAAGTGGTACTTGCCGTCCTTGGCCCTGATGATCTGCCCGTCCCAGTAGTAGTAGTCTGGGTGGACGCCAGCGCCCTGAGCACTCTCGATGCCGTTGGACAAGTCGCGAGGCAACACTCCGGCCACGCCCCAGCTCGCGGAGCTGAGCGCCGAAACTACCGGCGTTGGCTTGAGGTACTCCATGAAAGGCTTGGCATTTGCCGTCCCGGCAAGGCTTTCGCCAGCAAGTAACGCTGCGGCGCCGACCGTTACGCAGGCGGCGGATCGGAACGAGCGAAACATCAGGTGGCTTTGGAGGCGACGCACGGTGATACTCCTCAGGTTGCGTTCTGACGAGACGTGTTTCTTCGAGCTCGCGTCAGAATTGCGCAACGAACTTCCAAACTTCTGCGGGCATCCACGATGATCCCTGGTTCGCGTCCATCGGCGAGGGCGTGTGCCCGCCATCGTATTGACACCAGCGCACCGGGTGACCCGCAGAGCATCCTTGGTAATCCGAACAAAGGTGCCCGCCGGTTGGTGATTTGGGCAGCGTCTCGATCGTGCAGTCAGCCCATTTCGCAAACTTGTCCGTTTGCGTGGTCTGTCCCGAGCTCCCAGTGTTCTCTTGCAGACCGAGCGAGCCGAGATAAGCGATGGGATCGCACTTCGTCGGATTCGCCAGGCCGCCACCGGAGTGCCCGATCGCAAAGCGGAACGTGTTCGAGCGTGAACACGCCACCGTCCACACCATGGCTGCACCTTGGCTGAACCCCTCGAGACCAACGCGCTCGGTGTCGATGCACAGATCGCGCTCGACTTGGTCGAGCACGTCATTCACGTAGGTCACGTCGGACGTTGCCCAGATCCCTCCGACTGCTTCCGTCGCCACGAAGATGGTGCTGCCCGCCGAGAGCGAGTACAGACCGAAATAGCCGTTGTTTTGGCTGCCGGCGACTTCGGTCGCGTTGCCGGTTGCGCCATGAAAGCCGATCATGAGCCGGTACGGTCGCTTGTTGTCGTAAGCGTCCGGCAGGCGAAGCATGTATTTTCGATTTGCGCCTCCGCTTTGAATCGCCAGGGCTCCGCTTTTCAAAGTCGGCGTCTTGCCGCAGCCCGTCGATGTGGCGGTCGCCCCCGCGCCGCCCGAGCCGCCTAGGCTGTTCGCACCGCCTAGGCCGGCCCCGCCCTTCGACGCGCCGCCTGAGCCCGCGCCCGCATTTGGTGTTCCACCCGGCCCGGCAAGCGCCCCACCGTGTCCGCCATCGCTCGAGTTGCCGCCCGTGCCGCCACCGCCCGGCGCCGCGCTGCCGCCGCTCCCTGAAGCTCCGCCGCCTGGGTTGCCACTCTGCCCAGTCGAGCCGGCCGTGGCGCCCTGCAGCCCGCCCCCTGCGGAGCTCATCTGGGGGCCGCCTACGCCTCCCGAGTCAGCGTTTTCCGCGGTGCCGCAGCCAGCCGCTAGTGCCAAACAGACAGCGAGACACCCCAAGACCGCAAACGAGCACGACTTCTGTGCACATGGCACGCACTCCGAGCGCGAAAAGCGAGGCATGGATAGACGGACCTCCTCTTATTGTCTCGGCGAGCGATTTTTATTCACTTTTTTTCGGGCATCGACCGGATGCGCCGCACGAGTTCAAGCGGGGTACATTTGAGTGAGCCCGCTCGGTTTGTCGACGGATCGGTGAGGCATCGGCTACTGCTCCACGTGCCACGGCGCAAAGCTTTACTCCTTCTGGTCACGCCCTCAGCCGTGGGTGCAGGCAGCTGCCTCGAGCAGCGGCAGTCCGGGGGCTGCGGAACTAGGGCTTCAGAGCAGCGCACGCGCAGTCCGAGCTCGAACGGTGGTCCGTGCACGCGGCTCTGCCCATGAAGAACCGCGCGCCCGCCGCGCCGTATCGTTTTCGTCCAACTCGTTCCAAATCACTGACTTAAGCATCTTGGAGAACTGTTCATGATCAAGCCCGCACTCACGGAATGCCATGTGGCCGTACGGCCAGGCCGGAGCCGTGGCATCCTGGCAAGCCTGATCGCGCTTGCCGGTTTGAGCGTCGCGGGGGCTGCCAATGCCCAAACGCTCACCGTGGACGCTTCGGCTAGTCCCAGTGGCAACCCGCACTTTTGGTCTGCCTGCGTCGGCACGGGAACGGCGAGCCTCACGCTGCGCGCGGACTTGCAAACGCACTACAAGCTCGCAAACCGCGAGCTTGGCATGCTGCGCGTGCGCGGCCATGGCGTCCTCAATGACGACATGGGGATCTTTCACGGAACGGGCAGCACGCCCACCTACGATTGGACCAAGTTCGATACGTATCTCGCCGCCATCGCCGCGGCGGGAATGCGCCCGATCATCGAGCTCAGCTTCATGCCGAAGGACCTGGCCAAATCCGGTGATAGTCGCGACCCTGCCAGGGATCTCGCCGTCTACCAGAAGTTCATCCAAGCCGTGGTCCAACACGCGGTGGACAAGTACGGCGCGGCTGACGTGGGCAAGTGGTACTGGGAGGTCTGGAACGAGCCGAATTATTCCGGGTTTTGGAACGGCACGATGAACGACTACTTCGCGATGTACGACGCCGCCGCAGCTGGCGCGGTGGCGGCTCTGCCCAACATCATCATTGGCGGGCCCGCCACCACGCAAGGGTCAACCACCCAAATGGGCGACTTCTTGAAGCACGTGAAGACCTCGGGCGCGCGGGTGACGTTTCTCTCGTCTCACGCTTATCCCGGCGGCGCGGGAGCCACCGCCCCTGCCAATTTCGGTATCAACGACAACAACGGCCGAGTCGGTGTCATCACGGGCAATGGCTACACGACTGACCAGCTCGAATCGCTCAACACTGAGTGGAACTCGGCTTATACTGGCCAGGGTGGCAACACCACCGATAACAACGTGAGCATGGACAACCATGTCAACGCGCCTTTCATCCTCAAGTCGGTCAAGCTCCTCGCCGACCAAAACAAGGGCGACAAGCCGCCGTTGTCCATCTTCTCGTACTGGGCAGTATCGGACGTTTTCGGCGAAGCCAACGGGGATGCGGGCTCTTACATCGCGCAGCAAGGCGGGGGCACCCTGCCGTTTGGAAGTGTCTTCGGGCTCCTGACTTATCAGGGCGTGCGCAAGGCGGCCTACAACGCGTTCCGAATGCTCAATTACACCGGCTCGAAGATGCTAGCGGTGACCGGCGGCAAGGGTACTGCGGATGGTGTGGACGGCATGGCAACGATCTCCGCAGACAACAGCGAAGTCGCCATCATCCTGTACAACTACTATTCGACGATCAACACGACGGGCATGGACAGCGTGACGTTGAACGTGAATAAGTTGCCGTTCGCGGGCAAGAACATCTTCGTCACTCAGTTCGCGATCGATGCCGACCACAGTAACCCGTATAGCGTGTGGTCCACTCAGGGCAAACCCAAGAATCCGACTGAAGCGCAGTGGCAGGCCATGCGCCAGGCGCAACATTTGGCGCTTGCGACCCCAGTAACCAACGTCGCGGGCAGTGCCACGTACACCACGACGCTGACCTTGCCCAAGCAGGGAGCGGCGATGATCTTGCTCAGCCTGAAGCGCCCCGTGACTGGCCGCAATGGTCTCGCAGACATCGAGGCCGAGGACTACGATGGTCAATCCGGTGTCACCAAGGAAGACAGCAAGGACACGTCCATGGGACAGTCCATCGCTGCGGCCGCCGCCGGCAGCTTCGTCTTCTACGACAAGGTCGATTTCAGCGATGGCGGGGTAAGCAAGGTCGATTTGCGTGTCAACGCGCAGGCCGCGACGACCATCGAACTGCATGCGGACACGCAGACCGGTCCGCTCATCGGTAAGTGTGATGTGGCGGCGACCGCGAGCGCCTGGGCCACACAATCGTGCGCGCTCACCAAGACCACTGGCGTTCATCCGGTGTACGCCGTCTTTGGCGGGGCGCTGCGTTTGAACTCCTTGACATTCCAGCCGACTGACGGCGGCACCGGGGGGACGGGCGGCTCAGGCGGCGCGGTCGGAGCCGGCGGCACGACGTCCGGTGTGGGCGGCAGCGGCACGTCGAACGGCGGCGCGCCGAGCACCGGTGCGGGCGGAGCCCCTTCGACCGCAGGCTCCGCGCCCCAGTCGGGCGGTTCGACTTCAGCGAATGGCGGCAACAGCGCGGTTGCAGGCAGCAATGCCAGCAACGGTACCGGAGGCTCCGTCACCGGCGCGCCCCCGCCATCCAGCGGAGACTCCGGAGGCTGCGGCTGCCGCGTGGGCTCAGCGCGCGCCGCTTGGTTGGACGGGGCAGTGGTCCTGCCTGGCCTAGCCGCTCTTGGCTTGTTGATCCGGCGCCGACGCTCGCGCAGCTGAGCCGCTGCCGCTCACCAGGTCGATCTCATCTAACGCCCAGTCACGTTTTTTCAGTCGAGAAGCTCATGCGGATTCATCCAATCACTTGCACGATTGCCGTGTTGCTCGGCGCGTGCTCGAGCAACTCCCCCTCGGGCCCCAACGGGTCGTCTGCCGGCGCTTCCGGCTCGCACACGAACGCGGGCGGCAGCGCGGGTACCTTGGTCGCTTCTTCAGGCGGAAGCAGCACGGGCACGGCAGGCAGTGCTGGTAGCGCGACCAGCGGTGGCAGCACCTCGACCGGCGGTACCCCGAGCGCTGCGGGTGCCGATCAAGGCGGTGCGCCCTCGAGCGCCGGCTCAGTCGGGCTCGGCGGCAGCGGTGGGTCCGGCGCAACCGCTGGGGCCGCGGGTGCCTTCGTTCAGCCTCCTTTGGTGACTTCGACCGCGGGCGCCTATTGGGTGACCAGTGGCACGCTGACCGAGGTCGCGAGCGGCACTGCCGACGTGACCGTCAATGACGCCTCGCCCGCTCAAACCTGGGACGGGTTCGGTGCCGCCTTCAACGAAAAGGGCTGGGACTACCTGTCACAGCTGAGCGAAGCCGATCGCGGTAAAGCCCTCGGCCTCCTGTTTGGGAAGGACGGCTGTAACCTGACTTGGGGCCGCATTCCCATGGGAGCGAGCGACTACGCAACGGACCGTTACTCCCTCGATGAAGTGGCCGCCGGCCAGACCGACACGGCGATGGCAAACTTCTCGACCACTCGGGATGAGCAGAAGCTCATCCCGTTCGTGAAAGCAGCGCAGGCCGTCAAGGGCGATCTCCGTTTCTGGGCCAGCCCCTGGTCACCGCCCACGTGGATGAAGGACGGGCCGTTCAACGACGACTCGGCCTTCGACGGCGGTACGATGAAGAAGGACGACGCGACACTCGCGGCTCACGCGCTCTACTTCGTCAAGTTCGTGCAGGCGTACGGGCAAAAGGGGATCAAAATCGAGGTTGTTTCTCCTCAGAACGAGCCCGGCTACAGCGGCACCTACCCCACGTGCGGCTGGGCACCCGCCACCTACGCGACCTTCGTCGGCAAACATCTCGGGCCCGCCCTCAGCCAAGCCAACCTGGACACGAAGATCATGCTGGGCACCTTCAACGCCGGCTCGGGCGACACGTCGATCGTCAGCACGGTGATGGGGGATACCACCGCGAGCGCCAAGATCGGCGTGCTCGGCTATCAGTGGGGCATGCTCGATAGCGTCAAGGGCGATCAGAAGTACTCGCGCCCCATTTGGCAGACCGAGCACAAATGCGGCAATTATCCGTGGGCGAGTCCGTTCAACGATAAGCTAGCCCCGAACGACGCGGCCTACGCCGTCGAGAGCTGGGGCCTTTTCCGAGACTGGATCAAAGCCGGCGTGGCCTCTTACAGCATCTGGAACATGGTACTCGACACGGTGGGCAACGGGATCGACTCGAAGCGCGTTTGGCCGCAAAATGCGCTGCTCACGGTCGACACGTCCACGAAGAAACTGAACGTCACCCCGGCCTATCATGTCTTCCGCCACCTGGCGCAGTTCGTGTCACCCGGCGCTGTCGTGCTCGGCACCACGGGCGGCGATGCGCTCGCTTTCAAGAACCCCAACGGCAGCATCGTCACGGTCCTTTACAACAAGGATGCCGCGAAGCCGTACATCGTCGCCGTCGGCGGCAAGAAGCTGCAGTTCCAGATGCCGAGCGCTGGCTGGGCCACGATCACGAAGTGATGGAGACCTCGATGTCCAATAGTCGCGCGCACGTGAGTTTCGCTGCGCTCACCCTGGTGATCGCAGCGTGTTCCGGACAAGACAGCCCATCGTCACCGGGCGCCGCAGGTTCGCGAGCAACGGGCGGCACCGGTCCCGCTACCAGCGCGGGTGCAGGCGGAAGTCCCGCCAGCACCGCGAGCGCCGGCACCACGAGCGTAGCCGGCAGCGCAGGCACGAGTAGCAGCGCCGCTGGGCAGCTGAGCTCGGCAGGCACAGCAGGAGCGACCGGCGGAGCTCCGTCGGGAAGCGGCGGAACGTCGGGACGCGGCGGGGCCGGCGCCGCGGCTGGCGGCAAAGGAGGCAGCGCCACGGGCGGCGGCGGGAGCACCGGAACGGCCGGCTCCGGGGGCGTCATCCCGCTCAAGAACCCAGCGGTGCCCAGCGCCGGTTGCGGCAAAGCCACGACGCTCAGCTCGGGCAAGAAGACGATCACGAGCACCGGTCAGCAGCGAACGTACATCATCGACATTCCGGCCAACTACGACATGAACAAGCCGTATCGGCTGTTCTACACCTCGCACTGGATAGGCAGCACCTCCGAGGCAGTGCGAGACCAGAACTACTACTTCCTCAAACCATTGGCCGACGGCGCCAAAGAGCCCGCGATCTTCATCGCCCCTCAATCGGACGGCTCCACGTGGCAGGAAAAGGATCACGCGCTGTTCGACGATATCCTGAAGTATGCCAAAGAAAACCTTTGCATCGATACCACGCGCGTGTTCGCGACGGGCTTCAGCTTCGGCGGCATGATCACTTACTCGCTGTCGCTGAATCATCAGAAGGACATTCGCGCGGCGGTCGGCATCGCGCCAGCGAACTACAACATCTACATCCCGAGCAAGACCCACGCCCCCATCGCGTGGATGCAAACGACGGGGATGAGCGACACCACTTGCCCTTGGATCAACGGCAACAGCACGACCCAGGGAGCAAAGTTCATCGCCATCGAACACGGGACGGACAATGGCTGCAGCGTGCCCGCGACCCTGCCGGTTTGGCAGAGCGGGGCCCACGTTTGTTACGATATCCCGGGCTGTACCCCGGAATTTCCCACGAAGGTGTGTACCTTCGATGGCGGACACACCAACATTGCCAATGATCCCGGCAGCAGCAGCAACTGGATCCCGACCGAGTCCTGGAAATTTTTCAGCCAATTCTAGCTGAGGGTTCGGAGCTGCCAGCGGCGGAACCAGCTGCGCGGTCGCGTGACAACTCCGGCTCCATTCCAGCAATAAGGACGATCTGCCGGCGGCTCGTGTCGCGCGGCTCGCAGTTTTCGTTCCAGAGGATTCAACGTGCGCCTGACCCGAGCGTGGTACCAAACAAGAAGCATGATTGGGGCGGCGATGGCGCTGGCGATCGCCGCGCTGGTTCCGTCCCCCGCTCGTGCGGACAACCCGATCGTACAGACCTCCTACACGGCCGACCCGGCTCCCATGGTGTTCGATGGCCGGCTGTACCTGTACACGTCGCACGACGAAGACGTGACCGTAAAGGACTTCTACACCATGAACGACTGGAGGCTCTACTCCACGACCGACATGGTGAACTGGACGGACCACGGCTCGCCCGCGGGCCTCAAGAGCTTCAGTTGGTCGACCGACAGCGCGTGGGCGCCGCAGGGCGTCGCCAGGAACGGCAAGTTCTATCTGTACGTGCCGCTGAACAACAACACCGGCGCGCGCATCGGCGTGGGCGTATCGAACGACGCAGCGGGCCCGTTCATGGACCCGCTGGGCAAGGCGCTGGCCCAGAACGGCTCCAGCAACATCGACCCCACGGTGTTCGTGGACGACGATCAGCAGGCCTACATGTATTGGGGAAACGGCACTCTTCGCTACGTGAAGCTGAACTCGGACATGGTCAGCACCTCCGGAAGCGTCACCAACGTGGCGTTGGATGGGTTCACCGAAGGTCCGTGGTTCTACAAACGCGATAAGCTGTATTACATGGTCTACGCGGCCGGCAGCGGCAGCGAGAAGATCAGCTACGCGACCAGCAATGCTCCCACAGGGCCTTGGACCGTCCGCGGTGACGTCATGGCCGCGGGCTCGACCTTCACCAATCACCCCGGCGTCATCGACTACAAGGGGCACTCGTATTTCTTCTATCACAACAGCGCATTGCCGGGCGGCAACAACTACAAGCGCTCGGTGTGCGTGGAAGAGTTCAGCTACGGCGCCGACGGCAGCATTCCGAAGCTCACCATGAGCACGAAGGGACCGTCGGCAGTCGCCAATTTGAATCCGTTCTTGCAGGTCGAGGCCGAGACCATCGCCTTCTCATCGGGGCTCAAGACCGAAGTGTGCTCGGACACCGGCGGCGGCATGAGCGTCACGTCGATCAGCAACGGCGACTACATCAAGGTGAAGGACGTCGACTTCGCGGCCGGCGTGACCTCCTTCGACGCTCGCGTATCGTCTGCGGCGAGCAACGCGAAGATCGAGCTCCACGTCGATAGTCAGACGGGCACACTGCTCGGGACGTGCGACGTCTCGGGCGCATCTTCCTGGACCACCAAGACCTGTGCGGTCAGCGGGGGTAGCGGAAAGCACGACCTGTTCCTGAAGTTTTCCGGCGGCAGCGGCGATCTCTTCAAGTTCAATTGGTGGCGGTTTACCGGACCCAGCATGCCGGATGGCGCAGGCGGTAGCGGCGGTGGTTCCACGGGGACAGCGGGCGGCGGCGGAGGCGGCGGCTCGGGCAACGGAGGCAGCGGCCACGCGGGCGCAGCGGGCACGACAACGGGCATGGGCGGCTCACTCGGCACCGGCACGGGCGGAATGACCGGCAACGCTGGCTCGAGCACGGGCGGTAGCAGCGTCTCCCTCGCCGGGGCAAGCAGCAGCGGCGGCGCGCCCAACGCCGGGGGGCGAGCAGGCGGCTCGCAAGGCGTCCCCGGCGCGGCTGGCAGTGCTCCGGCCGGCAGCGTCGCAGGCAGCTGCGCTTGCCGAGCCGGCGCGAGCGCAAACCACGACAGACCCGCCGTTGCACTTTGGCTGGTCGCTTCGGTGCTCGTTCTGCGGCGCCGGCGCCGTTCGGCGCTGGGTCGCGGAGCTACACGCGACGTGAAGACCTAGAGGCCCGGGCGCTCTTTTTTAACAGCCCGGATGACAATTCCGGACACCACCAGGCAATAGAAAAGCATGTTAACCATGGGCCGGACTTACCGCTCATTTTCAGGGCTCTGTCTCGCTTTCTTGATTCCCGCGTGCGCCTCGGACGGCACCCGCACTTATGGCGGTAGCTCGGGCGGCAAAGGCGGCACGACCGGCAATCCGACGGGTGGAACGTCGGGCAGCCCCAAGGCGGGAGACACTGGCAGTCCAACCGGCGGAACGACCGGCAATTCGACCGGCGGAACACCGGGGATTCCGACGAGCGGGACGACCGGCAATTCGACGGGCGGTTCGACCGTCGTCGGTCAGGCAGGAGCGACCAGCAGCGGCGGTACGGCGACTGGCGGGACCGCGGGCAGCGCGAGCGGTGGTCAGGCCGGGGCGACCGCTGGCCAACCCGGAAGTGCCGGAGCTGGCGGCGGCGGCCTGGTGAGTAGTTGCACGGGCGGCAAGGCCTGGCCCACCGCCAATCCCACGGCCGCGGGCCCGTTCGAGGTCGCGGCCGACAAGGGCATCGGGCCCTTGGCAGGCTACACGCCCGATCCGATCTACGGCGACCAACAACAGCGATTCAATATCTACCGTCCAAAGAACCTCGCGAACAGCGGGTATTGCCACCCCATCCTGGTCTGGGCGAACGGTCACACCGACAATCCAGAGCCGAACGCGCCGCTGTGTGTCGTCGATTCAGGCGCCAACAAGTGGTGTGGGCAGTACTTGCCGATGATGAACCATCTCGCCTCGCACGGGTTCGTCGTGATTGCCTCGCTCAGCACCACCACCTCGAGGGGCGATCCATTGCCCACGATCGCCGGCTTGAATTGGCTCATTCAGCAGTCGGAAGATGCGAGCAGCGCCTACTATCATCGCCTCGACACCGCCAACATCGGTCAGCTCGGGCACTCGGAGGGCGCGATGTCCACGTGCATGGTCGCGTCGGAACCGCGCTACAAGGCCCTAGCGGCGATTTGCGGCACTCGGACGCTCAGCGGCGTTCACACGCCGATGCTGTTTTTCTGCGGCGGCAAAGATACCGTGGTGGACTGCGCTGGCGTGCGGGATGTCTTCCTCACCGTCAAGGATCAACCCGCGTTCTTCATCGACGAGCTGAACTCCGATCACGGGAGCTGGGTGTACCAGGGAGCCAAGGGTGTCTCGCTTTCGATGGCTGCCGCGTGGTTCAGGGTGCACCTGATGGGCGACACCGCGAACCGCAAGTATTTCTACGGCCCGAATTGCACGTTCTGCAGCGACAACCGCGTGAAGGTCGAGCAGAACAGCCTGATGGCGCAATAAGACAGCGGCGCTTTAGCTTAGCCGCGCGCGGGATGCCGCGCGCGGCAGGCCTCAGACTGCGCGGTACGCGGCCAGCGATACGGCAATGTAGTGGCACGTAAAGGCCACCACCGTGAGCGCATGGAACAACTCGTGGAAGCCGAACCAGCGCGGGCAGGGGTTCGGGCGCTTGAAGCCGTAGATGAGCGCACCGAGCGTGTAGGCGAGACCGCCGGCGGCGATCAAGGTCGCGATCAGGGCGCCGCCGCCGCGGTAAAAAGCCGGGAAGAACCAGACGGCGACCCAGCCGAGCGAAAGGTAAGCGGGCACGTAGATCCAGCGCGGAGCGCCGAGCCAAAAGATGCGACACAAAAGACCGAACAGCGCTCCCGACCACACCGCGATCAGCAGCGACCGCGCGCTGCGCTCGGGGAGCAGGAGCACCGCGAGCGGCGTGTAGGTGCCGGCGATGACGAGGAAGATGTTGGTGTGGTCGAGCCGGCGCAGCACGCCGCGCACCCGTGGCGACCAGCGGCCCCGATGATAGATGGCGCTCGTGCCAAACAGCAGCACCGCGCTGAGCCCGAAGATGCCCGTCGACCAAGCCGCGGCGCGCGCGGGCGAGAGCGCGACGAGCACGAGCGCCGCGAGCAGCACCAGTGGTGTGACCGCAGAGTGGATCCAGCCGCGCAGGCGAGGCTTGACGGAGTCGGAGAGCGGCTCGACTGCGCGTGAGTTGCGTGCGATCTGGCCAAACCAAGTTGCGACGGTCACGCGCAGGAGTATTGGCGATTCTCGCGCCCGCGTTCATGACCGATGTCAGGCGCCGCGACGCGTCTTGCGCTCGCGCGGAAGTATCGATTTTTTTGGATTTGGTTAGCGGGCGCGGCTCGGCGCAAGCGTCGCGTAGCTTGCGGTGCGTCGCTGGCCACGACATCATGCCCGGGATGGGTCCGAATTGCCGAAAGGGCGGCTGACGTGCCACGCGTCCACGTCATGGGCTCGCTCAACATGGACCTGATCGTGGAGGTGGCGCGACCGCCGAAGCCGGGTGAAACGGTCTTTGGGCGCAGTGTAAAGACCTTGCCGGGGGGTAAGGGCGCGAACCAGGCACTCGCGGCCGCGCGGGCGGGGGCGACGGTGACCATGATCGGCAGCGTGGGCAAAGATGCCTTCGGCGCCGATTTGAGGCACTTCCTCGCGTCGAACGCGGTCGACGTGCAGCACGTCTCGCTGGCTGAGTCCGCGCCGACCGGCACGGCCCTGGTCGTGGTCGAGAGCAATGGCGAAAACTCCATCATCGTCGTCCCCGGTGCGAACGAGCACTTGGGCCCGAGCAGCGTGCTGGGAGTGCCGATTGCGAGCGGTGATTTCGCGCTCTGCCAATTCGAAACGCCACCGCCGACCGTCGAGTGCTTCTTCCAGCACTGCCGACGAGTCGGCGTGCGCACGGTGCTGAACCCTGCCCCATTTCGTCCCGATTGCGAGTCGATCTTCCAGCTCAGCGATGTGCTCGTGCTGAATGAGACCGAGCTCAGCGCGCTCGCCGGAGAGCCTTCGCTCGGCCAAGCATCCACCGAGAACGTGTTGACCGCCGCGCTGAAGATCCGAACTCATCTCGAGCAGACCGTCGTGGTGACCTTGGGGTCGAAGGGAGCCGTCGCCGTCCACGACGACGCGCGGCTCGTCATCTCGGGCTGGCAAGTGCCCGTCTTGGACACGACGGGCGCCGGTGATGCATTTACGGGGTCGCTGACGGCCGGTCTTGCCCTGGGCGAATCGCTCGAGGATGCCCTGATGTACGCCAATGCAGCCGCGGCGATCAGTGTGCAGCGCGCGGGCGCCGGACCATCGATCCCCCAGCGTTCCGAAGTCGAACGCTTCTTGGCCGAGCGCGGCCCGATCCGCCCGGGCAGCAAGCACTAGCGCGATCCGCGTGGCGCAGGCTTACTCGTAGCAGGGCTCGCCTCGGCGATCGCGGCCCCGCTCAGAGGCAAGAACTTGGGCGTGGATTTTCGATAGTGGACGTAAGCGGATCCGAGCTCCTCGATCAGTGAGCGCTCTTCGAAATGGACGCCGATCAGGATGTAGGCCGTCATCCCGAGCGACAACAGCAGGTGACCGATCGTCATTTGCGGCGTCAGCCAGAATGCAACCAAGAGCGAGGTCATCATCGGGTGGCGGACGTAGCGGTAGAAGAGCGGCGTGACGAACCCCTTCTGCTGAAAGCTCACGCGACGAAAGCCGTTGAAGGCGCGTTTCACTCCGACCAAGTCGAAGTGGTCGATCATGAGGCTGCTCAGCGGCACGCCGAGCCAACCGAGCGCGTTGCAACCCCAGAGCAGGGCGGCTGCGCTCGGGCTCTGCACGTTCCAGAGCGGCGTCGGGATGGGGCGCCATTGCCACATGAGCAGAACCAACACCAGCGAGGAACCGAGGACGTAGGTCGCGCGCTCCAGCGACTGCGGCACGAAGCGGGTGAGCCAGCGTTTGAAGCCGCTGCGCGCCATGAGCGAGTGCTGCAGACCGAACGCCAAGATCAGCCCGAGATCGATCAGCAGCGCCGAGCCCGAGCTGGGCACGAGCCCAGAATCGACCGATTTTTCCACGAACACGCCCGCGCTGAACAGCGCGAAATAACTGAACGACAGCAAAAACCCCAGATACGACAGCAGGCTGTAGACGAGCCCGACCATGGATCGATTCTCCTTCCGCGCGCCATCCTGACGCGACGAGCAGAGCATGGTAAGCGTGGTCATCATCGGCCACTTCGAAGATCGAAGCGGCGCTGCTGCGAAGCTCGACCAGGCTCAGCGTGCGCGCGCTTTCAGCCGGAGCTCGCGCGCAGCCTATCGGCGAGCGGTGAGGCGCAGAGCCAGTGGTGTACGTTCCGGATCAGCCGGTTCGGGCCACGCACCTCCAGCCGACGTGTCCCGCGGGCGACCTGAACCGTGGTTTCGCCGGTGAACAGCTGCGCCAGCGTGCGCACGCCGCAGGTGAGCGTCACGTCTTCGCTGCGCCCGGGAGGGCGCACGCAGAGCTCTGTTTTTCCGTCGTCGAGCAGCAGCCACCAGCGCCGCTGCGAGCCGTGCAAATCACTGAACACGAAGCCCACGACCGCGTGATTCTTGGGGAACGCGCTGTCGTCGAAGTTCCTTTGAACTTGCAGCATCACGAGCTCCACGTCCAGCTCGTCTCGCGTCATGCTGCTGCGCACCCAGTGCTGTCCCCAAACGGCGATGGCTTCGAGCACCGGAGCGAGCTCCTTGCCCGCCGAGGTCACTCGGTATTCCGAGCCGTGCGCGGAATCCCCCGCCACGCGCTCGATGATGCCGTGCGCGATCAGCGTTTTGAGGCGAGAAGAGAGCACGCTGGGCGAGATGCGGCCGAGACCGCGCTGCAGCTCGGCATAACGAGTGGCGCCAGCGAGGAGCTCGCGCAAGACGAGCAGCGTCCAGCGTTCGCCCAGGACCTCCGCTGCTTTTGCGATCGGACAATATTGCTCGTATCTCATGGTGTCGGTGAGACACTTTGTGGGGCACTAGCTTTTTCATAGCAAGGCGTCGAACACTTCGAAATTCGAAGTGGCTGCAATTGCCGCTCGTTCTCATGGTTTGGGCAGGTCGAGCGAACACGAGCTCCACCGGGCCGCTGCCGCTCGATCGAAACCAAGCAAACCGAGAACAGGAAGAAAGACATGACAACCAAATCCAACGTGCTGGAAGCAACACTGACGAATCACCTCCAGGCCTTCCTCGAAGCAAGCATCGACGGCGTGATGCGCGATTACGCGAAAGACGCAGTCCTGATCACCCGCGACGGGCCGCTGCGCGGCGTCAGCGAGATCCGCGCCTTCTTCGTGCGCTTCATCGAGACGCTGCCCACGGGCTTCTTGCAAGCCTTCAAGTTGCACCGGCAGGAATTCATCGCCGACGTCGGATACATCGTCTGGGACGCGCTGCCCTGGGCACGCCTGGGCACCGACAGCTTCGTCGTGCGCGACGGCAAGATCGTGCTGCAGACGTTTGCCGCCTACCCGCCGTCCTGGTGACGGGCCCCGGCGCGCTGAGCCTGGGCGCGCCGAGAGCTACGCGACGGATTGCGAGCGCCACGCCCGCTGACCCCCAAAAATCTCGATCGGGATTGGGTCAGCGGGCGCGGCTCGACGCGAGCGTCGCGTAGCTCGTGCTGCGTCGAGCCAGCAGGGCAAGGCTCAGAACTGATTCAGGAAGTCCCAGGCTTTTTGGTACTCCCAGCTGTTGTTTTGACCGGGGTCCTTCGGATTGGGATCGTGACCGCCGCTGAACGAGCAGAACTCGACGGGATAGCCGGTCGTACAACCCATGATGGTGGTACAGACGTGATTGCCGCTCGTCACCTTTTGCGGCGTCGCCCAAGTGCAGCCATTCGCGGTCGCGAAATTTTGCGCCAACTGCAGGCCATTGCCCACCTGGCAGCCGCTGCCGCTGCTGTTCGAGTCGTAGCAGAGAACGTTGTCGCCCGTTCCGTGCGAAGCGTAGTAGCCGACCGGCTTGGTCGGCGTGCAGTTGCCGCTCAGCTGAGAGCCCGAGTACACGGCAATGCCTCGGATGTAGCCGTTCGCCGCGCCCAACGGTCGTTCGCACGCGGTCGCGTAAGACATGCTGCCGCCGTAGCTCCAACCGGTGGCGAAGATGCGATTGGTATCGATGCAGAAGTTGTCTTCAAGCGTCTTCACCAGCGCGTCGGCAAAGGCCATGTCCGTGCCGTTCGTGTTCGGCCAGCCGCAGCTGCCCTCGCCTTGGCCGGTTCCGGAGCACGGCGATCCGTTCAGCTGCCCGTTGGGTGCAACGAAGATCGTCGTGTCTTTCGAGAGGGGCAGCAGGTGATAGTACTGCTCGGTGTACACCTTGTTGTCGTTGCTGTCGCGTGCGTGATACGCGATGACAAGTTTGTACGGCTTCTTGTTGTCGTAATTGCTGGGGACGGTCAGAATGTAGCGGCGTTGCATGCTCCCGACCGTGAGCGGGATGTTCTTGCCGTTGTTGTACATGTTGCTGGCGATGGTCGGCGCTTTGCCGCAACCCGCCGACATGCCAGATGTGTTCGATCCGCCGCCGCCTGCGCCCGCGATCGCGCCACCGCCAGCAGCTCCGCCGCCACTCGCGCCACCAGCACTGCCCTTGCCGCCCGAGCCACCGCTCGAGCTCGAGCCGCCATTCGCGCTCTTGCCGCCAGTCCCAGCGCTGGCGCCCGCGGTGCCGACAGTTCCTCCTGCGTTGGTGCCACCACTCGAGCTCGTGTTGCCAGCGACACTCGATCCGCTGCCGCCAGCGCCGCTGCTCTGTCCAGCCGCGCCGCTCTTGCCGCCGGCCGCGGCACCTGCGTTCGCCGTCGCGCCTGCTTGATTGTGATTGCCGCTTCCACCTTGCGGGGAAGGCGAGTTGGTAGTGTCGCTCGCACACCCGAGGAACAGTAGAGCTGCACTAGCCGAGCAAATAAAAATTGGGAGAACGTGGCGCGTCGTACGTTTCATCGCAAATCAAGCCTTCCACTTCGCGAGCAAACAACACCCGCGCAGCGAAGCTACGGTGTCATGTTTGGCGTGCGGCGCCACTAGGGAAATACACTTCCCGAACTCAAAGTGCGCTGTGGATGCGGCATGATCTTAATGTGACAAAAACCATGAATCAGAGACAACACATCTTCTCTGTGCCGCGAGCGGAAAGATGAAGACGGGTTTCACTGTCGTGATCGGAAGACGCGGGCGGCGGCGTTTACTCGCACGCCGTTTGGGTGATCAGCGCATCACGCCGCGTGCCCGACGACCGCTCACCACCTAAACTTTTGGCGCACGCAGAAGCTCCACCGCACGCGCGCGCCGAAGTCCTCTCCTCAATTGCAGGATATGGGCTTTGACATCTGTCCGATGCCCAGCTGGCAGCCCGATGGATCGTTGGAGCAGGTCTGCGTGGTCACCAGGTACGCAAAGGACGAGCCGCAGCCAAACCCGCTGAAGCCGTAGCTATGGGTCTGGCAACTGCTCATCGCGCACACGGAACCCGGGCAGATGCCGTCCGTCGGACAAGTGTCGACGGGAGGGTTGCACTCGCGTGGCGTGCCGTCGCAATCGTAGTCGAAGGATGAACAGCCGTTTGGGTTCGTAGAGCAAGTCTTCGACCCAGGATAGGTGTTGCCGTCGGTATCGCAGCAGTCCGTGGCGTCCGCGACGTACCCAGACGGCTGCGAACAAGCTTTGGTCGTGGTCGACGCCTTGCCGAATTTATCGTTGTCGGCGTCGCGATACCATGTCGGCACTGCTTGGCACGCGTTGTTCACGCAGCACCCGGAGCAAGACGTCGAGGAACACGTGCACACGCCAGCGCCTGCACACGCAAGTCCGGTTCCGCAGTTTTGCGCACTCCCCCACGTGTAGTTGCTGCCACACACTTGGTATTGCGTGCCCGAACACTGCTTCGACGTGGGTGTGCACTCGCCAGCGCACAATCCGGTGCTGGTATTGCAAGTAAATGGGCACGTGGTCCCAGTGTTCCAGTTGCCCGTCTGATCGCAGGTCTGCGATTTGTTGTTGCTGCATTGGGTTTTACCGGGAACGCAGCTGCCCGTACACGCGCCCCCAGTGCAGGCGAATGAGCACTGGATGCCAGACGTCGGCCATTTTCCAGTCGAGTCGCAGGTGAGCAGCGTGGTGTTGCTGCACGACTTGCCCACGCCCGGGGTACACACGGCCCCGCATTGTCCGGAGGTGATCGTCCCGTTGTCCCAAGTTCCTTGGTTATTGCACGTCTGCGGAATGGTGCCCGAGCAGTTCGAGGCGCCGGGAGCGCAGATCCCGGCGCAGGCACCACTCACACAAGCTTGCCCTGAGCACACGACCGCGGCGCCCCAGGTTCCCTTCGCGTCGCAGGTTTGCACGCCGTTTCCGGAGCATTGGGTCGAACCTGGCTTGCAGACACCCGTGCACGCGCCGTTCGCACAGGCACGGCCCGTACAGTCGCTGGCTGAACCCCACGCGCCCGCTGCATCGCAGGTTTGAACACCGTTGTTCGAGCACTGGGTGCTGCCAGGTGTACAGCTGCCAGTACACGCGCCGCTCACGCAGGCTTGGTTCGTGCAGGCCTTTGGCGTTCCCCAGGTCCCATCGGCACCGCAACCTTGAACGCCGTTGCCCGAGCACTGCATCTGACCCGAAGCACAGGAGCCTTTGCAAACGCCGGCCGCACAAGTCCCGCTATTGCCACAAGGAGTGGCACTGCTCCACACGCCATTCGGCGTGCACGTCTGGACGCCATTGTCGGCCGAGCACTGCGTGCTGTCCGGCGTGCACGACCCCGTACACGCGCCGTTGACGCAAGTTTGGTTCGTGCAAGCGACGGCCGTCCCCCACTTGCCATCTTGGCCGCATGTCTGCACGCCGTGATCCGGAGAGCACTGCGTGCTACCCGGTGCGCACGCACCCGCGCACGCGCCGTCGAGGCACGCCTGATTGCCGCAAGCGAGCGCGGCGCCCCAATTGCCCTTTGAATCGCAGGACTCCACGCCATTACTCGTCGGAGAACAGCGAGCTGCTCCTGGCGAGCAGTCGCCAAGGCATTTGCCCCCGACGCAGGTGCGGCCCGAGCAGTCGACCGGATCGGCCCACTTCCCGTCGCTGCCGCAGGCTTGCGCCGCATTTCCCGAGCAGCGCGTTTCATCTGCTTTGCACGGCCCAAGCCCGCCCGAGCCGCCGGCCGTGCCACCACCGGACGCTACTGATCGGCCACCTACGCCCCCACGAGCGGATCCACCAGCGGAATCGCCCGGGGACTCCCCTCCGGCCCCGGACTGATTACGCGGGAAGTCCCGATGAGGCGCACCGCAGGCAACTGCACCCACCAGAACCAGAGCCAGAACCGCGAACGCAGCAGCGCGCATTGATCTGACGATTTCCGCCGCGTCCCCTCTTCCCTCGCTCATCCTCTTCCCTCTCTCATCGCATCGGCCTGAAGGCAAGAGGCTCAAACTCGAGCGGGGGCCAAATCAATCTCTGTTTCTGCGAGCGCCATTTCTTTGCGTGACAAAAGCGAACCCGAAGAAACAACGCCGCGATTCTTGTCCGCCGACGGGCGACCCAATCGCTGAAGCCTTGGGCCGGCCGCGCCGGCCGAACCGAAAGAGAGGACCCATCCCGGAAGCTGACAGGGTCGAGCAAGGAATGGATTCGGTCATGAGCCTAGCCCTCTGCTAAGATTGAAGATCGTTTGGTTCAGGTGTCGTCGCACGTTCGTGCGTTTTGCCGATGAATGGACTCGAGACCCCGATGTCTTTTGGTTTCAAGCTAATCCCACTCAGCGTTCTGGCCCTCTACCTGACCCAAGCTTGCGTCCCCGACCTGGATTCGCTGGCGGCCAGCTACTCTGCCACCAACTACGGAGGGACCGGCGGCACTAGCGTCCAGATCCCGGAGGGCGGTAGCGGCGACGACACCAGCGTCGACAACACCAGCAATGGCGGTTCGGCCCCCGCCCCCGATACCTGCTCGAACAACAAGCAGGATGCTAAGGAATCCGACGTGGATTGCGGTGGCATCAGCAAGTGCGAGCGCTGTGGCGCAAGCTCCAAGTGCACGGCGAACAACGATTGCGAAAGCGCGTACTGCAAGCACGGCACCTGTACCACTCCGACCTGTGACGACGGGATCAAGAACCAGGACGAAACGAGCGTCGACTGCGGCGGGCACTGCGACCCCTGCGAGATCGGGCTGCTGTGCGACAGCGATCTGGACTGTGCCGGCGAATACTGTCTCGACAACGGCAAAAACAAGGTGTGTGCCGACCACTGCACCAGCGATGTGAAGGAAGCGGACGAGACCGACATCGATTGCGGGGGCTCGTGCGACCCGTGTGCCGACGACAAGGGCTGCCGCAAGGCCGACGACTGCACCAGTGGGAATTGCTCCAACCAGCATTGTCAGAAGCCGAGCTGCAGCGACGGCATCCAGAATCAAAACGAGAGCGCGACCGATTGTGGCGGTGTTTGCGCCACCACGAAGCCTTGTGCGGTCGGCGTGTCCTGCAACAACGAGGCGGATTGCGAAAGCTGGATTTGCTCGAGTGCCACCGGCAAATGCGTGGCAGACACCACGGTCGTCGGTGCCAACGACATCATCGACGACTTCGAGGACGGTGATTTCGTCGTCTCTCCGCTCGGCGGCCGCGTTGGGAATTGGTATATTTATGGCGACGGCACGGGCATCCAAAGCTTCGATGTGATGCTCATCGACCGTGGAGCGAGCAAAAAAGGCATCCACACCAAAGGCAAGGATTTCACCAAGTGGGGTGCCGGCATGGGTACGGACATGCTCTCAGCCAAGACCCCGTACAACGCGGGAGCATACTCGGGCGTGACGTTCTGGGCGCGCGCTGCGGCCACACTGCCGGTCCTGATCGTTTTCCCGGACGTGGACACCGACCCAGGAGGAAAGCTCTGCACGACCTGCGATCATCACTACAACAAGACCGTGCAGGTCACGACCGGCTGGCAGCGTTTCACGGTCAACTTCACGGAGCTCACTCTGGAGTCGGGAACCATCCCGGAGCCGACTGCGTTCAAGCCGGACGGCCTGATTTCCGTGCAGTTCCGGATGGCACCGAGCCAGACTTACGAGCTGTTCGTGGACGATCTCGCGTTCGTGAAGGCAAACTGAGCGAGCGGACGAGAGCTCGGCGTGGAGCGAGCTCTCGTCCTTTGCTTTCGACTCTTCAGGGCGAGCTGACAATCTTGAGCAAGACGACGCTATGACTGGCGACGCTCATCGCGGTATAGGAGCCCGTGAAAGAGCCGAGATCCTTGGCTGCCCAGAGATCGCGCACCGAGGCAGCGCCCGCGGGCAAGCCGAGCTGACTCCACTGAACGGTGATTGAGGCATTGGCCGAGCTGCGGTTGAACAACGCGACCGCGCGCGTGTTGGTGCCCGACATTTCTTTCGACCACACCTCGAGGTCCGTTCCGGGAGTTGCGACCACGCGGCCTTGCTTACCGAGCGGATCTTGATCGACGGCAATCACCTCCGCGTTGGTCAGGGTGGCTTTGGTGGCCGCGCTCATCTTGGTCAAATCGTTGCCCGTGATCAGGGGTGCTGCCATGATCGCCCACATGCTGAAGTGAGCGCGCCCTTCCACGTCGTTCAAGCCATTGCCGACTTCCAGCATGTCGGGGTCGTTCCAATGGCCCGGTCCGGCGCCACCATACTGCTCCTTGTTGGCGTCGATCAGCCGAATCACTTCACTCCATTTCGCCGAGATGTCGAAGCCGATCCGCCACATGTTGGCGGTCATCGGTAAGTTGAGCGAGCAATTCGTCGGCGTGCAGAAGGGACCCTGGTCGCCCGGGTTGATGCTGTAAAAGATTGGGCGACCGGTGGCCTTGAGCGCATCGCGCATCACCGCGAACGCGCTCAGCTGGCCTTGGCATTTGTCGTACTTCAAGTAGTCGATGCCCCAAGCAGCGAATGTTTGTGCGTCGGTCGTCTCGTGACCGACGCTGCCGACACCCGCGGTGTAGCCGCCGTAGAGCCCGGCACAGGTCTTCGTGTTGGGGGTCTCGTAAATGCCGATCTTCAGGCCCTTGCCGTGGACGTAGTCGGCCAACGCGGCGATCCCCGAGGGAAACTTACTGGCGTTCGCCTTCAGCTTGCCGCTCGAATCGCGACCATCCATCCAACAGTCGTCGAGGTTGACGTATTCGTAGCCGGCGTCCTTCATGCCGGTGCTGACGAACGCGTCCGCCATGCTCTTGACGACGGTTTCGTTCAAACCGTTACAGCCGTAGGCGTTCCAAGAGTTCCAGCCCATGGGCGGCGTTGCGCCGAGCACGGTCGAACCGGCTCCCCCACTCGCACCGCCGGCACCTGCCCTGCCGCCTGCATGCATTCCGCCCGCGCCGCTCGCTCCGCCATTCAGCGCGCCTCCGGACGCAGTGCCGGCGCTGGGCGGCGCGCCGCCGTCACCCGCGCTGTTCGCCCGGCCCGCGCTGCTCACGCCGCCCGCGCCGGGCACGGAAGCTCCGGCTCCAGCCGCGCTTTGCGCGCCTCCCGCCGTCCCCGGACTGCCGCCGCTCGCGTTGTTGCCCGCCGCGCTGAGCGCACCGCCACTTCCCGAGCTCGCGTGCGCGCCGCCGGCCGCGGCGTCCGGCGCAGAACCGCTCTCGGCACAACCAAAGCCGACGATCGCCACCGCTGCGACCAACTGCGAACCAGTGACCCACTTGGACATCAGCAGCTATTCTCCGACGACGTCATTACACGCACCCCTCTGGCCGATTGAAAGAGTGGGCGCCCGCGATCCAGCCACGCACCTCGCCGCGCGCCCTGTTCCCGTCGCGGAACGTGCGGAGCCCGCGGGACGCGCTCGATGGCGTTGTTGAACACGAGGACGACCCGGTACGGCTCCAGATTCAACCGCCAAGGCGCCAAGACGCCAGAAGAGGGGGATGGGGTTCCCTGTGAACGGCACCTCACGTCATGGGGACATCGATGCGCTACATTCGCCACAGAGGCACACACAAAGTATCGCCGTGGCAGTTCAGCGCGTTCACTCCGTCGCTCGACGCAAAACCCAAATCTCATTCTCCTCTTCTGGCGTCTTGGCGTCCTGGCGGTTTTCTCCTCTCCCCCGTCCGCGACGCCGAAGGCTGGGTGCGATGCGACGAGCTGATTGACCATCAACCAAAACCCTGGATTGCGACGCTTGGTCATGGCGCCTTGGGTGCGGCGGTGGTGATGGTGACCGAGGCGCCTGTGAGCGATCCGGAGGTCGCTTTGAGGGTGATGGTGCCTGGAGTGGTCGATGATTGGATGATGGCCAGCGCTTTGCCGCTGAACGCCGAGCGAGAGTTGGCTTTGTACGACTCGTGACTGATCGCATCACCGTTGTCGACGCCCGCCAGCGTGCCAGGGCCCGTCAAAGCGAAGTCGATCTTGTTGTTCGCTTGCGGCACGAGCACGCCTTGGCTGTCGGTCACGTCGATCTCGACGAAGGAGAGATCACGTCCGTCGGCGTCGATCGCCGCGCGGTCGGCTTTTAGCTTCAAAGCGGATGCGGCACCCGCAGTTTGCACGGTGTCGGTCGCGACCTGATTGCCGTTCTTGCTGGCTTTCGCCTGCAAGGTACCGGTGGCAAACGGCACGGACCAGAGCAGATGTCCGGCGTTGGCGTGGCCGGCGACGGGATCCACCGTTTTCGAGCCGAGCGATTTTCCGTTGAGAAACAGCTCGACGCTGTCGGCGTTGCTGTACACGAACACTTGTACATTTTTTCCGACCGTCCAGCTCGTCCAATCCATCGGCACGATGTGGACCATCGGCGGGCCGTCGTAGTTCCAACGGCTCTGATAGAAGTAGAAAATGTCCTTCGGGAAGTTCGCGGTGTCGATGGCACCGAAGTACGAGCTCTTGGCTGGCCACTCATACGGCGTGGGTTCTCCGATGTAGTCGACGCCAGTCCAGATGAACTCACCCGCCACCCAAGCGCGCGTGTTGACGTCCGTCCACGACTTTTCGGAGCTCGCTCCCCAACCTGCAACGTTGGTGTCGTAGGATGTCGCCTGAGTATTGTCGTTGTTGTAGATCCCTCGGCTGCGGAAAGCAGACGATGATTCGCTGGCAAACAATTTCCAAGTCGGGTGACTCTTGTGCAGCGAATCGTACATGTCCGCCGCGTAGTTGATGCCGACGATGTCTTCTCGCCCGGCGGTGCCCTCGCCGAACGCCCAGGAGGCAAACGCCTGCGCGACCGCCCGCGTCTGATCCTTCGACTTCACGGCGCTGATCAGCTGCTGGGCCACGGTTTCGTCGGCCGCCTGCGGGATCTCGTTGCCGATGCTCCAGATGATGATGCTCGGATGATTGAGATCGCGCGCCACCATGTCGGTGATGTCGGTCGTCGCCCATTGCTTGAAGAAGCGCGAATAGTCGTTGGCGGTCTTGCTGCCGTACCACATGTCGAAGGCTTCATCCATGACCAGGAAGCCCATGCGGTCGGCGAGATCGAGCAACTCCGGCGCTGGGGGATTGTGCGAGGTGCGCAGCGCGTTGACGCCCATGTCCTTGAGCAGCAAGAGGCGCTTTTCGATCGCGCGGGTGTTCACGGCGGCCCCCAGGCTGCCGAGATCATGGTGCAGACAGACACCGTTGATCTTCATGTTCTTGCCATTGAGCGAAAACCCAGTGTTCGCGTCGAAGGCGAAGCTGCGAATGCCGAAGGGGGTCGTGTAGCTGTCGACCACCGCTTCGTTCACGGAAACGGTCGTGAGCACGGAATAGAGCGTGGGCGAAGTGGTCGACCACAGCTTGGGGTTCGCTACGTTGGCCGTCTGGGTCACGTCGGCGCTCTTGCCGGCTGGGATCACTTTTGCCGGACTCTTCACTTGCGCGAGCTCGCTGCCGGCAGCGTCGCGCAGCGAGCTCGTGACGGTCACGGTCTGGTCGCTGGACGCGCTGTTTTGAACCGAAACGGCAATGTCGACCGTCGCGCTCGTGCTCGAGATTTGGGGCGTGGTGACGCGCGTACCCGTGTAGGCGACGCGAACTGCATTCACCGTTTTCAGCCAGACATGGCGGTAAATCCCGCTGCCGGAGTACCAGCGGCTGCTCGGCAACGTGTTGTTGACGCGAACGGCGAGCGTGTTGTCCGCGCCCAACTTGGCGTTGGCCGTGAGCTCACACTCGAACGACGAATACCCGTAAGGCCGAGCGCAGATCTGCGTTCCGTTCAGCCACACCGTGCTGTCCATGTACACACCGTCGAATTGCACGAAGATGCGTTGCCCTGAGCCGGCAGCGGGCAGCGAAAACGTCTTTCGGTACCAGCCCACTCCGCCGTCGAGATACCCGCCACCGGATCCGGCCGGCGACTTCTGATTGAAGGGCAGGGAGATGCTCCAATCATGAGGCACGCTCAAGGCGCTCCAAGAAGAATCATCGAACGCGCTGGCTTGGGCGCCAGACGTGTCACCCAGATGAAACTTCCAATCGGCGTCGAAGCTGATCGTGGTCGCTCGCCCACCGTCGTAGCCGTTGCCGGGCGTGCGCGCGGGCGCGCTGGGGCCACTCCCTCCGGCGCCACTCGCACCGCCGTTTTCGAGCGCGCCGCTCAGCCCGCCACTGCCGCCGCTCGCGCTCGACGGCGCGCCACCAACGGCGCTCGAAGCTCCGCTGCCGGCAGCGCTGCCTGTCATCATGCCGGCGCTGCCCATGCTGGGGTTTGGCGAATGACCCGCACTGCCAGCGCTCGCCGCGGAGCCGCCCGCGCCGAGAACCGCGGTCCCGCCATTGCCATTGCCACAGCCGATGCAAGCCGCGCACAGCAGCGAAACTCGGCACCAACTTCTAAACGCGCAAGTAATTGCGACTCCCATGTCACTCACCAATCAGAGCAATGTCAGACGCCGCGCAGTTCCGTCGGCAGTTCTAAAGGTCGCGACGCTGTCGTCGTGTGTTCACGGCAGCACGGCGCGAACCGCTTCGAACACGGCACGACGTCGTCCGCATCGTTGAATGCAAGAAGTCGAACATCAGCGTGCTCCGGTACTCGAGCGCTTGGCGAACGCCGCATTGTCGTCGAGCAAGACGAGCTGCTCGCCGGCATTGGCGCTGCTACTCATCAGTTCCGGCGAGGCCGCGTGGTACGACTGCACCTTTGGCTTGGCGCCGCCGTTGGCGATCGGAATCTTCGTCGCCACGAATCAAATGGCATCTGCAGCGCGAGCGCTGATGTCGTCGATCGACTCGCTCGCCCGCTGGGCGCGTCTGCAACATCGACATTGCCATTGATCTCATTGGTTCAATCATCAGCAGCACGACGTTCGGATGAAGCTTGGCGAGGGCCTGATCGGTAATCGAGCCAGAGATCGCGAGTACCCACCATCGCTGTCGATGGTGGATCCACCGTGCTCCTGGTACTGCTTCGGGAAGGGCTGATTTTTAAAGGTATCGGGACTGCTTTGCGGGCTGCCGCCGAAGGCAAGGGTCTTGCCATTCTGCAGCGCTTGGCGGCACGGCTCGACCGAGGCAACGCCCCCGAGCAGACTGTTGCCGGCTTGAAACGCAGCGCCGAGGCTCCTGCCATCGCCGCCAGCCTGTGCGGAGCAAGCCGCTAGAGCAAACACGACTAACGAACTGGCGGCGACTCGCGACAGTGAAACCATCGCGACGCAGTACCGGGACCGATTGATTTCCATCGTCGGCCGAAGGCTGTCCAGCGTCAGCGCTCGACTCACTCGCTGTGCCCATATTGCGGCTCTCGCCGGGAAACACAGCAACGCTTTCCCCAATGTCAGCTCGACCCATTTTCCGTCTGCTCAATTTGCGCTGTGCCATGATCATGCGGGCCCGAGCGGATTTTTCGACGGAGAGTGAGCCCTCCTGCCATTGCTCCTGCGAGTGAAATGTGTCGCCGGGCGCGTTGACCGTGCACCCGTGCGACACACGCCCTCTTGCTCCGGCATTTGGAAGGAAGTCGAATGATCGCGGTTGCTCTCAGTCCCAAGGCTCGTGCGCTGATCCGAGCGAATCGCGATCCCCGTCAACCCACTGCTGCGGACCGGGAGAGAGTGACGGCGGCATTGCGGGCTCGCCTCGGTGCCACGGAGCTGCCATTCGACCCCCCCACCAGCAATCGCCTGATGAGCACCGGCATTCAGCGGCTGTTCGCGTCCGCCTTCGGGCTGTGTGTCGTGGGCTCCGCCTTGTTTCTCGCGCGCCGACCCGAGCCTGCAGGGCAGCCGTCAGCGCAGCTGCCCGACCGGGCTGAAGAAGTGGTCCCGCCCGCCATTGCGACA
>DASSMT010000147.1:0-9234 GCA_035688655.1 Polyangiaceae bacterium | reverse complement strand
CCCCGCAAACTTCGCCGATGGTGGACCGCTCAGCGCCGAACAATGCGCGGCGGTCTGCACCGACGGCGAGAATGTCGTCACGTGCGTGCGCAAGTCTGCCGAGAGCGTGCTTTGCCTAAATGAGCCATTCCCGTGCGAAGGCCGGCGGCCAGCCGGCCTTCGCGGCCCCGGGCAACGCTCGCACAACGCTTTCGCGCGTCACCTCGCTGACGCCGCGTGGCTGGAAGCCGCAAGCATCGTCGCCTTCCGCGAGCTGCGCAGCGAGCTCCGCAGCCACCGCGCGCCGCGCCGCCTGCTGCGCGCGCTCTCGCGCTCCGCTCGCGACGAGCGCCGGCACGCTCGCGCCAGCAAAGCGCTCGCCCGCCGCTTCGGCGTGCCGGTCGCGCCGGTGCAGAGTGAGCCGCTTGCACCGCGGTCGCTGCTGGAAATCGCGCTCGAAAACGCGGTCGAGGGTTGCGTGCGCGAGACCTGGGGCGCGCTGATCGCGCTCCACCAAGCCGAACGAGCCAGCGAGCCCTGGGTGCGCGCCAACATGAGCCGCATCGCGCCAGACGAAGTGCGCCATGCGGAGTTGGCCTGGGCCATCGATCGCTGGTTGACGCCCCGCCTGACTCCGACTGAACGAGAGCAAGTGCGTGCTGCGCGCGCCGGCGCGCTGTCGGAGCTTCAGCGCGACGCCCAAGTCGTTCCGGATTCTGACGTTTGCCTTCGTCTCGGGCTGCCGGGTGTCGAAGAGAGCAGGGTGTTGCTCGAAGCGTTTGCAAAGACCTTGCCGCTGAGCACGGTGTAGCGGGATCGAAGGGGTGCGGGTGACCGGGACTCGGCGTGACGAGCATTGGCGTGCTGAGTATCGCCCGCGCTCCTGGTTGACTGGCCTGCTGCTCGTCGCATTTGCTCTCCCGCCGAATGGCTGCCTCGTCGGGGGAGGAAACGACTGCGATTCTGGGGAGACCCAGTGCGACGGCAATTCACTGAAGGTGTGTATGCCCCCGAAATGCGCGGAGCCAGGTTGCGACGGTCGCACCTGGAGCTCGAGCGACTGCGGCACCTATGAAAAGTGCGTCAATTCGGGCCCAGGCGCGCATTGCGAGGCCGCGCTCACACCCAACCTGCGCTGCGGCAGCAACTCGCGCTGCGACGCCAATGTGATCGTGACTTGCTCTTTCGGCACCGAGATCGGACATTACGATTGCGGCTCGCAGGGCTGTACTCAAAAGGATGGCATCGCCCAGTGCTCGAACGAGGTCGATTGCGTGGGCGGCTACACGATCGGGGGCGTGCCGAATGCGCACACTCCGATCGGGCTTTGCGGCTCGCCACAGGTCTGTGGTGCATTCGTGGCGTGGGAACGGACGGACGCTCTGCCGCCGGCCGACGGCGGCTCCATCGTTGATGGCCGGTACACGTTGCGACAGGCGTTTTTTCGCGAGTCGGTGACGCCGCCAACGGGCGCTCGCGTACGCGCGGCGCTGACCGTGGAAGATGGCCAAATGGCGTCACTGACGGACGACGATGGCGCGACACTGACACGCTCTGGTCGCTACTCGTTGACCGCGAACGAGCTGCAGTGGGACGTCGAATGCGAACGGGGTGTGCTCAGCGGTGACGTCGCCATGCGCACCTATTCCTATGGCGCAACACCGGACACGCTCACGCTCCGCGATCGCGAGACGAATTTCGTGTACGTCTACGCTCGAGTTCAATGAGGTAGGCGCGGGGACCCGAGCGGCGTTTGCCCCACGTCACCTTGCCAAAGACGCGCATTCGTCAAGGCAGCGTGTGCTTCTTGAGCGCCGGCCAGCCCACCTTCGCGTTGCCGGCCTCGTGAGAGCCGCCCTGTTTGGTGCAAAGGGTGACTTCGACGCCGGCGGGACAGCCGGCGTACGTCGCGCAACCATTCGCATCCTCGGCAGATGCCGCGCCGGTGCATTGGTTGATCTGCGCCCACTTTTGGAAGGTGCCTTTGGCGCCCAAGAATGTGACGGGCATGCCCTGCACCGCCATTGAGGCTCCACCCGTATAGTTGACGACTTGGTCGCCCGTGCTCCGAAAACTGATCTCGGAGATCGGGCGCGGGGGCTTGCAGTCGTTGACATTTTCCTGGAGCAGATCGAATGCCGCCGGCGCGACCGCCGCAAACACGTCGGCTGCGTGACAGGCGAGGTAGTGCGACATGCCTCCGCCCATCGAGAATCCGACGGCGTAGACGCGCTTCGTATCGATACAAGCCGTCTTCTCGATCTCGGTCACGAGAGCTTTTGCGAAAGCGACGTCGTCGGTATTTTTGACGCAACAGGGCCCAACGTTCCACGCGTTGCCGCTGGGGCCGGCGAGCCCGGTCGGGAACGCCATGATCACACCATCCGCGTCGGTCTGCGCTGGATACGGGGACGAGGTGCTCTCGCTCTTGCCGCTACCCCCGAGCCCGTGGAAGTCGAGAACGAGCGGAACCGGCTTGCTCCCGTCGTACGCGGCAGGAACGTGGAGTGTGTAGCTGCGATTGCTGCCGCCGAACGAGAGGGTCTTGTCGCTGTTGCCCGCCTTGAGGACCGGCATGGGGCAGGCGCCGACGCTTCCGCCTCCCGCCGAACCAGCGCTGCTGCCGCCGCTGCTCGAACCGCCAACGCTGGCACCGCCGCTGCTCGTCCCGCCTGCGCTCGTCCCGCCTGCGCTCGTCCCGCCGCTGGTCGAACCGCCACTGACGATTGAACCGCCTGCAGAGAGCGCCCCGGCACTCCCCGCCAGCGACGTGTTCGTGCTGCCGCCGTTCGAAGTCCCCATTCCGGCGCTCGAAGACGAACCGCCCGGCGTCGTGCTCGACCCGCCGCTGCCGGCGGCTGAGCTGGCAGCTCCACCCGAATCGCTACCGCAGGCGAGCAGGCCGAAAGAGAGTGCGACCACGAAAATCCAGCGCGACCTTTCGGGCGGCGCGCGGCGCCTGGCAAGCGGCTCGGCGACGCGCTCCCGGCGGGCGCCTTCGGCTGAAAGGGGATTGGGCGGTTCGTGGCACACTTCGTTGGCTTGGCGCATCAAAAGACCGTACTCGAGGCCCAAAGCGTAGCTGGGTATCGCTCGCTGCCAAGGGGACAATTGTGTCCTCGCTTTAGGCGAATCGATGGTCGATTTGCATGACAAACGCGGAGGGCGATCGACAAACCGACAAACCATAGCTCGTCGGGCCCCTCCCTATGGCTGCACGCACTTCCGCTTCGAGCTCCGCATGGCCTTCACGATCGTCGCGCGGTTGTCAGACGTTCCGCTGGTGCAGACAATTTTGGCGTTCAGAGTGCGAGCAGTGCAGCACGTTCAACGCCGTCGCGGTCAGCCGTTGGGAGTTGCTGGTGACGAAGCTCGAGGGGCGCACGACTCACGACCAGCTCGGCTGCCCTCGTCAGGCACGGCAGGTTAGAACCACCCTGCCCTCGCTCGCGGGCTTAGAGCTGACGCACGAGTTTGACGACGGGGCCGCTACTGGACCGGAAGCGGGACGAGGATGACGTTGATGTTGGGGCGTGGCTTCTTTCCTACGTTCCGGCGCACGTCCTGGAAGCCCTCCTTTCGGAAGGAGACGCTGGTGCTCCGCGGATCCGCACCGACCATGCCGACGTGAAACGATCCGTTGCTAGTCGTCTCGGTGCGGTGGGGTGTTCGTCCTGCCGTCTCCAGCTCGACGATCACGCCTTGAATGGGCGCCCCCGACTCGTCCTGAACCACACCGGTCACTGTCACGTACGGATCGCAGGCGGCGCTCGCGGCCGCAAATGTCACGGCGCACATCAGCAGCTTCGTCAAACCCAGCCGGCCAAGGTTCGGCGAAACCATTCCGCAGTCACCCTTGCGCACGTGATTGTCTCCTGTTGGCTCCCGCTACGCCACCGGAATTGTCCTCGCCTCAGTGACCGAGAGACTATCCCACCTTACTGCACGTGCGCGCAACGTTCGCCGACGAGCTCCGCGCGCCCTCCGCCCTCGTCAAGTACGGTAAGTAAGAACCACCCTGCCCTCGCTCGCAGGCTCCGAGCTCACGAACTTCAGCGTGCGCCGCTGCTTGACGCCTTCGAAGAGCGCTCTACCACCTCCGAGGAGAAGCGGGTGAACGATCAACCGCAGCTCGTCGAGTAGGCCGGCGTTCAGCAGATTGCAGACCAGCGTTGGTCCACCCACCACGTAGATGTTCTTTCCCGGTTGCTCCTTGAGAGTGCGAAGGTCAGCGAGGTCGCGGACGATCTGGGCCGTGGCTGGCCAGGAGACACGCTCGAGCTTCTTGGACAAGACATAGTGCGGCGTCGTCGCGGCGAAGCGGGCGTACGCGACTTCTCGTTCGTAGGGAGGGCGACTCTGGAATGGCGGTACACGCTTCGGGTCGGCTTCGATCGCGGCCCAGTACTCGCCATAGCCGGGGTACATGCCTGCTCCCTGCACGAACGCATCCACGTCGGGAATGAGACCGAGCGCATCGGCCCACGAATCGACCCACTCCTCTGCGCCTCGATCGGAGCCTTGAGTAAAGCCGTCCAACGAAACCTGAAGCGCTGCGATCATTTTCCGGGCCATCATCGTCCTCTTCTCGCCGGCGTTGTTGCCGGCACAGGGATCTACGTCCCGGGCACGAGAACGCGGAGTAACATCTGCGACGCGAATGCCGCAGGGCTCGTCACGCTACATCGCTAATTGCACTGCGCGACGGACCAATAGTTCTCGCCGTCGGTCGTGCCCGGCGTGTGTGCGCCGCAGTCCGCCAGTTTGCACGTAAACAGCCAATTTTTGCCCTGGATGCAGCCAGCGGTGTTGACCACGCACACGGCCTTCACCTTGTCGCCCACGACGTACGCGTAGCCCGCGCAGTAGTTGGAAGCGGTGGTGCACGTCGTGCCGCTCGGTGGCGTGCAACTCCCCGAGCCGCCGTTGCCGCCCGCGCCTGCACTCGAACCGCCCGTCCCCGCGGCGCTCCCACCCGAGCCTGCGGCGCTACCACCTGTACCCGCGTTCGAACCAGCCGCTCCCGCGGTCGAGCCGCCCGCGCCGGCGAGTGCACCTCCGGTCCCTGCATTCGCACCCCCGGCACCCGCGATGCTGCCAGCCGTGCCAGCGGTGGCTCCGCCGGCACCCGCGGCCGAGCCACCTTCACCCGCGAGCGAACCGCCGTTGCCCGCGAGCGCTCCTGCAGCGCCGGCTACGCTGCCCCCCCCGCCCGCGGTGGCTCCGCCCGTGCCACCGTGAGCGGCCCCCGCGCTGCCACCAGCGCCGAAGCCGCCGCTCGTCCCGCCGCTGCCCGCCTTCCCTGCACCACCGCTCATCCCCGCGCTGCCACTCGTCCCTGCACCGCTCGCACCCGCCGCGCCTCCGGAACCCGCACCACTCGTATTCACACTGCCGCTCACGCCTGGGTTGCCGCTGGAACCGCTCGCGCCCGAGCTCCCGCCGTGGCCGCTCGAGCCAGCCTTGCCGCTCGAACCTGCGGAGGACCCACCACCTGCCGGCGGCTCGCCGTCGGGTGTGGCACAAGCTGGCGGCAAAGCGAGCACAGCGAGCAGCAGTACGGAATTCGAAGAAACGCGCATGCCACGGACGCTATCACGCTTTCTCCGAGTAAGACCTGTTCCCTAGCGCGCGCCGAGCGCCACCACACTGGTGACTCAGCGCGCACGCACGGACGAATTCATGTCGAAAGCGCGGACGTCGGCGTCTGTGAGTGTGTGTAAGAAGCAGATCAGATCCTGCACTTGTCGTTCGGTTCGTTCATGAACCGAGCATGCGCCGTCAAACTCGTTCATGCGCGCGTCACGCGCCGACGACGGAAACCCGCCGCGGGCGTCACGTGTGCGAGCGTGGTCGAGGCGAACCACTGTCTCGACGCCGCACGAGCCGGCGCCGGACGAGCAGCGCCGCCGCCAGCGCGGCGACGGAGAGCCAGGCGCCGCGCGATCGCGCGCGCCCCGTTGCGCAGCCACCGCCAGCGTCGGGAGACGCCTCTTTGCCGGAGTTGAGGCGCGTGAGCCCGCTTTGGATGGCGGCCGAGTTGTCCTCGATCACTTTGCCTTCGCCGCTCTCGGCCGTGCGGGTGATCACGCGATTGGGTGGCAGTGTGGCAAGCTCACTCGGCCAAACGCTGCCGCTTCCCCACACGCTTCCTCCCTGCGGCAAATCGACGTGCCAGGGCGCGTCGGAAACGTCGACAGCGGGGTTACAGGCCACCACGCGCTCGGCCTGATGCTGGTTGCTCACCGCCGGCAAAGCTGCATTGAAGCCGAACAATGGATCGAGAGTCATCTCGTCCGCCGACAGAGTGGTGTACAGGCGCGTGATTTGCGGGTGCGCATCGATCAGCTGCTGAACGCGCCGCACCGGCTCGATCACGAGCTTCTCGAGCTGGGGGATATACTCGGCAGGCGAGAGTTGAATCGAGTAGCAGCTTGGGCAGGCCTTGAACGCATCGAAGGTGACACCGCTCGGCAGCTTGGCCGCGGCGCGAGTAGCATCCCAAAAGCCATCCCACGCCCCGAACGAACCTTGCGCCTGCTGCACGAGTGACTCGTCGCTCACGAAATTCGCGACCTCGTTCAGCGCGATCCACTTCGACTCGTCGCTCGTCGTCCACACCGTAGCCAAGCTGCCCGTGGCGCCAGAGAACTCGGTCACGAAGCCCTGCCCGCCCGCGTCGTTGGCCGCTTGGCTCACGACGAAGTTGTAGTTGGTGGCGGCGCTGAACCAATTGATGCGCGCCTCGTTCAACTCGAGCGAGAGGTAGTTGGTCGGGACGGCGCGCGATTTGCCGAGCACCCAGGTCAATACGCCCATGTCGTCGTTGGCGGCGACCGCGGTCAGCTTGACCGGAATGGACGGGGCGCCCGCATAGGTGAGCACGATCGGGCGAATCGAGCCGCTATCTGCCCCCTTGGTCAGGCGCAGCGCCAGCAAATACAGTCCCTGTTTCAGGTACGGCCCGAGCAATCCGGGCGCGCTGCTCGGTACGTCGTAGCCGTTGTCTTTCAGCCATTGGGCCGCCGCGCTCGCCGGGTCGCTCAAGCTCGGGTCGAGCGAGATCACGGACCACTGAAACGCACCAACCACGCCGGTTGCTTCGACGACCACCCCCGTATTCGAGGGCTCGCCGGCAACTTGCGGGGCAGCAGCGTTGAACGAGCGACCGCTGGCTTGCGCTGCACCGCAGCCGCTGCCGCCGCTATCGGCTTCCCGACACTCCCCTTCGACTCGGGTCGTCAGCACGTAGTTCGGATTGGTGGCGGTCTGCAGACGTTGCAACGCCAGATTCGAGGCCACACCGATGTCTGCATCGCTCTTCGGCACGGACGAGATCGGGAGCAGCCAAGAAAAATTCTGCGCCGGCCCCTGGTATTGGATTTGAATCACAGCGGTGGTGGTGCCATCGCCGTTGTCAGCGAAGATGATGCTCTCGGCGGCCTGGTTGACCGGCTGCGCACGGTTGCAGAAGAAGCCACCACAGGCCTGCGCCGTGGCCGGCACCAAAGTGCTCACCGCCCAAACCGCCGCCACCGTCAGCGGGAGTCGAAAAAAGCTTCGCGTCGCAGGCTCCGTATCCAAGTAAGCGCACCCCGGGTTGCGGCGGGACACCACCCACCGCCGTCTGCTTCAGCATACAAGCTTTTCTGATGCGGCGCCCGAAAATGCGCGGCGTCCGCCGAGGCCGCGCCGCGTGCCTGGGGGTTGGCGGCTCGAAAGTGCCTGCTCAGTAGGTCTCGCACGTGTACGGAAGCGTGCTGTTGCACAGCACGACGACCCACGTGCCGCTGGCGTTCATCTTTGCGCAGTCGGCATCCACGGGAGTTGGCTTCGGCGAATTCAATGACCAATTGCTGTACAGGCCGGCTTGCGCCGAGCCATTCTGAGCTCCGAGCCAAAACAAGGTCCCGTCCTCCCAACGCCATTCCCCTTCCACGGCTGCGTCGCTCGCGCCGATCCAGCTGTCCGGCATCGCGGCAAACAGCCAGTCGTTCTCCGCCGCCGAGTCGATGCGAAGGATCCGCATGCCCATCGAGGCACAGTTCGCAGCGGCCACGTCGTGCGTGGCACCGGTCGCGCAAATCACATACGGGTCAGAAGCCGCGCAGCCAGCGACAATACCGCCGCTTCCGCTGCTTGCGCCACTGCCAGCGCTGCCTGCGGTCGCACCCACGCCACTTCCCGCTGTGCCACTCATGCCCGCGCCGTTGCTGGTGCCACCGTTGCTGGTGCCACCGTTGCTGGCGCCGCCATTGCTCGTGCCACCGTTGGGCGCACCGCTGCCTCCCTCGGCCCCGGCACCCGCCATGCCGCCGTCACCGATCGAGCTGTCGCCCCCGCCCTGATCGCTGCCACCCTGGTTTTGGCCGACCCCTCCGTTATTCGAATCCCCGGCGAACGCTCCGCCGACTCCCGCGTCTCCTCCGGCCGAGGTTCCACCTTCCGACAGCCCCGCTGCACCGCCCGCGTCGGACGGCTTCACGAGTAGGTCGTAGCCGCCTCGACAGCCGCCAAGCGCAGCGATGGCGCAGCTGAGGACAAGAGTTGAAAAACGGGTAGTCACCTGGTGCACGATGAAAAACGCGCTACGCGAGCGCAACGCATCCAACACGACCTCATCAGCATAGCAGCTTCGCGACCGCCGCGGAATGTACTCCGTCCCCACATCGGATCACACTTTACCCACGTGGGAGTGCGCCGGCGCAACCACTCACAGCGTCGGAGTAGCGAGTGCCAATTCAGCGAAATTCTGCACTACGGACATTGATGTGCCGCTCTCGCGGAGTAGGCTGTATCTTCGATGCTGCCAATCGCTGTCTCGGAGCGCAACGTCGTTGGGTGAGTCGCGGTGATCGCCGTTCGCTGCCTCGCTGCGAGCGTCTCGGCGTTGGCGCTCGTATTCGCCGAGCCTGCCATGGCACAGCGAAGCATAGGGCCCGCTTCTGACGGGCAGCCGGGCGTTCATCGCCTCGGCGTGCCCGAGAGCGCCATTCCAAACGCAGACGGCACATTCGGCTACGGGATCACTGAGGCGCAAAGCGACGCGCCCGGCTTGCATCATCGTTTGTCGCTGCGTCTCGCCGGCGCAATCCCCGTTCTGCCCTGGCTCAACTTGGCACCTGCGCTCGACGGTCGTTGGGATCTGCACTCACACGATGGCGGCACCGTTCTCGGCGGTCGCCTCGCGGCCCGCGCGTTCACCAATTGGCGGAACCTGAAGCTCGGTGGCGAGCTCACGGGCTGGGTGGCAGG
>DASSMT010000099.1:0-15505 GCA_035688655.1 Polyangiaceae bacterium | reverse complement strand
CGAAGCGCTCGCCGCCGGACTCGACGACCGTGATTTCCGCCACACGCCCGAGCTCGTCGATCGTCAGCGAGAGCGTGACCGCGACAGGCTCCGTGAGCGGGGGGCCTTCGGGCTCGATCGCTGGTTGCGAGCGAATCAGCCGCGGGGGCGTGACGCTCGTCGCGCTGGCTGAGGCCGACCCCGGCGCTGTTTCAGCAGCGAGCGCACGTGACGCGCACAACACGATCGAACTCAATACGGCAAGTCGCAATACACGAACGCTCACAGGCGCACCTCTCCTGCTCGAAGCCGGCCGCCCGCTCGCTCGGGGCTCGTGAGAATGGGCGCGCAGTGCGCGTCCGCAGGCTCGAACGAGTCCGCTAGGGAGCTGAAGGTCTCAATGGCTCGGCTTGGATTCGACCGCTCAGTGCCCGGGTGCCACGGAATCGTTCAAAGTCGAGCGCAGAAAAAATCGGCGGCCCTTGCCGAGCGCCCGGCCTCCGGCTCAATCCCGTCAAGACCTCGTGAGGACTAGACTTTCTGGACCAGCACCAGACCCCTGCCGGCAATTCATCCGCCGCGGTCCGATTTTCGGCACTTGCTCGCGGAGGCGCGCTACGGTCCGAGTCGCTCGATGAATTATTATAAGAAGAAGACCGAAGCAGCCGAGCGCGCACAAGCTCGGCGTGAGCTCGAGAACGCAGCGCCGCGCCTGGCCGCGGAAGTCCCCACGCTCGCGACCCTCAAGCTCGAGTTGGAGGAGCACGAGGGCACCTCGCGCCGCCCGGAGCAGAATCACATTCGCCACATCGTCGTGGCCAGCGCGCCCGCGCTGTTCATGGTTCCGTGCGGTGATTCACGCTGCAAAGACGGCGGACACGACATCACCCGCGACGTGATGCGCTCACTGCGCAGCGGCGAGACCAAGTTCCAGGGCCATGACCCGTGTCAGGGCACGCAGGGCTCGGGCCTGTGCGTGCGGGTACTGCACTACACAGGCCTGGCTACGTACAAATAGAGCTCAGCTCGCCTTCTTGCCGTCGGCGGCAACGACTTTGAGGCCGACGGGCGTGCCGGAGCTCAAGTCATCGTCGCTCAGCTCGCTCTCGAGGATCTCGTCCTCGCTGACGATTTCGTCGCCGCCGCTGGCAGCGGCAGGATTGGCGGGCGGGTTCGTGTTGCGGCCCCAATCGCCTTCATCACCGCCCGCTGCCTTCATGTCCGCGATCTTGTTTCCGGCGAGCAAGACGACCGGCTTCGGCGCGTAGTCGTGCGCCTCCGCGATCAGCGGAGTGACGACCTTCTCCCAGAGGTAGTCGAGAGCGACGTACTCCACGAGATCACGAGGCGGCACGGCGCCGAGCAGGTCCTGCTCGGTGAACTTTTCGTGCGTCTTGAGGCTGGCTTCGATGATCGAGCCTAGCTTTTCCTTGGGCAGGCACTGGGCGAGCTTGTTGACCGTGATCGCGTGCACGACCTCTTCATGCGAAACGAGCAGGTTCTCCAGGGCGCGCTCCAAGATGTACGCCACGTACGACTTCGCACGTTCATGCGTGCTCCTGGTCGCGGGCGTGGTCTTCCAGGGTTGGCCCTCGATGTCGAATGACCAAAGCGCGTGGCGCTCCAGGTAGCGCTGCTTGTCGTCGGGCTGAAACAGCTTGACGATCGCGGCAGCGGTGGTCACGCCCTCGTCGAGGGCGATTTGCAACGACTCACCGGATGCGTCCGGCGACATCTTGTGTGCGACCTTCTCGTGCACGCCCGTCGATTGGCTGACGATGCGCGCGCGCTCCATCGGGCGCGCTTCCAACGAGCGCATGATCGCGCGACAGGAGAAGTGACGCAGGAAATCTTCAGGCGTGCGCTCACCGATGCGCAACGCGAACTCGGTCACCTCGGCGTGAAACGCCTCGCGACCTTTGCCCAAACCCGATACGAAGGGAACCGACACTGCACCGCTCGACTCAGACATTGTTTTCCTCCAAGACGGCGCGATGCTGATCATCGCTAACGCCTAACTCAAAATATTAGCGCGAAAATCTGCCGGCCCGTTGGCAAAAGAATCAGCCACGCTCCACGCCTTTGACCGTTTGCGCGTTGCGCGGTTTCGCCACGTTTCGCATCGTAGGCGTGGCCGCGGGCGTGCGTGGAGTAGAATGTGCGCATCCTGACGCATGGAAACCACTAAGTCTCTCGTGTCCGAGATTGTCGGTCGGTTGCTTACCGCGAGAGGTCACGCGGCATCGCCGAGCTCGAGCATCTCGCTCGACGAGGTGGCTGACGCGATCGGGGCTCTGCCGGTAACCATGCCGGAGATCGAGGCCATTTTCGACGCGCTGGAAGCGGCGGGCCACTCGGTGGCTGCTGAGTCAAAGAACCCACCGGCGGCGCTTGCTCAAGTGCTCTCCACCGTGCGCTCCTTCACTGCAATCAGCGGACGAAAGCCGAGCTTGGCTGAAATCGCTCAGCACTCGGGCCTCAGCTTGGGCGATGTGCGTTTCGCGCTGCTCTATGCGCGGGTGCTGGTGCGCTGAAGCCAGCCAATTTACTCCGCGGGCGCGCGCCTAATTTCGCTGGCTCGCTCGGAGGCTCGCGCGACGGCGCTTATTTAACCGGTCCGGAACCGGTTCCGTTGGCATTGGTATGGACCGTGACCGGTGCCAGTGACGATAACGTGAACGGCTTCTTGTTCTGGACTGCGAGGTCCCACCACTTGAACGCCATGGCCACGGCAACATCCAGCTCGCGCGTATCGCGGGTCGGTTCCAGCGTGGGCGGGGGCAGGCAGGCAGCGGCGATTGGGCAGCCCGCGAGCATGTGCAGGATGCCGTCCGAGAAGCCGTTGCCCGCATACGCCAAGCACACCGACATGCCCATCGCTTGCATGTCTTGGATGGCGTAGGGGATCTTTTCGTCGACCGTGCCGGCGCTGTCTTGGTACTTGCACTCGATGGCCAAGGCGTGATCGGACTGGGCGTGGAGCATGAAGATGTCCACGTGACGGTTCTTGCCGATGATGGTCTTACCGAGCGATACCTCGCGATAGACGGTGACGCCGCGTGCCGAGAAGTTCTTGACCAGATAAGAGGCGATCAGATCTGCGTATTCATTGCCGGTCATGGCAAGACCAATGACAGACGCCGCTGAGCGGCGGCGGGGACCGCAAGCACGGGCCCTTCTTGAGCACCGAGCTTTGCGAACCGGGCGCGAGCGTAGGCCAGCGCGGAGTCCGAGACATCGTTGCCGAGGAACCGGCGCGACAGTTTCAGGGCTGCGGCGCCCACCGAGCCAGAGCCCATGAACGGATCGGCCACGAGGTCGCCAGCGGAGCTGCTCTGCAAAATCAGCGTTTCACTCAGCTGGGACGGTTTTTCAGCGGGGTAGCCGCCGCGCACACGGGGGACCCTGAGCACGTCTGCGATACCCAGGTCGTTCAGCCTGCGTTTGCCCTTTTCGAAGAACAACACGAATTCATAGCGAGCACGGTAATGGTATCCCATGCCTATCGTGACTTTGTCCCAAACCAGCGGCTTCCAGAACTTGAAGCCCGCGTTTTCGGCCAGAGGCTTGGCGATGAACGCGGTTTCCTGATCGCACATCAGGTAAAAGTGACTGTTCCGCTTGAGCACGCGGTACACCTCCGCGAACAGTTCCGGGAAGCGGGCGTTGGGGAACACCGTGAACCACGGGTTGCTCGAGCTCGCGCTCACTTTCAAGCGCGTCGTGGTGCCGACAGCGCGATGCTTCTCCAGCGATTCGTAGGGCGGATCGGTGACGAGCAGATCGAGCGAATCACTGGGCAAGCTGCGCAGCCATTGGACGGCGTCCAGCTGCGCGAGTTCGACGTTGGCCTCGGTCTCCACGCGCCAGCAGTACCGCGCCCGACCGCCGAAATCTAGACGGTTGTTCAGTGCCGCTTGCCCCGCTCGGCCAGTCAATGTCCGAGCTCGGCTCGCCGACCTTAGCGCGTGCGCAACGGCGGCAGTGCGCGGGTGGGGGCTTCCGCTCGGGGGGCTTCGGCCAAAGGCTCGCGATTACTCGAATCCAAAGGAGTTTTCCATCATGCGCGCAATCCCCGCTCTGCTTGCCACCCTGTTCATCGCCTCTGCCGCCAGCGCGGACTCCGCAGAATGGGCGATCGACGCTTCGCACTCGCACGTCGGCTTCAAGATCGCTCACCTGGTCGTGAGCAGTGTCGACGGTCGCTTCAAGGACGTGAGCGGCAAGGCCACGCTCGACGAGGCCGATCTCACCAAGAGCGCGGTCGATCTGACGATCAAGGTCAACTCGATCAGCACCGACGACGACAAGCGTGACGCGCACCTGAAGGGTCCCGACTTCTTCGACGTCGCGAAATACCCGGAGATCAAGTTTCACTCCACCAAGATCGCGCGTGGCGGAAAGCAGTTCAAGGTGACCGGCGACCTCACGATCCGCGACGTGTCCAAGAGCGTGACGCTCGAAGGAACGCTGAGCAAGCCCATCAAATCCCCCTGGGGTAAGGATGTGCGCGGCGCCAAGTTCGAGGGCAAGATCAAGCGCGGCGACTTCGGGCTGAAGTGGAACAAGGCGCTCGAAGCAGGCGGCGTGGTCGTGGGCGAGGACGTCACGCTGGACGTCGCACTCGAGCTCAACAAGTAACCCGCGTCACTCGTCGAACTCCGTCCGGGTTGCTCGAAGCCGCGGGCGGGGTGCCATTTTTCGGCTCAGCGCCGGCACTGGGCGGTGACCGAAACTCTGCGTTCCTGAACTTGCAGATCGAGGGTCAGACCGACCTCGTGCGCGACCCGCGCGAGGCCCAGCATGGGTCGCGGAATGCCGCCGGTCACTGAACGCCGCAGCTCTTCCAAGTACGTTTGCTCGGCGTTGCTCTTGAGTTTGAGCAAATGCTCGGTCAGCATGGAAATGCGGGCGGAGATGGCATCGTTTGCGACTCGCACGCCGACCAGGGTGTCCGATTCGAGCAGCTCGATCACGATGTCGCTCGAGACCGAACCGAAATTCAGCGCGTTCGACAGCAGCTCGTACGCGCCGACGCTGAGCCGCTGAGCGATCGCACCGCGCAGGTGATCGGCGGTGTAGGCGGTGATGAAAGCGTGCGTGTACTCGAGGGCCCCCGAGCCTGCCGTACAAATCACGCGCAGCAGGGAGCGGCCATTCAGCACGGCGTTGTCGCCCGGCCGCTGATTGCTCCCGACGTTCCCCGCGACGGCTAGCCGCGAGGAGGACGAGGGCGACGATGAGTTGCGTTCGTGGGAACTCACGTGACGTGCTCGATTGCGAGCACTTCTTTGGTCAGTGACATCAACGCCAAGAAGGCGGTCTTCTGCCAGGTGACGTTCCGGCTGGTGACGAAGCGCAAGGTGTAGCGGTGCCCGCGCTCGTTTTTCACCCAGGTTGCCCAATCCACGAACAAGCGGATGGCCGAGGAGTTCACGAACGTCAACCCCGACACGTCTGCCCGGACCTCGCTCAGTTTGTCGACCACGGCGGCGGTATGCAGCGCCTTGAAGAAGCCGGCCAGGTCGGCCGCGGGATCCTTTTGCGTGATGGTCCCCGACAGCTTGACTTGGTTGGGCCCGGTCAGCTGAATGGCAATCGTGTCGGCTTTTGGAACTCGAACGGCTGAAAACTCACTCATAGCTTGCCTGTCGCGGTGATGCGGATGCGGCCGCCCGTCTCTTCTTTCATCGACAACTCGACGCCTCCCTCATAACGAATGCGAGCCAAGCCCAAGCGCGCAGAGGCTTCGGGTTCGTTCGAGGCGCGGATGAACGCGGCCAAGTAGGCTTGCTCTGGATCGAGCGTTTGGATGCCGCGCAGTTCTTCGCGCAGGCTGCTCAGGTGTGAGGCGTCCGGTAGGCTCGAGACCGAGAACTCGATGTTCGAGCCGTCGCTCTCGATCGACAGCTCGAGCTCGCTGTCGGGCGAGTTGCTCGAGTACTTCACGGCATTTTCCAGAGTCTCTTGCAGTACCACGCAGGCGCGGTCAGCGAGCTCTTGGGTGCCGAACGTGGTTTGGCAAAAGAATCGTCCAAACTCGCGGATTCCGTCGATGTACGACCAAGCCGGCCGAAACCGCATGAATACCAGCGGATGCGGGGTGAGCTTCTTGGAAAAGGTGGACTCTTCAGCGATCTCCACGTCGGCTCCTCCTCTCTCTCGTGAGTAACGGCGGCTAGCGGGGGGAATTCAGGCCCCTGGTCGCGTTTGCCGAGTTTGCCGAGTTTGCCCGCGTTTGCTCGCGTTTGCTCGCGTTTGCTCGTTTCCTGTTCCTATTATGACTGCGGTGGAACTATGTTTTGCAAATTCTTTTCGTCAGCTGCGTCCCGGCACCGGTGTTCGCGGACGGGTAAGCAGGGGCGAGCCGCGCGCCCAGCCCAGTTTACTGGTTGTCAGGAGGATTAGGAGAGCCGAGTGAGCGTCGTTTGGGGTGTCGAGTGAACCTGTCGATTCGGCACAAGTTGGGCTTGCTCGCCGGTATTCCGATCGTCGGGGCGCTCCTGTTGGCGCTTCAGATCGTCAGCGACGCTCGGCTGCAGGCGCGCAAGGCCGAGGCGCTCGGCTCGATCGAAAGTCTGGCCGAACTCTCGGCGCAGATGACCAGCACGGTCCACGCATTGCAGCGCGAACGCGCCGCGGAGGCGCTCGCGCTCGGCATTGCTCTCCGGCTGAACAAGAGCCCATCGGATGCAGACGACGACCCCACGCTCGCACTTTTGCAACACAAGGTTGCGGGCGACGCCCAGGAGCAGGTGCGAGCCACGGATCAATCGCTCGAGCAGCTGAGGGCGTTCTTGCAGGCCCGTGACATTTCGCACTTACCCCCCCGCCTGGCCGGCCCATTGCTCGAAGCGCAACGGCGGCTCGACGAGTTGCCGGCGATGCGACAGGAGCTGGCGAACGGCAAGACGACCAGCGCGCGGATGTTCGAGCTGCACCGCTTCGCGATTCAAGCGTTCGTGCGCGCGATCGCGGGCTTGACCGATCTGAGTGACGACGGCGAGCTTCTGCGCAGCATCAGCTCGTTGGTCTCGTTGCTGCAGCTGGAAGAGCGGATGAGCCGCGAACACGCGCTGCTGTGCCACGTCTTTGCGCAGGCTGAATTTCCGCCCGGCAGCTACCGCGATTTCGTGTCCTTGATCTCGGAGCTGGCCATCTACGAAGACACGTTTCGCATGACCGCGGCCGTCGAGCACCTGCAGAGTTACGACCGCGCGATGGCCACCGAGGCCACCCAGCGGCTGCTCGAAATGCGCCGCAAGGCACTCGAGACCACTGAAGAAGATCTGACGGTCAGTCCTGGGGAGTGGTTCGAGCTCGGCACACAGAAGCTCTCGCTCATGGCCGGCATCGAGCGCACCTTGAACGAGCAGGTGCGGAGCGCCGCGCTGCAGAAATACCGTGCGACCCAGCGCGCCCTGACCGTCAGCACCGCGCTGGTCGCGGGGGTCGTGCTGTTCAGCCTGATCTTTGCTTGGTTCTTGGCCAGCCGCGTGACGCGTCGCGTGGAAGCGTTGCGCGATGCCTCGCGCCGGATCGCCGCCGGCGATTTGGAGGGGCGAGTGAGCATCACCGATGGTGACGAGCTCGGACAGCTGGGCGGCGCCTTCAACGATATGACGGCGAAACTGGAACGCGCGCGTGCCGCCCTGAGCAACCAAGTGCGAATGGCTCGTGAATTGGAGATCGCCGCCCAAATTCAACGCGCGCTGCTGCCGCCCACGCCCAGTCACGTCGAGTTCGAGTTCGCCGGCCGCATGATCCCGGCCGATGAGGTCGGCGGCGATTTCTACGACGTGCTCTCGGATCCGAATCGCAACACGCTCTGGATCAGCATCGGCGATGTCTCGGGACACGGCGTCGGGGCGGGCCTGGTGATGCTGATGGCGCAGGCGGCGTTCGCATCGCATTTTCTCAGGGATTCAGCCGAGGAACCGGCGCGCGTGCTGCGGGAAGTGAACGCGCTGCTGTGCGAGAACATCAGCAAGCGGTTGCGAGACGACAAGTACGTGACCGCCCAACTTCTCACTTATCAGGGTGACGGCCGGTTTTCGTGCGTGGGCGCGCACGAATGGCCGATCGTGTACCGCGCCAAGAGCGGCCGCTGCGAGGTCATCGAAGCGCCGGGCCCGTGGCTGGGCATCATGTCCGACTTGTCCGACGTGCCCGTGACCGCGCTCACGGTGGAGCCCGGTGACGTGCTCTGCCTGTATTCCGACGGCATCACCGAAGCGCAAAATGCGGCCGGTGAGCTGTTCGATCTGGCACGCATGAGCGCGGTGCTGGAGGCTGCGCTCGCGCAAGGCAAAGCGCTCGACGATGTGACGCGTGCGGTGTTCGATGAAGTCGACGCCTTCTCCGGTCGCCACGAGGACGACTGGACCTTGCTGCTCGTCAGGCGCCGAGCAAACAAGCTCGCCTAGCCGTACTTGCTGACCAGCTTTTCGACCAAGGCGACATACGCGGTCATCGCCTGTTCCTTACCGAGCCCCTTGCGTCCGGCCCAGGCATCGAACTTCGCGCGGCCTTTGAAATCGAGCATGCCGGGGCGCTCGCCGCTGGCGTCGCCCGCGGTGGCCTGCTTGAACAGCGCGTACAGCTCGAGGAGCTCGTCGCTCGCCGGGGTGCGCGCGAGTTGTTTGACACGGGCTTGAGCAGCGGAAAAATCATCGGGCAGTGCCATGCCGAGAAGCGTATCAGGCCTCGAGTGAGGACAGGATCTGCGCGCGATTTTCGCTTGAAACCAGCCACAATTGCCAGACCGCGCGGGTGACGGCCACGTGCAGGCGGCGCCGCCCTTCGTCGTTCGGCGGGTAGGTCCGGTCGTCGACCTGCGGTACGAGCACGTAGTCGAACTCGAGGCCTTTCACGCTGTCCAGATCAGTGACGTCGATGCCGGCCTCGAACGAAAAGTCGCCCTCGAGTACCAAACGCGCTTGGGCACGTTCGGGCAACAGCGCGTGGAAGCGGCGTGCGGCCGCCGCATCGTGCGCAATGACGGCGATCGACGCCTCCGGTTCCCGCTGCACCAGGTCCACGAGCTCATTGACGCTGAACAGCGTCGCCAGTTCCGCGCTCGGAAATGCAAAGTGACCGACCGGGACCCCCTCACGCGCGGCGCTGGTCGCCGCGGTGGTCGCCAAGTCACCGAGGATCCTCTGCGCGAGCTCGAAGATGGGGCGCGGGCAGCGGTACGAAACGGCCAGTCGACAGACTTCCGCATCGCGCACGCCGAACTCCGAGAGCGACGCCTCGAAGCCCGCGAAGCTGGAGGAGGTCTGTTGCGCTTCGTCACCCGCGAGTGTGATGCTCTTCTGCGCGCCTTGCATTTGGCCGAGCACGTGCAGCTCGAACAGCGAAAAATCCTCGGCTTCATCCACCACGAGGTGCGCGGCTGGCGCCTGTTCGAGCTGCTTGCGCCAAGCCAAGATCGCCAGAAAGATCGGTAAATCTTCGCTGTCCAGGGTGCCTGCCAGCAGTTCCGGAGTGCCCTCGGCGATGGCGTGCCCGTCCAGCGTGCGCAGCCGGCTGCGATCGACGACGGCTGCGAGCTGCTTGTCGACGCTATCGGCGAGCTGCAACATCGTGTGCTGCACGGTCGCCTCCACGGCCGCGCGCGACAGCGTTCCCTGGGCGTTTTCCAGCACGCCACTCAAGAACTCACGATCGCTGAACAGCTCCGAAGTGAGCCTGCGCAGGCGCTTGAGGCTGACTGGGCTGCTTGCCAGCTTTTTGCGCAAGAATCGCTCGCGCAAGGCCGCGTACAGAGCCGGGTGTCGCTTCAGACTGGAGACCAGCGCCGGCGTGTCGGGGCAGAGCTTCGGCAGCCGCCCTCCGAACACGCGCAGCGCGAGGGTCGCTGCCCAATCGTCGAGCGTTCGAACGCTCGCTTCGACCAAGCCCAGTGGCGAAAGCAAGCGGCGCGATAAGCGCGCGAGCCCCTCCTCCGGCACGATCACTTGCAGTCGGGCCTGCGCGTAGCGTTCGGGGTCGAGCGCCGCGATGCGCGCCAAGCGATGCAGCGCGACCGTCGTCTTGCCGCTGCCGGCGCTGCCCAAGACCAATAGCGGCCGCTCGGGAGGCGTGGAAATCGCCGAAAATTGCTGGGCGTCGAGCAACGCGGTCACGCTCGGCGCGTGCCTCGAGGCGCTGGCCGCCAGGGCTTCGCTGCGTACGGCGCTGCCCGCGCCGCCGCTGCTGAGCGCGTAGCTCGAGCGAGCTCGAGCGTGCCATCCCGAATCCGAAAGCGTGAGCGCGAAGCGGTCGGTGACGATTTGTCGCAGCTCTCCACCTTCGACCACCAGGATGCGGCGTGCTTCGACCAAGCCTTCGGCGATGCGGCCCGGGAACTCCTCTTCGTACTCGTCGCCCTCGCGATACCCGTAGAAGATGCGGGCCACGGGCGCCACGCGCCAATCCACCACGCGCAGCCCCGCAGCGTTGTCCAAGTGGCTGCTCTGACCCAGGAAATAGTCCTTGCGCAGCCCGTCCTCGCGCAGCTGCAAATGAGCGATGTAGGGGCTGTTTGGGTCCGGCAGGGCTGCTTTCGGGCCGCGCTCGATCAAGGTCTGTCGCACGCTCAGCTCGTGCAAGAGCGCGGGCAAATCGTCCTCGGAGGCCGAGGCCGCTTCGCTGCGCAACGCGCGTACGACCTCTACCGCGTCCGGGCGTGAGCGGGCCTCGAGCGCGGCGCTGGCCTGTGCCGCCCGGGCGACCGCGAGTGAGGCGCGAACGCGCGTCAGCCATGCGAGCTCTTCGTTCAAGAGCTCTCGTTCCTCGTCCGTCAGCGAGTGCGCTAGTTCGTCCACCGGCGATCCTTTCACTTGCGGCAGCGCGAGGCAGTGCGCGACCGAGCGGCGCGCAGCGCGTGCGGCGAAGGCCCGCGCGCGAGAGCCCATGCCCCATGAGCGAGGCGAATCTGAGTGCCAGCGCCGAGATCGTCAAGGCCTTGAAAACCGGGCTGATTTTGCTAACGTATGAGGGGTCAGCGAGCGAGCGTTCCACGCTGGTTTTGCCATGCCGGCAGCGATCGATAAGCAAGAAATTCTGAGACTGCTGCGCGACTGCATCGCCGCCGATCTCGTGACCATGAGTGCCGCTCAACGCGTGGTCGTGGACGGTGCGACTCATGAAGAGAATCGGCCCGAGAACGACAAGGATACGCGCGCACTCGAACAGACCTACCTCGCGCGTGGTCAAGCTCAGCGCGTCGTCGAGCTGCAGGACGCACTGAACCAGCTCAAAGCCCTGGATGTGCGGGCCTTCAGGGCAGAGTCTCGAATCGCGCTCGGCGCGCTGGTCGTACTCGACGACGGCGAGGCGGCCGCGAATTACTTCATCGCGCCCGCCGGCGGTGGCGTTCGGATCACGGTCGCGGGCGCGGAGGTGTGCGTCGTCACCCCGCAATCGCCGATCGCACGCGCCCTGCTCGGCAAGCAGCAAGGGGACGATCTCGAGCTGCGGACTCCACAGGGTGTTCGTGAGTGCAGTATTGCCTCGGTCAGTTAGTGATGTTCCAGGCGCTGTCCAAAAACTCGCGGATCGCTCGGCTTTACAAGGCAGGTTTCGGGCGTCACCCTTCGCGGATGGAAGGCTCACCCTCGCTACCGAACGAGCTGACGCGCTATGCCTACCGCGCACGCCAAGCCGCGATTCGTTTGCCCTTGGTGGCCGCGCACCTGGGTTTGCGCCCTTTCGCCAAGCGTCGCGCAGTGGTGCCGAAGCCGGCCGAAATCAAGGCGCTCCAAGCCCAGCTCTCGGCCCTGCAAGATCGAGATTGCGAGAACGCCGAGCTGGGGCTCTATCCATCACGCCTGCTGTTCGATATGCGGGTGGCGGAGTACATCAAGCAACTGCCGTCGCTCGCCACGGAGGTCGTGCGCAGTTTGCGTCGCTCGCAACAGCGGCAGGTGCGGGATCTACCCGTGGGTGTGGATCTCAGCGCTTACCCGGATTACTTCCGGCGCAACTTCCATTGGCAGACCGACGGCTATCTCAGCGAACGCTCGGCCGCCGTGTACGACATCGGGGTCGAGTTTCTGTTCTTCGGCACGGCCGACGTCATGCGCCGGCAAATCGTGCCGCCCGTCACGCGCTACTTGCGAGGGCGCGACGTAGCGGCCGGCCCCGCGCGCGTTCTGGACGTGGCTTGCGGTACGGGCTCTGCGCTCAATCAACTGGCGCTGGCGCACCCCGGCGAGCGTTATTGGGGACTGGATTTGAGTCCGTTCTACTTGCAGCACGCGGGGCGCCGACTCGCCCACGTGCGGAATCTGTCGCTCGTGACCGAGAACGCGGAGAGCATGCCGCTCGCGGACGCCTCGTTCGAAATCGTCACCTGCGTGTATTTGTTCCACGAGCTGCCGGCGCGGGCGCGCAGAAACGTGCTTCGGGAAATGCACCGCGTGCTCGAGCCCGGTGGCTTGCTCGTCATCGAAGATGCCGCTCAGCTGAGTGAGGCGGAAGACTTGCGCTCGTTCCTGGAGAATTTCGCGTTGACCATGAACGAACCGTTTTTTTTCGACTACATCACGAGTGATCTGCGGGCATTGGTGGCAGAGGCGGGCTTCGAGGTGCAGTCGGTCGAACGCTGCTTCTTGTCCAAAGTCGTCACCGCAAAGCGTGTCTGAGCGGCGACAACTCGCGGCGAGCGCGGGGATTTCCGGCACACGCCGCCATTGTTCTGGCGTGGACGGGCGCGGCAACGCTAGACTCGAACGATGGCTTGCGACGCAAGGGCGGTGCTGATCGTCACTCGGCAGATCGAAGGCACCTCGACCAACGTGGCGCGGCAGCGCATCGATCTGCGTTGCTCACTTTTGCCCGGCCACGCCGGCGTGCATCGCGACGACACGCATGCCCAAGAGTGGGAAGACGTGAAAGGCCGGGCCAGCATGCTCGTGCTGGATGAAGACGAAGACAAGCGCGGAGGGTAAGGCGTTCGGCACGGGCCGAGGGGCTACCTGAGCCCCAGCTCCCCGATGCCCACGCCCACGCCGAAAGACTTGGAAAATGACAAGCCCGCCACGAAGTGGCCGCCTTTGTCGACCACGGCCCACATGCCGAGCTCGGGCACCGAGAAGGCGTTGGGGTACAAATTGAACTGCAGAAAATAGTCTTGCACGTTGGTCAGCTTGAGCGATGCGAGCAAGGAATTGTTGCGGTCGACGAAGATACCGGCTGCCGGCGCGAACTCGACTTCGTTGTCGGCGTTCTTGTCCGAGGTGCGGATCAAGCGCGACGCCATCGTGCCGCCGCCGGCGGAGATCGAGTATTGGCCGTCGATCTGGTACGACAGACCGACGAGCGTGCCGAGGCCCATGGTCGCAAACAGGCGCAACCGCGGGTAGAACGGCAGCGGCCATTTCACCGAGAAGTAGTTGCCTTGGTTGTGCAGGTCGAAGCCGGGAAACGTGAACGCTGGCTGGGACGACCAATCGGCGATGATCAGGTGCTTGCTGAAAAACTCGTTCGGCCAATCGAAGCTGAAGAGCAGGATGCCGCCGATGTCGAAGAAGAAAAAGTCCGCGACGGCATCGGTGTTGTACGGAGCGACGCCCTTGTTCTCCAAGGTTTCGTTGACGAACGCCGTGACCAATAGCGTCCCGGCCGAGAACAGGCGCGGCGCCGGCACTCGGTTCTGGCGGAACCACTCGGTGAGCCCGGTGTAGGTCACGCCGCCGCCGATCAAGTGCAGGGTGTAGTTCGGTACCCAGCGCGCCGTGCCCTTCGTGAAGCTGAGCGGAAAGATTTCCTCTCGAAAGAAGCGACCCCAACCGCGCTGGGAAATGCCCGGAAAAGGGTTCAGCAAGTTGCGCCCGACGTTCTCACCGTTGTGCAGGTATTCCTGCTGAAAAATGCTGCGGCTGCCGGTGCGATCCTGAAGCACGTCGAAGCCGCGGTTCAAAAACACCCACAGCGGCCCATACAGCGCCTGCGAGCCGTAATCGTAGCCTTTGTAGAAGTAGGGCTCCTTGACGGGTTCGGGTCGTAGCTGTGCATCGCTCGCGCGCTGGGCATTGCACAGCCGCGGGGTCGCCCACAGGCTCGAGCAGAGAATGCCCAGAAACAGAGTGCGAAACGAACTCATCAGCGGCGGGGAAAGCAACCGGAAAGCGTGCGGGCAGTGAGTATCAGAACGAGAAGAGCCTGGTAAGTCGCGAGTTTCGTGTAAACTTGCTGGCGTGACTTTTCCGGTGCTGCCCGGCGCTGAGCCGTGGTCCTTCAATGGTTCGGGTGAGCGTTCTCGAATCGGGATCTTGATGGCTCATGGCTTTACGGGCTGCCCCGCGTCACTGCGCCCCTTGGCCGAGCTGTTCGCGCGGCGAGGCTTTGCCCTCGAGCTCGTGCGCTTGCCGGGGCACGGCACTCATTTTCGGGACATGATGAGCACGCGCTACGAGGACTGGCGCGGCGAGGTCGCGGACGGCCTCGCTCGGCTCGCAGCACGCAGCGAAAGCGTGATCGCGCTCGGGATTTCCATGGGCGGCACGCTGGTGCTCGATCTCGTGTCGCAGGATCCGAAGCGCGTGGCGGGGGCGGTGGTGATCAATAGCCAAGTGCTGGATCGAAAGGGGATCCTGGTCAAGCTCGGCCCGCTCTTGGAGCATGTGGTTCCGCTCGTGCCCGCCAGCGCGGTGGGCCTGGTGCGCAACGACATCGCCAAGCCCGGGGTAAACGAGCTCGCTTACAGCTGGGTCCCGGCCAAATCGGGCAATTCGCTGGTCCGTGAATTTCCCCGGATTCGCAAGCAGCTACCGAACATCACCTGCCCGATCTTGGTTGCTTACTCGCGAGCCGATCACAGCGTTCCCCCGGAAAATTCCCGGGCGATCTTGCGCGCGGTGCGCAGCAGGGACGTGACCGAGCTGCCGCTCGAGCGCTCGTTCCACGTGGCCACGCTCGACTACGATCTCGAGCTGATCGAGCAGCGCGTGACCGCCTTCGCGGACCGCGTCGCAGCGAAAGACCGGCCCAGCGCAGCCTCTGCACAGTAAGCTCGGTGGACCGGAAAATAGCGCCATTTTTCGTGCCAACGCTCGAAATTTCCGGTGGACCCGCGAGCCAGCGTCCTTCGGTGCTCGTCGTTTGTCGGCTCCGGACTAGACTGCGCCCGCGATGAGGTTCCGAGCAATAGCCATGGCCAGTGAACGCAGCAATGCGGTTGGCACCGTGGAGCTCGAGTGCGCGCCGATCGGCCTGTCCTTGTTGTATCTGGGCGTGGCCGGCTTCAGCGAGGGCTACGTGCCGGTGACGCAGACCGAGAGCGAGAAGCTGCTCGTGCCCTGGCCGCAACTTTCGGAAGCCTCGCTCGATGGTGAGCAGGTATTTCTGGCGCTCGATCCGAAGCTGAGCCCGCTCAATCGCTTGTGCTTGGTCAACTTCTCGAGCGGTAATGCGGCGCACCATCACAAGCTCTACCGTCGCCGACTGTTGGTGCGCCTGGCGACCGTCGGTGCCGCGCTGAGCGGCGCGCTGATCGCGAGCGCAGCTGCCTTTCGTTTGGCGCCCGGTACGAGCGCGC
>DASSMT010000354.1:0-18202 GCA_035688655.1 Polyangiaceae bacterium | reverse complement strand
CGCCCTGGTCGAGCTGCAGAGCGGCGCACTGCCCGACAATCGCCCAGCGGCCGTGGTTTGGCCCGAACGCGCCGAGCAGGTCAGCCAACTGCTCGAGCTGTCGCGCGCGGAAGGGTTCACGGTGGTTCCGTTCGGAGCAGGCAGCGGCGTGTGCGGCGCAGTGCTGCCGGACGAGCGCACGATCGTGATCGACTCCAAGCGCATGTCCGAGCTGCGGATCGATCGCGATGCGCCGGTGGTTCATGCCGGTGCGGGGCTGCTCGGCTCGACCCTGGAGCAAGAGCTGGGCAAGGCGGGCTACACCGCGGGCCATTTTCCTTCGAGCATCGTCTGCTCCACCGTGGGCGGCTGGGTCGCGGCGCGCGGAGCCGGTCAATGCTCGAGCCGCTACGGAAAGATCGAAGACATGGTGGCGGGGCTCGAGTGTGTGCTCGGCACGGGCGACGTCGTGCCCATGCGTCGACGCCGGTCCGCGCCGGACTTGGTGCCGCTGGTCACCGGCAGCGAAGGCACGCTCGGCTTCATCACCCAGGTCACGCTGCGCTTGCATCCGGCGCCCCGCGTGCGCCGCTTTCTGGCTCATTCCTGTGCCACCATCGAGAGCGGCTTCGACATCTTGCGCAGCCTGATGCAGGCCGGGCTCAGGCCGGAGGTCGCGCGGCTGTACGATCCGATCGACTCCGTGTTGCTCGCTCAAAGCTCGGACGCCAAAAAATCGCCCAAGAATCAAAGTGCCGCGCTCGCTCATTGGTTTGGTCTCGCGGCGCGCCGAGCTCTGGAAAAGCCACGCTGGCTGCAGCGCACGATCGAAGCGCTCGAAGGCAACCTGCTCGGCGGTGCGACCCTGCTCTTGATCTTCGAGGGCGAAGCGGACGAAGCCGAGCAAGACGCGGCGCGCGCGGCGAGCATCTGCGCCCGCGCGGCCGCGCACTCGCTGGGTGAGGGACCGGCGCGGCGCTGGCTCGCCCATCGCTACTCGGTCAGCTTTCGTCAATCGCCCGCGTTTCGACTGGGCGCGTTCACCGACACGATGGAGGTGGCTGCGCCTTGGTCGAAGCTCGAGGCCGTGTACCAAAGCGTGCGCCGCGAGCTCTCCGAGCATGCGCTGGTGATGGCCCACCTGAGCCATGCCTATCCGGATGGTTGCAGCATCTATTTCACCTTCTCCGGGCTCGGTGCGCCGGGCGGCAACGCCCGCGCTCGCTACGAGGCGGCGTGGCGCACCGGGCTCTCGGCCGCGCTCGCCGCGGGAGCCAATTTGAGCCACCACCACGGTGTCGGGCGGAGCAAGGCCGCGCGCTTGGCAGCCGAGCTCGGGCAGGGGACGGAGCTCTTGAAGCGCCTGCGCTCGGCTTGGGATCCTGCGGGCCTGTTCAATCCGGGGGCGCTCGAAGCGCCCTCCGAGGCGTTGCCCGCGTCACACGCCGGCGCGCGGCCCGTGTTCGCTCTAGACGAGCGCTCGCTGCTCGCGGACGTCGATGCGCAGCTGTCGTTGGCTGCGGTCGAGGCTTTGCTCGCGCGCTCGAATCTGACCCTAGGACTCGACCCCGGCGACAATGGGTCGCTGTCGATTGCCGCTTGGATTGCGCTCGGGTTTCCCGGCGCTCCCGACTCGTTTGCCGATCCCGTCCGCTCGCGAGTTGCGGGTTTCGAGGCCCGAGTTGCGGGCGTGCAGGCGCGCGTCCGCGCTACGCCACGAAGGGCCACCGGGCCCGACCTATTGTCCTTGTTCGCCGGCGCGCGCGGTCGAGTGGGCGTGATCGAGCGCGCACAGCTGGCCGTGAGCAAACGCGGGAGCTCGCCGGCACGCGTGCAGCCGTTTCATTGGGATCGCGATCCGGAGTTCAGCGCGGCCGAGCAACGCGCTTTCGAGCGGATCGCGCGTGCGCAGGGCGGATCGTAGCCGCGCCGCCGAGGGTCTTTCAGAGCAACAGGGTTTCGGCTACTGATTTGGTCTGGTGGCCCTGATGGTAGCGAAACAAGACTTCAATGGAGCAACGATGACGGTTCGCGCACTTTCACTCGTGCTTCTGTGTGGCAGCTCAATCGCGTGCGGGTCTCCGGCACCGGCGGCGAGCGCCGCGCAACCAGCCGGGACTGCCGCAGCCAAGGCCGCACCCACGGCGCGCCCCGAATACGCGGAAGCCGATGCTTCTTACTATCGAGCGCGCGCCAGTGCGCTGGCCACCGAGGCCTCGGACGAGATCGCGCGCACCGACTTCTGGCGCCTTCGCCGCGGGCGCTTGTACGTCCCGGACGCCTCCAACGTCCAAGAGCTCGAAGAGCGACTGGCTGATGCGGCTCGCAGCGAGAGCTCGGCCGGCGTGATCGATGCGTCTGCCGAGCTCTTGGCGGCGGATCAAGCGGACATCAACGCGCACTTGTTGCGTTCGAGCGCGCTGCGCAAAACCGATCACATCACCGAGGCGGATTTTCACAAAACCGTCGCGCAAAGCTTGCTCGATTCGATCATTCATGCGGGCAGCGGGCAAACCCCCGACTCGCCCTGGACCGCGTACCGCGTCAAAGAAGAGTACGAGGTATTGAAGGCAAAGAAGGCGCGCTTTGTCTCACAAACGCGGGTCAACGTCGGTGACCGGACGCTGGACTTGTTGGACGCGGAGCGAGAAGACGGCGAAAAGCTGCACGTGTATTTCGACGTCACTGAGCTGCTCGCCGAACAAGCCCGCGCGCATCACTGATCGCGCACGCCACGCCGGCCGCGCGAGCCGTCTGCGTCCGAGCCTGACTCTAGCTCTGCGTCTGCCTCTGCTTCCGTTTCGGATTCGCTCGCCGGCGCGAGCGGATCCCGGGACTCGGCGATGCGCACCCCCGCTTGGCGCACGACGCGCGGCAGGCCCGTGCCTTCGGTCTTCAGCAAGCGCCGCTTCTCGCGGGTCAGACTCCATTCGTCGACTGGAGAGAACAGGCCGAAGCCGGCGTGCAAGACCAGACCGACGCCCCACGCCAGCACCGGGAACAGCACCCACCACGAGCCGGGCGTGGTCAGATAATTGATCAAGAACAAGAAGCCATTGACGACCGCGTACACGAAGGCATGTGCGAGAACGCCGCGGCGGCGCCAGGAAACGATGCGCGCCGTGGCGGTCTTCGTCAGACGCGCCTCGGCCACGTCGCGCGCCGCGCTCTCCACGGCGTCGCGCGTCAAACCGGCGCCCGCGCCGATGGACAGCAAATCTTCGTGGCTGATGCCGCCCGAGGGCTGAGCTTTCAGCGCCCGTTCGATGATGTCGCGCACCTCGTCGTCGGCGTAATTCTTGTCCTTGCTCATCGGGAGTCTTTGGCTCGGTTCAATGCCGCGCGGTACTCACGGCTGGCTTCGCTAGTCGTCGCGCGATCGAGGTACCTGCACAGCTCGACCAGATCGATCCCCGGCAAGACGCTGCTCGCAGCAGCTTCCAGATATCGCTCACCATTCAGCACGTGGATGAACAGCCGCCCCTTGCGCCAAGACCAAACCTCCCGCACGCCGAGCTTTTGGTAGATGTCGAGCTTGCGGATGCCGCCGCTGGTCCAGATGACGTCGAGCGAAAGGTGTGGCTTTGGGGCAGCAGGATCCGCACCGAACACGTAGCACTCATCCGGTTCGAGCCCGCAACTGCTGGCCTTGTCTTCCAGTGTCCAGGCTCCGAAGGCAGAAAAATCCACGCCCCGCTCCAGGCACCACGCGGCCAGCAGATGGCCGATGCGCGAAGTCAGCGACACGTGCGCAGGCGAGGGGGTCATGATCTCGAGCGCGCCCTCCAAGTAGGCGAAGCGCGGCACGGTGTTGTCTCCGCGTACCTCCAGCATGCGCTGATAGTCCGACCATTTCAGCCCCTGAAGCACGACGAGCTTGTCGCCCAGCGGAGTGTCGTCGTGGTTTCGCAACTCATCGGCGAACATGCGCCGAGTGTACACGCGTACGCGCGGCTCGGCTAAGTGCCCCGTGCGGAAAAAAGAATGCCGCGTCGCGCGAACCCGCCAAGCAAACATCAGGTCAGGTTCTGACGAGAGGAACAAGACGCCCATCGACTCGACGAGCGCCGCCCAACGAGCTGTTGAAGCTGCCGGCCGCACCTCGTCGCTACCCGAAGCGTCCCGCCTCTGACCCGTGGTGATGTACCACGGGCTCGCTCGTTGCTTCCGGATGGCGTCGTTCCTTTCTGGATGGGTACCACTTTGCCAGCCGATTCCTACTGTGGTACGAATCTGCTCATGACCGCTCCTGCCGCCAAGTTGTCTATCAGCCTTCCGGCAAGCCTCGCCAAGGCGGTTCGAAAACGCGTCGGCGCCCGAGGGCTTTCTGGTTTCTTCGCGCAAGCGGCTGCCCACGAGCTCGAGCGCCAACAGCTCGGCGCGTTCATTGCCGAACTCACGCAGCTCAACGGCCCACCATCCAAGTCTGCAGTCGCGGCGGCCAAGCGCGCATGGCCGAAGCGCTGATTCTGGACTCCGAAGCCGTAAACGCTTTGGCGCGTTCATCGAGGCGTGGTGTTCTCGAGGATCGGGCCCTTGCGATCCTGTCCCTCGCGCATGATCGGCGCGCCCTCGTCCGCGTACCAGCGCCGGTTCTTGCGGAGGTCTGTAAGGGCCCTCGCTTCGATGCCGCCGTGAACCACCTCCTGAACGATAGGGGGATTGCGGTATTGGAGCTTACGCGCAAGATCGCACAACAGGCTGGCGCTCTGCTCACTGAGGCGAGAATGTCTTCGGTCAATGCGGTTGATGCCTTCGTTGTCGCGTCTGCGTTGGAGTTTGCTGCTGCACTTGTTGCCACCGGCGACCCGAAAGACATTCGCCGCTTGGCGGCTCGCCATCCGTCCGTCAGTGTCTTCTCGATCTAGCCACGGCTGCGGTCCAACATTGCGTTGCAGCTGCCGAGCTTGTCGGTCGCTTCGCTCCCTCTGGTGCTCGCAGCTGAACGCCGGTACGTTGAGCAGACGAGCATCGCTGGACGCTGTTTTTCATCAGTCGAAGGAAGTCCTTTGCAGTCGAAAAGATCGCGTCGATACGACCGCACGCGAGGCGCGTAAAGCACGGCGTCCTCCATTACGTAATGTTCGACTACGACGGACGAGCGGTTCCCTTCACGTCGCACCTCGACGAAGACGAAGTTCAGGCGTTGCTCGACGGTCCGCTGCATTGGCCACTCCCGCCGCAGCCTTCTGCGCACCGATGACTGTTCGACAAAGCTGCCACTCGCTGACGAGCCTGCCGCCTCGCAACCGGGAGGGGCGCGGCTAAACGCTTCGGGTTCGCGAGACCGCGCGCTTAGTACTCCACGACGCTCGCGAGTCATTCGCTCGGAGGGGTCACTCGACACCGCCGGTTTCGTGCGCCCCTTGTGTGGAGAGCAGACCCTCGGGCAGGTTCAAATTCTGGCTCAGCCGCTCGAGCGCGGTCTCTACCAGCTCGCGCTCCGCGTTGTCGACGCTGCCCTTGCCGGCGCGTGAAAGTGCGACGCGCAACGTCGCGGCTTCCAGGCGCGAAAGCGCTGCGGTGCGCAGAAAGCCGATCTCTTCCACGCGGTAACGGAGCAGCACTTGGCCATCTGCCAGCACCTGCTCGCCAATCACTTCGGCTTTGATGCGACCCGTGCCGCACAGCTGACGGACGATGCCGCGCACGCGAGCGGCGCGCCTTCGCACCTTGAGCGCGGCCGGATTTTCGAACAGCTTGAAGAAGCGATTTCGCGCGAACGCCGTTGGTACCAAGATCAGCGCGCAGAGCAGCGCGTCCAAATCGACGCTCGCGGGCGCGCCCACGACCTAAGCGTCCTCGTGGGTCTTGTTGGCTTCCAAGAGCGCGGCTTGGTGGAACGAGCCCACGGCCTCGAGCAGCTCGGTCAAATCGCCATCCATCACGCGATCGAGCTTGTACAAGGTGAGCCCCACGCGGTGATCGGTCAGGCGATTCTGCGGGAAGTTGTAGGTCCGGATCTTGTCCGAGCGATCGCCGGCCTTGACCATGCTGCGCCGTTCGTCGCGAATCGCCGAATCGTGCTTCTCTTGTTCGATTTCGAGCAGGCGGCTGCGCAAGATCTTCAGGCCCTTGGCCTTGTTCTTGATTTGGCTGCGCTCGTCTTGGCAGCGCACGGTGATGCCAGTCGGCAAATGGGTGATCTGGACCGAGCTGTTGGTCGTGTTGACGCCCTGGCCACCCGGGCCACCGGATGCGGCGATGTCGAAGCGCAGGTCCTTGTCGTCGATCACGAGCTCGACTTCGTCGGCCTCGGGCAGCACGGCCACGGTGGCGGTCGAAGTGTGGACTCGACCCTGAGCTTCGGTGGCGGGCACGCGTTGCACGCGGTGCACGCCACCCTCGTACTTCAGGCTGGAGAACACGCGTTTGCCGCTGACCAGCAAAATGGCCTCTTTGATCCCGCCCGCTTGGGCTTCGCTGCTGGAGAGCAGCTCGAGCTTCCAGCCGCGAGTCTCGGCGTAGCGCGTGTACATGCGCAAAAGGTCGGCGGCGAACAATGCCGCTTCTTCACCACCGGTGCCGGCGCGAATTTCGAGCAACGTGTTCTTCTCGTCGTTCGGATCCTTCGGTAACAACAAGACGAAGATGCGCTGCTCGATGTCGTTCAGCTTTGCCTCGAGCTCCGGCAGCTCTTGCTTGACCAACGGACCAAGCTCGGGATCATCCAGCGCAGCGCGGTCTTCGGCCACGTGCTTCTCGACTACGCGCCATTCTTGAAACGCTTCGACGATGCTGGATAGCCCGGCGCGTTCGCGGTTGAACGAATTGAGCTTCTGCGGATCGCCGAACACCTTCGGATCGCAAAGCAGCTGATCGAGCTCTGCGTAGCGGCGGACGATGGATTCTAACTTGCCGACCGGAATCATGCCGCTTGCACGACACCGCGGGTCAGTGTCGAAAAGTCATCATAGGTGCGGTCGCTCGCGGTTTCCGGTGCTGCGCCTTGCTGTTCGCGCTCGAGCGTGACCAAGAGCGCGGACAGCGCGACCTCCAGCTGCTTGTCGTCGGGCTCGATGGTGGTGATCTTTTGCACCAGGAAACCGGGCCAAAGCAGGATGCGGCCGGGGCCGGTGGCGCAGTATTTGGCCAGCACTCGCTGCAGCTCGAAAGTGATCGCGGCGATGAACGGCAAAAATGGCAGCTTGAACGCGAAGAACAACAGGTTGTCGGCGACCTTACCCAGACCCAAATGGGGCAGCAGCGGGCCGAGCGCGCTGAACACCAAGATCGAAACCAGCGCGACCATCACGATGAAGGTCGTGCCGCAGCGCGGGTGCAGCGTGGTCTTGGGACGCGCGTTGTCGACAGTGAGCGCCAGCCCCGATTCGTAGGTGTAAATCGATTTGTGCTCGGCGCCGTGGTACTGGAACACGCGATAAATTTCGGGCATGCGCCGGATCAGCAGCATGTAGCCGATCAAAATCGTGAGCTTGGCGGCGGCGGTCAGCAGCTGAAAGCGCACGTCTCGCACGTCCAGCCCGAGCCCGAACACGCTGCTCGCGCCTGCCGCAAAGGCCTGCGGCAAGGCGACGAACATGCCGATCGCAAACACCGCGGACAGCACGCCCAAAAGGCGCTTCTTGCCGTCGGCTTCGTTGGCGGCGGGGGTCGGGCCCTTGCCCAGATCTTCCGGGGCGTTGGTCAAAAGCGCGATGATCGGCAAAGACAACAACGCGAGCGTGCTCGGTTTGCTGCGCGGCGCCGACTTCGGCGCGCCCGCTTCTTCGAGCTCGAGGTCCTGTTCGAATTGCTCGGCGGAGAAGCGCAGAGCGGTGCTGCCCAACTTGAGCGCTTCCACCAAGGCCGCGACGCCACGCACCAGCGGCCAGGCCAGCTTTCCGCGCCGCAGATCGGCCATCGGCATTTCACGCACGACGAGCGCGCCATTTTTCCTGCGCACGACCGCAGAGAAACAGTGCGGGGAGCGCATCATCACGCCTTCGATCAGCGCTTGGCCGCCGATGTACGGACGGGCAACGCCATCAGGGCCGAGAACCGCGGGTTGGTTCGACATCGTCCTCAGTATAGCGCTGCGTAGGAGCGCGACGTATGAGTTTGGGGCCAGGGCCCCGAACTCGGAAGTGGGGCCCGGCAGAATTGCGCGCTTCGGGCGCTCGTTACTTGCTCGCGGGCGCGCCAGCGTAGCGGCGACGGAAGCGGTCGACGCGACCTTGGGTGTCGACCATGCGTTGCTTGCCCGTGAAGAACGGGTGGCACGCCGCGCAGACATCGACCTGAAGCTCGGTCTTGGTGGAGCGGGTCTCGAACTTGTTGCCGCAAGCACAAGTCACTTGGACCGGGTTGTATTCCGGGTGAATGCCGTCTTTCATCGTGTCTCCAGTCTCTGGCTCCCCCTCGGCTTGCCCGGCCACGCGCCGGGGTGTGCGAAAAGGACGCGGACCCTAGCTTGCGTCGGCGCTCCGGACAAGCAAGCCCCGGTCTTTTCCCCGCGAATCCGCGTGCGAGGTCCGGGGCACATTCAGGCCGAAAGGCCGGATCGGTCTCGGGTCAGGCATCGACATGAGTCATAATCGCTAGTCAAATCAATGCCTTGTCGGTCCTGTTCTGGGGCCGGCCGCGAACTTGACCGCTGCGCTTTTTTCCTTCAAGGATCCGAGCCAAATGTCGGATCCGACGCGACGCGACGCGCTCAAGCGCCTCGGGGCCCTCGGCCTCGTTGCGGGCGGTGCTGCGGCGACGGCCAAACTGGCCTTCGATCCGGGCGGCTTCGGCCTCGCTCGCGCGCAGGGCGAGCGCATTGTCCGGGACTTTCGCATCGACAACGTGGGCTCCGGGCATGCGGGGGCCGCGACCGATCCCGTGTTCGCGATCGCCAAGAGCAGCACCGATCCTGCCGAGCTCGTGCGCCGCGCCCTGAACGCGATGGGCGGCATGAAGCGCTTCGTGTCCCGGGGCGACATCGTCGCGGTCAAACCGAACATCGGTTGGGATCGCATGCCCGTACAAGCCGCCAACACCAACCCGCTGGTGGTGGCGGAGGTCATCAAACAGTGTTTCGACGCCGGCGCCAAGGACGTGATCGTCACCGACGCTTCTTGTAACCAGGCCAACCTCTGCTTTCAGCACTCCGGCATTTGGCGCGCCACCTACGCTTTGGGAGCGAACGTGATCTTGCCCTCCGCGCATCGCTTCCGCGATCTGCGCATGAAGGGTGAGGTACTCGATCAGTGGCCGGTGTACTTGCCGCTCGTGAACGCCGACAAGGTGATCAACGTGCCGGTAGCCAAGCACCACAATTTGTCGAAGTACACCGGTGGCATGAAGAATTGGTATGGAATCCTCGGTGGCCGGCGCAATCGCCTGCATCAGAACATCGACGTTTCGATCGCTGATTTGGCGACCTTCATGCGCCCCACGTTGACCGTGCTCGACGCCACGCGCGTGCTGCTGCGCAATGGCCCGCAGGGCGGCAACATCGACGACGCCAAAGACATGCACCAGGTCATCGCTGGCCTGGATCAAGTCGCGATCGACGCTTACGGCTGCACGCTGATCGGTGAAAAAGCCACGAACGTGCGCTACCTGAAGCTCGGGCACGAACGCGGCATCGGCAGCATGTTCTGGGAACAGCTGCCCCACGTGGAGGTCTGACGTGAACACGGGTAAACCCGGCGAGCTCGAGCCCGGGATCAACGGCGGGGATTTTCCCGCGCCCATCCCCTGGCTTGCCAGTGTCGGCAAGGTGCAGCCGCTCGACGTGGCTCACACGCCTCCGGCGGCGCCCGCGCTGATTCAGATCCGCCGGGCGCGTGACGTCTCCGCATCTGCCTCCGAATCCCTCGCAGGCGCTGCGCGCGGGGCGGCTGCCCCGTCTGCTCCAGCGCGCGCAGCGGCGACTCCCGCGCAGAATCCGGCATCTCCGTCTGCCACGTTGGTCAATAGTGGCGGGCCGGGGCCGGCCGCTGCAATCGCCCCAACCGCCCCCGCCAAACCCAAGAAGGCGGGACCGAAGCGTCCCGGTTCGGGCATCCCGGCGCGCAAAGTGATCCGGGCGCTGGTGTGGGTCCGGCGCGCGTCGCAAATCGGCTTCGTCGCGTTATTTTTGTACTTCTTGGCGCAGACCGCGTTCCGCGGCACGTTCACCGCGAGCGCTGGCGAACCGGTGCGCTTGCCCCTGCCGGTCGAGGGCTTTTTGCTCGCCGACCCATTCGTGGGCGCGATGACCCTGCTCAGCACGCACACGGTGTATCGAGGCCTGGCTTGGTCGCTCGTGGTGCTGGGCCTGACGCTGGTCTTCGGCCGGGTGTTTTGCGGATGGATTTGCCCGTTCGGCACGTTGCACCACTTCTTCGGCTGGATCTTTCCGAGCCGCTATTTGCGCGGCAACAAGCGCGTCGAGTCGAACAAGACGCATTGGTGGCAGGCCGGTAAATATTACATCCTGTGGGCTTCGCTCGGTGCCGCCGTCGTCGGCAGCGCGATCGGCGGCTTGCTCGATCCGATCTGCGTCGCGGTGCGCACCATCGGCATGGGCGTGATTCCGGCGCTGCAATACATCGGCGTGCGTTCGGCGACGGTGGTCGCCAGTAGCAACCTGCGGCCGTTGCAGAACGCGACCGACGGCGCGCAAGACGTGCTCTCGCGCACCGTGTGGACCGCCAATCAAAGCTACTTCCACCAGACCTGGTTGATCGTGTTCTTCCTGGTCGGTGTGCTGTTCATGAACCGCTTCATCCCGCGCTTCTGGTGCCGGGCGCTGTGTCCGCTGGGCGCGTTCTTGGGCGTGTTCTCACGCTTTGCCGTGTTCGGCATGGAAAAGGATCATGCCAAATGCACGGACTGCAACCTGTGCCTGGTCAATTGCCAGGGTGCCGATAGCCCGCAAGGCGGCGTGAAGCACCGGCAAGACGAGTGTCACATGTGCTTGAACTGCGAGACGGCCTGCCCGGAGGACGTGATCAAGTTCCGCTTCTTGCCCAAGCGCACGAGCACGATCACCAAGCCCGACCTGCAGCGGCGTACGCTGGTGGCGGCGACGGCCGCGGGCGCCGTCTGCATTCCCGGGATGCGCATCGGCAATTGGCCGGACAAAGCCTACAGCGAGAAGGTGATTCGTCCGCCGGGTTCGGTCGAAGAGCGCGCGTTCCTCGAGCGCTGCATCCGCTGCGCGGAGTGCATGAAGGTGTGCCCGAACAACGCGCTCCATCCGGCCTTCTTCGAGGCTGGCATCGAGGGCTTGTGGACACCGATTCTGATCCCGCGCATCGGCTACTGTGAATTTTCGTGTGTGCTGTGCGGCCAAGTTTGCCCGACCGGTGCGATCCAAAAGATCACCGAGGAGCAAAAGATGGGCAAAGGCCAAAAGCCAATCACGATCGGTACGGCGATGTACGATCAGGGGCGCTGCTTGCCCTGGGCGATGGCGACGCCCTGCATCGTCTGTGAAGAATTTTGCCCGACTTCACCGAAGGCCATTTGGCCAGAGGCGGTCGAGGTGCCGAAGCGCGACAGCAAGTACAAGCAGGGCGGCGAACAGGCGGAGATGCTGACGGTGAAGGTCCAGCGACCTCACGTCGACCCCGGGCTGTGCGTGGGCTGCGGCGCGTGCGAAAAGGTCTGCCCGATCGTGGACAAACCCGCGGTCTACGTGACCAACGCCGGCGAGACGCGCTCCAAGACCAACGTGATTTTGCTGGAGAACACCGCCTACGGCCAATCCTGAGCACCTTTGGGAACCAGGGCAGGCGCGGGCGACTACTGCACGAAATTCTGCACAAGCGATCAGCGGCAGCGCGATCCGCGTGCTTTTGCGACCCGTTGCCGGCCGGTGGAGCAGCGCCCCGGTCGGTCCGTGTAGGTGAGCCAGGCCGGGTTTGGCTGAGTGACGATTCCATGCCGCCCGAAAATCCCACGGCCGGCTCGACTCGCCCGATCCATATCTAGTGGGTGGGTGGTGGGTGGACGTCCAGATATGACCAAGACAGCGTTGCCAGGGGCTGTGCCAGGAGTAAATTCGAAGAACTTGGCACAAGTGCTACTGGGTCTGCGAAAATAGCGCTCGAGAGTTGGCGAGTCGCTCGCGCGTGGATTGTCCAGTCGTGTGGCGTGTAATTTGCGTGGGGAAGGTCGGATCCATGTCCAGAGTTTCGCAGCTGTTCTTGAATCTCATCATCCTCGGAGCGGCCGTGCTCGGGCTCGGCGCCGGCTGCGGTCGCAATGACGTGCCCATCTACGGAGGCGTCGGCGTCGGAGGCGACGCCCCATCGCTCGGCGGCTTCGGAAACTTTGCCGGCCATCTCAATACGGCGGGCCGCCCCCCCATCATTGGCGGGTCCCCCAACGCTGGCTTCACCGGCTTCGCTGGCTTCACCGGCTTCGCCGGCTTCTTCAACGTCGCAGGTTCTGGCGGCTCGCCCCTGTGCGGTGACGGCGTCTGTGGCTTCCGGGAGGACATGAACAACTGCCTCGTCGATTGTCACCCGCTCTGTCACAACGGCAAATGTGAGCTGCAGTACGATCCGCAGGTTTGTCCCGAAGATTGTCGAACGTGCGGCAACAACTTCTGTGACTACGGTTCGGATCAATGGGCCGGGTGTGCGTACGAGTGCGCGTGCGGCAATGGTCGCTGCGACGGGCAGGCGAACGAGACGCCCCGCAATTGTCCGGCTGATTGCTCGCCCTGCAACAACGACGGCAGATGCACGCCGCAAGAATCGGCGCAGAACTGCCCGAAAGACTGCTACTGCGGCAATGGCCAATGCAGCGCTGGCGAGACGACGCTCAATTGCTCGGCCGATTGCGGGCTGTGCAACAACAACACGGTGTGCGAGGGCGCCGAGAACCCCAAGGACTGCCCGAGAGACTGCTTTTGCGGCAACGGCACGTGTGAGCTCAACGAAAATAACCTGAACTGCCCGACTGACTGCGGCGTGTGCAACAACAACAAGCTATGTGAGGGCTCGGAGACACCCTGGGAATGCCCAGCCGACTGCTTCTGCGGCAACGGCCAGTGCGAGGCGAATTTCAAGGAGAACTCGGACACCTGCCCGAACGATTGCCCGCCCTGCAACTTCAATGGTCTGTGCGACGGCATGGAGTCACCGACCACGTGCCCGAAGGACTGCTATTGCGGCAACAAGGTGTGCGAAATGCAGTTCGAAACGCAGCTCACTTGTCCGCAAGATTGCGGCGAACCCTGCAACAACGATGGCTACTGCAACGCCGGAGAAACCCTGAAGGGCTGTCCCAACGATTGCACCTGCGGCAACGGCGTGTGCGACAACCCGAAGGATGCCCTCAATGGTTGCTCGTCGGAGTGCATCGCGCTCTGCGGCAACGGCAAGTGCGACTGCATTGCCGACTTTGCGAACGGTTGCTTCCAGCAGGATTGCCCCAACCCGGACGTGTGCGTGACGCCCTGATCGGCCCGCGGGCAGCGTAGAAATGGGTGGGAAGAGCGGATTCTGCCGCTCGGCGTAGCAGCGACTGCCTACGGTTTCGAAGAAGCCGTAGGCCCGGCGCAAAGATCTGGCTAAGCTCCTCGAAGCGATGACGGGAGAAGGCAACACCTCGGCCTTGCGCGCGCAGGCGGCGCGCGTGGCAGCCTGGTTGGTCGACAAGCAGCGCCCGGACGAAGCAGTGGCGTTGCTCAGCGCTTGGGCAGCCAATGGTCCGAACGACGCCGAGGGACAGCAATTGCTGGCTCAGGCGCTGCGCATCGATCCCAGCGCGCGTATCGCGCAGCTCGCCTTCGAGCACATGGAGGGCATGGCCGGTGACCACGCCGCTTTGCGCGAAGCGGTGACCCGTTACGCGCCCGGTGAGCTCGCCAAGCTGGACGCTGAGATGAAGCGGCCGAGCTTTCGGCGCGCGCAGATGGGCTTCAACAACAACATCAAGTTTCGTTCCACCGTGTTTCACGTACAGACGGAGGACTCGGGCCTGGATCAGCCGCACATCATCACTCACTTGTTTGCCGATGGCGGGCGCGTGATCAAGAGCCACAAGCGCGCCTACAACGAACACGTGAGCCGTCCGGACGTGGCCGAGTACGTGCGCGGGTTGATGAAGGCACAGCACCTGGAAATGGTGATGGCGCTGCGCGACGGGCGCTTCGACGCAATCATCGCCGGGCGCGAGGTCGGCGGCATTTCGGTGCTCACCGAGCCGCCCACGGGGCCCAAGCAACGTCCCGCCACGGGCGGCCAACAAAAAGCCGATGGAACTCCCGCTTCGGGGCGCGAAACGCCGCCGCCGGCACCCGCGCCGGCGCCCGCACCCGCGCCGGAACTGGTGCGCTCGTTCGTCACGCTGCACGTCCTGCGCTCGCTCTCCGGCGGTCCAGAACGCTATGAGCCCGTCGGCAGCGAGGCATTGATCGGCTCGCAAGGCGCGGTGCAGCTGCCCGGCGAGCGCTTTTGCCATCCGCGTGAAGCGCGCCTGAGCGCGCGCGACAGCCGGCTTTGGATCGAGGATTTACCGGGCGGCAACGGCGTATTTCTGCGCATCCGCACGCCGGTCGAGCTCGAGCTCGGCGATGAGTTCGTGGTCGGCGACCAACTGCTGCGCATCGAGAAAAATCCGGTCCCTGACGACGGCCCGGATCCCGCGCCGACCTATTTCTATTCGTCACCCAAGTGGCCGTCTTCGTTTCGTGTGCTGCAAATCTTCGAAGGCGGTGCCCAGGGTTGCTGCGTCGTGGCGCGCGGCAACACGCTGCAAGTGGGCTCCGCGATCGGTGATCTCGTGTTCCCCGACGATCCACTGGTCGGCGAACAACACTGTTTGATCGAGGAGCAGGCTGGCACCGTCGTCATCACGGATCTCGGCTCGCGCACCGGTGTCTTCGTGCGCGTGCGCGGCGAGCAGGAACTCACCCAGGGGGACGAGCTGTTGATTGGTCGCACCCGGCTCGTCGTCGATCTGCCGAAGAACCGCGCAGCCTGAGACGAGCGGCGCCCCGGACAAAATAGAAACAGCCGAGCAAGCAAGGCTCACTCGGCTGTCCAAAAGGAGCGAGTTCCTTAGAAACTCACTTCTTCTCTTCGGGGGCCGCCGGAGCGTCCGCCGCGGGGGCGTCCGTCTTCTCGGCCGCCTTGTCGGCGCCTTCAGCCGGCTTCTGCTCGGCCGCCGCAGCACCTTCGGGAGCAGCCGCTTCCGGGGTGGCGCCGCCGCCACAAGCAACCGCCAGAACGCACACCGGAACCAGAGCGAACAACTTGGAAATCGACATATTTCAGACTCCTCTTGCCAGCCCGCACAGAAGTGGGGCTTGGGACGTGGTGACCAGACGCTCGACTACTAAGAAGCGGCTCACGAGAAAACCGATTTCTCTCGCCCCCCTTATGAAAGGGTAGACATTTCGAGCAGTTGCCGATTTGATTCCGGCCCGGCATCACGTTTTTGGGCTCTCGCTGAGCCGAAAACGGGCATTCTTGCGTCCAATCTACCGTGCCTCCCGACGCCGCCCCTCGCTTGCGCTTGATCTCGGGCAGCGGTCCGTCGGCCGAGCCCAAGGCCGCCGACGCCGCGCTGGATGACGAGCGCCTGGTCGCGCGCGCCCTGCGCAGCGATCTGCTGGCCTTCGAGCTGCTGTACCGGCGCCATTCGGGTTTCGCGCTGAACCTCGCCGTGCGCATTCAGGGCAGCTCGAGCGACGCCGAAGACATCGTGCACGACGCGTTCCTCAAGGCCAGCGAGCGCTTGAGTGAGCTGCGTGAAGCGTCCGCCTTCCGTCCCTGGCTCGGCAGCATCGTGGTGCGTATGGTGCGCACACGGCTGCGCCGCAAACGCTTGCTCCGCTCGCTCGGGCTGGCCGCTGCCGAGCCGATCGAGCTCGACGCAATCGCATCGTCCAATGCCGATCCGGAGAGCCGCGTGCTGCTCGCACAGGTGTACTCGCTGCTGCAGACCTTGCCGGCAGACGAACGGATCGCCTGGACGTTGCGCTACGTCGACCATCATCGGCTCGAGGTGGTGGCAAAGCTGGCCGATTGTTCGTTGGCCACGGCCAAGCGGCGCATTTTGCGCGCGCAGCGCTTCTTGGCCGAACACTTCGTGCCCGCGTTCTCGGAGGGCGAGCAATGAGCCGCAGGCGCTTGCCCGAGATCCCGAAGACCGCTCTGCGTGATTACGACGCGAGCCCAGAGTCCGTTGCAGTCTGGCGTCGGCTGAAGAGTGATTTGCGCGGCTACCGTGCGCTCGGGCGGCGCGAGCCGCGCTCGCCGTTGCTCTGGGTGTGCGTTCCGGCGTTGGCCGCCGTGCTCTTTGGCTCGGGCGTGTTCGTCGGAGCGCGCTTCGTTCGGCCGCAAGCCTTGTCGTTCGTGCAGGCCGAGCCTCGGCTGCAGCCTGCGCCTGCAGCTGGTCCAGCGCCCACGAAAAATACCGCTGAGCCTGAGGCCGCGCTGCCCGAGACCAAGGCGCTGCACGTTCCCGTGCGTCGCTCGGTGCGCGTCAGTTCCGCGCCGTCGGAGCCGCGCAGCTATGTGGCGCTCGAGTCATCACCGCACGCACTGCCCGCGCAGGCGCCGGCGGCGGATTGGCAGCGGCTCGTCGAAATTGGGGATTTCGCCGGCGCGAGGCGCGCGCTCGATCGCCAGGGCGGGTTCGACGTCGCGATGTCCCACGCCTCGCCCTCCGAGCTGATGAGCCTGGTCGACATCGCGCGTGCCTCCGGCGAGCGTGGGCAGGCGATCAGCGCCCTGCGTCAAGTGCTCGCGCACGCGGAGGCTCCCGAAGCGCCGCTTGCGGCCTGGACACTGGGCAATCTGCTCGATCAGGCCGGTGATCAGCCCGGCGCAGCACAGGCCTTCGGGCTCTATCGGCGCTTGTCTCCGGCTGGTGACTTCGCCGAAGATGCAGCCGCTCGCCAAATCGATGTGGCGCTCCGCGAGGGCAACCTCGAGCTGGTCACGCAATTGGTCGAAGACTATGCGCGCGACTTTCCCCACGGCAGACGGCTCAGCGAGTTCCGCAGAGCTGAACGCGCGCTTTCCGATCGAGACGCCGGGCCGAAATCCGAAGTCGTCCACGACGAGCCCGAAGACGAATCCGAGGACAACCAAGGTTCGACCGGTTCCGTCCCGGAGCCGAGCCCCGCGAGCAGCAGCGAAGCGCACTGAGCGCTGGCTTCGCGCGCTGTGCGCGATCAGCGTGCTGCTCTCGCTCTGCTTGCTGGGCCGGAAGGCGGCCGCACGCGCCGAGCCGGTGTTGGTCGAGATCAGCGACAACGCCGAGTCGCTGTTGGATGCACGTGCCACGCGGCGCTTGGTGCAACTCGAGCTGTCGGAGATCGACGTGCCTGCGGCGAGCAGCAACAAGCGCGCCCGCGCGCCGCTCTACGTTCGGGTCGTGCAGATCGGGCGCGATGTGCGCGTCGAGCTCTGGGAGCGCGGCGAATATCACGGCGCACGCGTCGTATCCGGCAGCAACGCAGCCGGACAACTCGGTGCACGCCGGGTCGCGCTGGCCGCCGCCGAGCTCGCGCGACGTTTGCAGAAGAAGCGGTTGCTGCAGGCCGAGCGGGAACGGGTGCTGGCCCAAGCGCGCGCCGAGCAGGCCGAACGCGAGCGGCGTCGGGCGCTCGACGGCCCGTTTGCGGTGCGTTCGAGCGCGGAAGGCGTCAGCATTGGTGGGTTCGCGGCGACGCTCGGCGGACCGCGGCTCTTGGGGCAATGGTCGTTCGCTCGTGGCGCTCGCATCGAAGGGGGAGGTGCCTGGCTGATCGGCAGCGCGCCTGGCTCTGCTCACAGCGAATGGCTCGAGCTCTCGCTCGCACCAATGCAACGCTTCTCGCTCAGCCAGGCGGTCGAGCTGGACGTGGGACTCACCGTGGCCGCAGCCTGGCTTCGACTCGCCCGCGTGCGCGGCGTGGACGAAATCGCCGATCAAAACGAGACTTGGGCGGCGCGTGCCGCCGCTGTGGTGCGAATCGAACCGCGATTGAGCCGTCAGCTACGCCTCAGCCTCGGCATCGATGCCGGACTGTTATTGCGCCCCGTGCCGTTCCAATCGCTTGGCGGCAACGCCGAACGCTTGAACGGCGGCTGGCTCGGTCTCGGCCTGGGCGTGGTGTTCACGCCTCGCTAGGTGAGCCCGGTCACAAGCAAACACCAGCCTCGAGTATCGCTGACGAGGAGCGGGAGATTGACCGCCGAGTGGGCCGCCGGATGAACCCGGGATCGCCCGGCGGCCCACTCGGCAGTTCAATTCAGGGAGAGCTCAACGTGTCCTTCTTCGGGTGCCCGATTCAGTCTGA
>DASSMT010000508.1:0-5055 GCA_035688655.1 Polyangiaceae bacterium | reverse complement strand
GCTCGGTTGCCTGGCGGCGCTCGGCTGCAAGGTCGGGCCGAACTACGAGCGACCCAAGATGCCCGTGCCCGAGAAGTTTCGCGGGGTCGAGGCCAGCACCGCGGGCCAGGAATCGATCGCGAACATCCCGTGGTGGGAGCTGTTCAAGGATGAGCAGCTCCGTGAGCTGATCAAGGTCGCGCTGGAGCAGAACCGCGATCTCAAGATCGCGGTCGAGCGCATCGAAGAGGCGCGTCTCAATTTCGGGATCAGCAAGGCGGATTTGTATCCGCACCTGAATGCCCAACTGCTGGCTGGTGGGATCAACCCGAGCGACGGCAGCCTCACTCACGTTCCCGAGGGCGGTGGTCGCGATACCACTGGGCTCTTCGTCGCGAACGTCGGCTTTTCCTGGGAGCTGGATTTCTTCGGGCGCATTCGGCGCGCCAGCGAAGCTCAAAAGGCGGCGCTGCTCGCCACCGACGAAGCGCGGCGCGCGGTCGCCATCTCGCTGGTGTCGGACGTAGCCATGGCCTACGTCGATCTGCGCGGGCTCGATCGTCGCCTCGAGATCACCAAGAATACGCTGAAATCCCGGCAAGAGCACGTGGACTACGCGCAAACGCGCTTCGAAGGGCGCGTCGCACAGCAAGTCGACGTGTTCCAAGCCGAGGCTGAGTTCCACCGCGTTCAGGCGCAGCAGTACAATCTCGAAAAGCTCATCGCGCAGAAAGAAAACGAGCTGTCGTTCCTGGTGGGTCGCGCGCCGGGCGAGATCGTGCGCAACCGCAGCTCCGAAGACCAGCCCGTCCCCCCGGAAGTGCCGGTGGGACTCCCCGCGGAGCTCTTGGAGCAGCGCCCGGATGTGCGCAAGGCCGAGCTGGATTTGTGGTCGGCCACCGCGCGCATCGGCGAAGCGAAAGCGGCGCTCTATCCCAGCATCAAGCTCACGGGCTCCTACGGCCTCGCCAGCACGGATTTGAGCAACCTGGTCGATCCCGCGAGTCAAGCCTGGCACATCTTCGCCAACCTGTTACAGCCGCTCTTCCAGGCTGGGAAACTGCGCGGGCAGGTCGAAGTGCGCTGGTCGCAGCAGCGCCAGGCCGTCTATGCCTACGAGCGAACGCTGCTTCAAGCGTTGCGTGAGGTCGAAGACGCGCTGGTCAGTCTGCGCAAACTGGGACAGCAGCGGGATGAGCAACACCAGCGCGCGGATGCCGAGCGCCACGTCGTGGAGCTCGCAGAGCTGCGCTACAAGGGCGGAGTGAGTACTTATCTGGAGGTGCTCGACGCGCAGCGCTCCTTGTTCAACGCCGAGATCGAGGACGCGACGACAACGAGCGAACACGCGCGTTCGTTGATCCAGTTGTACAAAGCGCTGGGCGCCGGTTGGCCAGTGCCAAAGGACAAGTCGGCTTCAGGCAAAGAGCCAGCACCAGCACCAGCACCAGCACCGGTACCAGCACCAGCACCAGCACCAGCCGCGAAGACCTCCGGCTGAGGGCCTCGGCTCAAGTTGAGATCAGCCGCTCAGCCCCGGTTCGGTCGGCACAAAAAAGCGGTGCTCGTGCACGTTTCTCGGCACGAGTCACCGGCGCGACACACTGTTTGAGCTACAGTTGCGTCGATGCGAAACCGCTCTGTCGTGCTTAGTTGAATCTTCTAGGTACCGGCATTCACGTTGAAACGGAGCGTGCTGCGTGAAACCTCTTTGGCTCGTCTCTTACTTGATCCCTCTGGCTGCGTTGGCATGCAGCGGTACGGCCGACATTCCGCCTTCGCCTGATTTGCAGGAATTGCTCGATAGTTACGAGCGTCCGACGGCGGTGCTCGACATGTCGACGGTCGATGCCACGCTGGAGAGCACTCCGAATTTGAAGGAGCTTGCCGCCGGTGTGGAAGCCGCCACCTACGTCATGGATGAGGTCGATGAAGCGAGCCGCACCGCTTCGACCAAAAGCAGCTCGCGCATTCGGCTGCAGGGTTCGGTCAACTTGAACATCCGTTGTCCCGGTGAGCGCAAGGACCCGGTGTACGACGAGAACGTGAATGGTTCGATTGCGCTCACGCTCGGCATCGCGGACACGGCCATTCGTCGCACCTTCGGAGGCACGGCCAAAGCCTGTGTTCTGAAAGGTCGTCTCGCGGGCTTCGAGCTTCGCATCCAGCTCGACGGCGACATGGCTTTCGACGTGGGGCATGATATCGGGCTCGGAACGGGCTGGTCAGGAGAGCTCCTGGCGTCGCTACCAGGCGAGCTGCGCGTCGACGACTACGTGTTTCAGAGCATCAGCGGGCGAATCACCCAGGGGCGTTTCCAAAACCTGGTGAAAATGAGCGACGGTAAGACCGTCGTGCTCGAGCTGAGTGCTGACGGGATCACCGTGCGCGACGCCGTGGGCGTTTGGTTTTGTGCCGAGGGTCAGCCGTGCGCAAAACAATAAGCCTCGCCGTCTGCGCCGCGCTGCTCGCCTGGAGCGCAGCCGCGTCCGCCCAGCAGTTGGAGAACCCGCGCACGGACTACACCGCCTATACACGCCCACGCGGCCGCGCCTCGGTCGGGTTACTGAAAACCGATCTCGGCGTGATCGACGAACTGTTGATCGGCACGTACCCGCTGCCCTGGCTGGCCTTTCCGCTGCTCAAGACTACGGTCCCGAACGTGTACCTCAAAGCTCGCGGCCCTTGGTCGGGCCCGTTCGCGCTCGCGCTCGGCGGCAGCCTGACCTACATCAACGCCAAGGCCCTCGCGCAGCTCGCGGACAAGGACGCGGACGGCAGCGCCCTCTCGTTCACCGGCGAGTTCGACGCGAGCTACCGATTCGACGAGCGCTTTTCACTCAGTCTCGGCTTCGACTACGCCCGGTTGCGCGCCTTCGGCGGCGCCGGGGATCACACTGGCTCGGTCGAAGGCGCCGCCATGGGTCACACCTTCAGTACGCGCGCCCTCGGGGAATGGCGGCTGAGTCGCGTCTTTGCGCTCAGCCTGCTGTTTCGCTACCTCATCTATCAAAGCCCGTACAAGGTGGATGCCACGTCGGATACCCCGGCCCTGACCGTGACCAGCGATCTCAGCGCCGAGAGCACGTTGCAAAAGCACTTTACCCTCGTGCCCGGCGTCTCCTTCGAGTGGCAGCGTTGGGAGCTGAACGTGGGCGTCGGTTACGGCGTGTTCTACCTGCCCGTGCTGGGCTTGGCCTCCGGCAGGAACTGGCCGGTCATCGACCTCGCGTTTGCGTACCGCTTCGATCTCTACCATTGAACGGCAACGCCGCTCGGCAGTGGGGCGCGCAACGCATGCCCCACGCAGCTCAGGCGCGTACAGGCAGAGCGAGCGTGAATCACGCTCGCTTCTGCCTGAACATCGAGCTCAACGGTCGCCGAAGGTGGCGACGAAGCGCAGGCTGATTTGCTGCGCCAAGTCGACCGTCGCTTTGGAGTGATCATCTCCCGGGGGAACCGAGAGAAGCTCGTAGTGGGCGGCCACGCCGAGACCCCAGAAGGGCGAGACTGCGAATTCTTTGCCGATCTCTGCAGCGAACGAGGGTCCGACCTTCGTATATTCACGACCCACGAGCGTGACGTTGTTGTCGGTTTGATCCGAGTAGGTGTAGCTGGTGAGCGCTGCCACCGCGAAGCCGACGCCGAGCGTCAGGTACGCGCGCACGGGCATGAGGTAGTAAGACGCCCCTGCGCGGAACGTCGAGGCTTGAAACAGGACGCTCGTGGTGTCGAGTACGTTGCCGTCGACCGTGAAATCCGGATCGAACACGTCAATCCAACCGAAATCCGCATGGAGCGCGAAGTTTTGCAGGATGAAGCCCCCCATCGTCAGATCGAAGGCGCCGGAGGCTCCGGTGAGCTTGGTGTTCGGGTCACCGCTTGCCCAGGTGTAACCAGGGCCGGCGCTGAACCGCACTAGGAATGCACCCGGTGCAAACAGCGGCTCGAGCTTACGCGGCGCGGGGCACGGCGGCGGCAGCGGTGGGTTCGTCGCAGGCGGCGCATTCGACAAGACCACGACGGTTGCGCCCGGGGGCGGCGCCGAGCTCGGCGGTGCTGCGGCGGGCGTTGGCTCGGCCGCAGCCGGCGCAGCCGGGGCTGCAGTATGGGTCGGCGCAGCCGCTGCAGCCGGGGCTGCCGCGTGGGCCGGCGTAGCGGCAGCGGGCGCGGGCGTGGCCGGCGTCGCGGCCGGAGCAGCGGCGGGCTTGGCGGCGGCCGGAGCGGGTGCTGCTGGCTTGGCTGGCGCTGGCTTGGCGGCGGCCGGCGCAGGGGGTTTGGCCGGAGCCGCTGGAGCGGGAGCGGCGGGCGCTTGCGCCTGAGCTGGGGTTGTCAGCGTGGCTGCGGCTGCGACGAGCGTTGCACTGGCGAGGACGCTTGCAGCAACGTTCATAGCTCTACCCCGAGGTTGAAGTTGAAGTACATTAGTGGATCCCAGCTGTCTGTGCCGAAGCCATAGTTGAATTTGGTCGCGACCACGAGGCGCGCAGTGCCGGTGGGGAGCACGGCACCAAGCTCCGGCGCAAAGCCAAAATGCCAAGAGGTGTCCGACACGGTCCAGATCCCCACGTCGAGCCGATGCTCGGCCGCGTAAGCCCCGACGCCGAGGCCGGCGTACGGGCGCACCCGCCGCGGATCGGTCAAGAAGTAGTAGTTGCCCGTGACGAGCATGGGAAACACATTGAGGCTCGTCGCGATCGTCCCCGTGAAGGTGGTGTTGCGGAACGTCTGGGTCTTCTCTTCTTTGCCGTAAAGCACTTGCCAGCCGAGCGAGATGCCGGGCCAGAAGTTGTCCGAGACACGCGCGCGCCAGTCGAAGGTGAAACCGAGGAAGCTGAAGTCGGGCGCGAAGTCCTTCGTGTCCCCGAGCCCGATCGACGTGTTGTACGTGACCATCAGCAGATCACGCTTTTTGCGCGGAGCGGGGGCCACGGGCGGCGGGGGTTCGTACGCGCCACCCGCAGGGTACGTGGGGTAATACACGGCGCCGGGCGGTGGTGGTGGCGGCGGATACGCCGGGTACGGCGCGTATTGAGGGGGCGGCGGCGCTACTTGAACGGGTGCGGGGGCGGGAGC
>DASSMT010000507.1:0-30605 GCA_035688655.1 Polyangiaceae bacterium | reverse complement strand
CCACGTCCGGGGGTGACGGGCTGCGCCGTCCACAACCGGTACAAGCCAGGGCTGCAGGAAGCGCCTGCAGCGGCTGCCGGCAATGCGGACAACTGAGCAGTGAGACCAGGAGTTCTACGTCGGTGAGCACGGTGACGCGGGATCAATACGCGACACCGATCCATAGTCAAATTCGCACGTTCGTAATCAGGTGTGCGCGCCATTTGTGCTGCCGTTCGATTCCAGTCGCGAGCTTGAACAGACTTGCTGCAAGCTGCGACGAACAACGAATCCCCCAAGATCGTTCAAGCGAGTGGCTGAAACTGCATGTTAAGGCTCGGGCCACATGCGCCCAATCAAACTCTCCTCCGACTCGAATCGTCGTGATCTCGGCAGTAGGACGAAGCTGGTTCGTCTCGCTCAATCGTGTGCCGGCATCGCGCTGGCATTCGCTCTGGGTGTGGCGACCGCCTGCGGCAGCACCAGCGACAAAGGCGGTGCTTCCGCGGGCGACGCCGGGGACTCGGCAGCTGAAGCGGGCAGCAACGATGGCAAGAGCGGCTCCTCGAACCACGGCGGTTCCGGGGGTACGGGCGGCAAGGGCGGACATCCCAGCATGGGCGACGCCGGCGAAGCGGGCGAACCGGGCGGCGGTGCAGGTGGCGAGGCCGGCGGGGGAGCCAGCGAGCCACTGCCCGAAGGCGAAGCGACCAAGATCGGCCCCGCCGGCGGAGATGTGACGCTGACCAATGGCACGACGGTGACGGTGCCGGCAAACTCGGTTTCCGGGTCTACAGAAGTCACGATCGAAGGCGCCGGCCTGCCGGACTCGGCGCCGGGCACCGTGCAAGAGTTTGCACCCGGATTCACCATCGACTTCGGCGGCGCAACGCTGAATGTGCCGGCCAAGGCGAAGCTCAGGCTCCCATACAAGCCGACCGAGGGCGACCTGGTGATCTTGGTGACGACGGACGCCGGCACGGCTTTCGTCACTTACACGTTGGAGACCGTCGGAGATACGACCTACGCCGTGATCAACGTGAACGAGGGCGGGCGCTATCTCGCGGTTCGACTCAAGGCCCAGCCCGGCTGCGACGAAACGCTCGCCTCTTCACCAACGATCGCGAGTCAGGCTGACGTCGAAAAGCTGTCCAAAGTGCGGCGCATCGTGGGCAACCTGCAAGTGAGCGGCACGGGCATTACTTCGCTTGCGAGCTTGAAGTGCTTGCAGCAACTCGATGGGGCGCTGGTCATCAGCAACACCAGCCTCACTTCACTGAAGGGACTGGACTCCCTGACCTTCGTCGGCTCCACCACCTACTATACTTATGGCGTGCAAATCTCGAGCAATTCGCTGCTCGATACGGCGTCACTGCCAGCGGTCCTGGCCATCGGCATGCGTCAGGCGAACTACACCTATCAGTCGTACTTTCAGGTGCAGAGCAACGCGGTTCTCAGCGAATTTGCGGCGGACGCGATCGAGTCCGCGGGCCTCGTTTTCACTTCGAATGGCACCGCAGCGACCGAGACGAAGATCAGCATGAGCGCACTGAGGCGAGCTCAATCGCTGTCCTTGCAACAGAATGCCGCTCTCAAGAACGTCGACGGGCTGGGCGCGGTCGAGCGCGTCGTGCAGACCTTGGACGTAACGAACAACGGCCTCACCAACTTGGATGGGCTCGAGTCGCTCACCAGCATCGGCGACGGGCTGAACTTGTCGAACAATGTCGCGCTCACCTCGGTCAAGGGCCTGTCCAAACTGAAGACCGTGGGCAGCATCAGTATCTCGAACAATCAGCTGCTCAAGTCGGTGAACTTGGCTGAGTTGACGGCAGTCGCGCAGCCGTCCACAGCCAGCGCCTTGATTAGCGTCACACAAAATTCCGGCCTTACCGAGTTCAAGGCCGACAAGCTTGCGGCGGTGACGGGCTCGCTCGCATTCAGCAACAACGGCAACGCGAGTGTGAACACCGTGCTCAGCCTCGCCTCTCTGGCTTCCGTGGCTGGCGCGACGACCATCTCGCAAAATCTCGGCCTCCAAACGCTCGACGGCCTCAAGTCGCTGACTACCGCCGCAAACCTGACGATCCAAGGCAACGCCGCGCTACAGAGCGTGTCAGCGCTCAGCGCGCTCACGACCGTCGGTAGCCTCACGATATCGTCGAACGCGAAGCTGACCGAGATCTCCGGTTTTGCGAAGCTGACGCGCATCGATCAGTCGCTCGCGATCTCACAAAACGCGCTGCTGAAGACGGCCGATTTCCCGGCCGTGGCCACCATGGGCGGCGACATCGGGGTGAGCAACAACGCGGCCTTGACGTCCTTCAGCGCCGATGCGCTGCGCGTGGCGCCCTCCTTGCTGTCACTGCAGTCGAACGGCACCGCGGGCACCCCGACCAAGCTCAGCTTCGCCGCGTTGACCAGTGTGGCAGCGACACTCCAAATCAGCTCGAACGCGGGTCTGGTCGCACTCGACGGCTTCGGTGCGCTGACCTCGGTTGGCGCCAACGTCACCATCAACGGGAACGCGGCGCTGACCAGTCTTCCGAGCTTGACCAAGCTTGCCACGATCACGGGCAGCTTGACCATTCAACAAAATGCCGCGCTCACCAGCGTGAGTGAGCTCACGTCGCTCAATCGCGTGACGCAATCCGTGTCCATCAGCAACAACGCGGCGCTCGCGGAGATCACCCTGCCGGCGCTGACCTCGGCAGCCGGAGTCACGATTGGCAGCAACGCGGCGCTGGCCAGCATCACACTCAACGCACTGACGGCCAGTAGCGGATTGCTCTCGATCTCGAGCAATGGCTCGGCAGCGGCCGTGACTACCACGACCATCAGCTTTGCAGCGCTCACGGCTACCGCCGGATTTCAGGTCGCAAGCAATTCGAAGCTCAAGTTGCTGAACGGGTTTCCCTTGCTGAACGGCGTCTCGGGCGTATTCCAGGTCAACAACAACGTGCTCCTGCCCAACTGCTCAATCGTCGGTCTGCGCGATCAGATCAAGACCAACGGCGCGATCTCGGGCTCGGTCTCCATCAGCGGCAACTTGGTCGACGGCTGCGCCACCACGTGAAGCGAGCACGTTCACAGCGGTAGCGTGAACTGGTGGCGAATTCTCGAGCTACCGCGAGCTGCGTCCTTTTCTGCGCAAGCGAAGGACCAGGACTTCGCCGCGAGAGTTGAAGCGAACCGGAATTCCGGACGTGCCAGCGCCGCTGTTCGTCACCCCCAGCATCCCGTGATGTCGCCAGCAGCCGCGATAGTACGCGCGGCCCGCTCGCAAGTGCTTGATCAAGGGAATCCCTCGCGGCAGGCAAACTTGGCCCGCGTGGGTGTGTCCGCACAGGTAGAGCGAAACTCCCGCTGCAGCAGCCGCGTCGCACAGCTCCGGCGAGTGAATCAGCGCAATCGTAAAAGCGTCGCGAGCGGTTTGCAGCGCCACCGCCGCTTGGTCGGTGTAGTAGTAATGAACGTCGTCCGTGCCTACGAACTGCAGGCGCTGGCCGTCGCGGTCGATCACGAATTGCTCATTCACCAAGAGCCGCACGCCCATGTCTTCGATCGGTCGAACCATGTGGGTGTCGTCGTGGTTTCCGAGCACCGCGAGAACGCCCTCACGCGCGTCGAGACCAGCGACCAATCGCTCGAGCGACTGAATTGCCTGAAGATGCGGCCCGTGCACGGCGGCTCGGTAGTCTCCGGTGAGGACGCACAGATCGAATGTTTGCCCCGAGATCAGCTCCAGGATGCGATCTTCTAGCCCCGGCGAGCCGTCGAGATGGAGATCAGAGAGATGGAGCAGGCTGAACCCGTCGAACGCGCTTGGCAGATTCGGAAACTCGAGCTCGATGTGGCGCAGCCGTACGTCGTCGGCGTGAGCTCTGCCGGCCTCGTAGTAGCCCGTGACTCGCAGGGCTTGCTCGAGCACCTTGGTCATCAGCAACATGGCATACCAGTGTTGCTTTCTCTTTCCGCCGTAGCGCTTGCTGGCGAGGTTTTGGGTTTCCATCCAGAACCTGTTCGCCGCCCAGAACCGCCGTGCCTCACCCCACGGCGCTGCTGCGTACTTTTTCGATGCGCTCGGCGTGCCCCACCTCTTTTCGTCCGACACGGCGCTCATGGCGATTTTCGAAGCATACTGAGCACCTCGCTCTAGGTCCATGAGGAGGTTCGCTGTCAACGGCGAACCGTGCCTCCGCGCTGGCTCCCGAAACCGGACCTTCCCGATTGGCCGGGCACCGAGCCGCGCGTCGGTCCCCGCCGTGTCAGGAGCGCCCCGCCATCGCCAGTTCGAGCGCCTGGGCGAGCCCGCCGGCATCCACATGGTCGACCCTGCGCGTGGCGATTTTCAGCACTGCCGCAGCAGCGTTCGCCATCGCGATCGGGTGACCGACGATCTGCAAAGCCGACAGATCGTTCTCCGCGTCCCCGACGTACATCACTTCCCTCAGGGGGATCCGATATTCATCCGCCACGGTGCGCATGGCGCTGCCCTTGCTGACACCGGCGCTCGTGATGCCGACGAACGTGGTTTCAGGCATCAGTGGCGACGTGGACAATGCGATTTCGAGGGCTGGATGAGGCACCGCCGCCAGTTGCCTGCCTGCTTCATGGGAGACCAGCCACTGAGCGCGGACGATGGGTTGGGTCAGTGACTCGAACGGGCGGACTTCGAATCGAACGCCGAGCAGGCGTGCATGTTCGTGTGCCAAGGGTGAGCTGCTCTCATTCGCAAGCTCATCGTCGGTGTACAGTTCGAGCAGGTCCCCGGTGCTGCGTGCGCGCGCAATGAGACCTCGTACGACGTCTACTGGGAGCGGCACCGAGCGCGACTTGCCCGTGGCGACGTCGACGATGCTCGCGCCATTCTGAAAGACGTGCCAGCCCTCGGCGTCGAGCCCGCGCGCGTATTCGAGTGCCAAACCGAAGGCAGGCCGGCCCGAGCACAAAGCCAGATGAATGCCGGCAGCGCGTGCACGCCGCGTGGCATCCCACACATCCGGGTGAATCTTGCCCGAGGACCCGAGCAATGTTCCATCCACATCGATGCCAACCAGGTGAATCAAAGGTCGCCTCCCGAGGTTTGCGTCGACTCTCCGCGAATCACTTCATCTATCATGTCCATTCCACTTCGGGGCCCGTGAGCTCATCTTGGCCGACGCCTTGTCGCCAAAATGAGAATTTCCGAAGGCACGCGGAAGCACTCGACTTTTCTCTGCCGGCAGGGCCTCGAAGCCACGCCGCGAGCGATTTTCGACCTCGGCGCGTGGCTTCGCGAGTGATCGATTCGAGGGTGCCGTTCATTAGGATGCATGAGATCGCATCGTGCGCTGCTTGCTGCCGTGGGACTAGTGTTCTTCGGTCAAGGCTGCGGCCAAGCCTCGGACGCCAAGGACACTGACGACGGCGGCAGGGCAGGCTCGGTGAACACAATGGTAGGCGCCGGCGCGGGCGGTGGCAGTTCCGTGGCCGGTCTCTCCGAGCACGGAGGCAGTGTCGGAACCCAGCCCGGCGAAGGCGGCCACGCCTCGAGCGCGAATGCAGGTTCTGGAGGGCTCGGCGCGAGCGCTACCGCAACAGGTGGCGGCACGGCCACGGCCGGGAGCGCAACGGGCGGTACTTCGGCGGGCGGCCACCCCGCGGGGGGCGCGGCGCCCGCCGCCGCGGGCGTCAGCGGAGCCGGCTTTGGTGGGACCGCCCCAGGAGGTGCGGGTGGAGCGCTGAACATGGACGGGCCGTGTCCGGTGCCCAGCTACATCGCGAGTGATCCGAAACCGATCGGTTGGGCGAGCCAGGGCTCGGCGACCACCGGAGGAGGCAACGCCACACCGATTTTGGTGACGACGCTCGCGCAGTTCAAGACCGAGGTCAGCGGGACCAACGCGAAAGTGATCTACGTCAAAGGCGAATTTGCTTCCGATAGCATCACTCTCGGCTCGAACAAGACGATCATCGGCTGCTCGTCGCAAGCCAAGCTGCAAGGCCATCTGGGCATTGGTTCCAGCACCTCGAACGTCATCATTCGTAACCTGCGCATCTCGGGCTATGGCGTCGGCGATTGCGCGAAGGATCCTTCGTTCGATCCTGGGACGGGCTGTTCGTCCGGCAGCGACGCCATCAGCGTCAACGGTTCGGCTCACCATGTGTGGATCGACCACTGCTTGATCATGGATGGGACCGACGGAAACCTCGACATCACGAACAACGCTGACTTCGTGACGGTCTCTTGGACCAAGTTCGCTTACACCCCGCGCACGGACGCGGTTGGCGACGACTCGACCGGCGCGGCCGGGCACCGTTTCAGCAATCTCGTCGGTGGTTCAGATAGCGCGCCATCGGGCTGGCCCAACACGCGACCGCTGAACGTGACGTGGCACCACGATTGGTGGGCAGACGGTGTGGTCGAGCGTCAACCGCGCGTCCGCTACGGGCAAAACCATCTGTTCAACAACTACTACGACTCGACCGCGAGCAACTACTGCGTGCGGGCCGGAATCGAAGCCTCGATCTTGCTCGAGGGGAACGATTTCGAGGGCGTGAAGTCACCCCATCAATTCAACAACGCCGACAACGAGAAGACCGCGTACATCGCGCTCGGCACCGGTGATCGAGCGAACCGCTATACCTCGGTCAGCGGCGATCAGGAGAAGGACGGCGGTGGTAGCCCTTTTACCCCGCCTTACAGCTATCAGGTGAGCGCGGCGAGCGGGGTGGCTGCCGCCGTGAAAGCGGGAGCCGGTCCGCACTAGGGCGAGTCGCCGAAAGTGATCGAGTCGCCGCCCGCGCTGGAGGTAGGAGAGTCGTCTCGATTCGGCCGAGTGGGGCTTCCGTGGTTTCCGTGCAATGCTTCTTGGACCCGTTCTGCTCGAAGCGGCGCAAAAGCACGACCAAGGCAACCGATGAGACTTCGTTCCGTTCCACCGCTGGCCGCGCTCGTGCTGATCGCAACCGGGGTGGCGGCCTGCTCGGGGCTCCAGGTCAGTTTGGGCGACAAGATCGGCGGCGCGTCCGGTGCGGGCACTGGGGGCAGCAGCGAAGCAGGAGGAGCGGACGGTTTGGGGATCGACCCCGGTCCGAACACGGCGTGCAGCGCTGGCAAGCAGACCACCCTCAGCGGCACCGTTTACGATCCAGCAGGTCAAACGCCGCTGTACAACGCAGTCGTGTACGTGCCGCACGCAACCGGCCAATTGCCGGCTTTTCGACCCGGTGCAGCGTGCGAGAAATGCACTGACGCCGTGCCGGCCAGGGCGGTCGCGCTGAGCGGGCCCGACGGTAAATTCCTGCTCGAAGACGTGCCGGCGGGCAACGTCGATCTGGTGGTGCAGCTCGGCAAGTGGCGCCGCAAGCAGACCATCACGGTCCTGCCCTGCCAGGACAACCCGCTCAGCGACGTGAACCTCACGCGCTTGCCGCGCACGCAGTTCGAGGGAGACATCCCAAAAATCGCGCTCTCCACTGGCCACTCCGACGCGCTCGAATGCTTGCTGCGCAAGATCGGCATCGACGACTCCGAGTTCACGACGGATTCGGGCAGCGGGCGCGTCAGCATGTTCGTGGGTTGCCAGGGCGACGACAACGGCAATTTTGGCGCCAACAAATTTGCAGACCGATTGGGCGGAGCCGCGTTTCCGTCCACCAATCAGCTGTTCGACTCCGGGACCTTGAATGAGTACGACATGGTGATCTTCTCCTGCGAGGGTCACAAGTGCGACACCATTCAAACTCCAGAAAACGTCGCTCAATTGCTGGAGTTTGCGAACCACGGTGGGCGTGTTTTCCTGGATCACAACCACTACAACTGGCTCAATCACGCGGACGCGCCGATCGAGAATGCGGCTCAATTCAGCTCTAGCCCGAACGACATTCAGAGTCCGCTCTCGACTCGGATCAACACCGCGCAATTTCCCAAGGGTGAAGCCTTCGCGCACTGGCTGCTGAACGTGAAAGCGTCCACGACCCTCGGCCTCTTGGATATCTACGCGGCCAAGACGTCCGTGCAGAGCCTGAGCCCAAACCGTGCCCAACCCTGGATCTATCGCGACGAGGATCCCAAAGGCGACTTCTACTTCACCATCAGCACGCCCGTTGCCGTCAAAGACGACGACCCGCCTCCGGAAGCGTGTGGCCGAGTGGTATTCACGGATCTACACGTGAGCAAGAGCGGCGGTGGCAACGCCAGTGACTTCTCCGATCAAGACACGCCCTTCCCGGAAGGTTGCACGACCAGCGTGCTGACCCCGCAGGAAAAAGCACTCGAATTCATGCTCTTCGATCTCTCTTCCTGTGTGCAAGCCGAGACACGCGCGCCGGTGACGCCGCCGATCAAGTAGTTTCGCCGCCCGGAAACGGGGCGACCCGCTTCTGACGCCGCATTTTATCGTGCTCCGGTCGCTGCTCGACTATCGTGCAGGTCGAAGCCATGCACGGACGCACGTCTCGCTGTTTGAGCGCTTGCGTTGCGCTGAGCGTCGCGTTCTTGGTTGCTCGTCGGCTGCATGCGCAGGACCTTGGGCCCACGCTGCTGGTTTATCGTGCGCCAGATGGCTGTCCGACCGTTTTCGACTTTCGAATCGCCGTGCAGCGTCGCTCGGCGCGGCTTCGATTCGTCGAGCAGGGGGCGCACGAGCGCGTATTGTCGATCGCCATGCGCAGAGAGGGTGAGGCGACTCACGGGGAGCTGCGGCTGGTCGAACGCGACGGGCGCACGAGTCAGCGCAGTGTCCGCTTCTCGACTTGTTCCGAAGCGCTGGAAGGGCTGGCGATGATCGCGGTGGTTTCGCTCGATCCGCAGGCGCTGCTCGAAGCCCCGAAAGCCGAACAGCCAGCGTCCGTCGTTGCGGGTGAGGCGCCGGCCCGCGAGGCAAAGACAGCGCGGAAGCAGGATTCCGCGGCCCCCGGGTCCGCCCCGGCGAAACCACGGTCGAAGGCGCGGCTCGCGCTCGGTGGGCTCTTCAACGTCGCGCCGAGCGCATTGCCCGCGACGGCGCTCGGCGGCTCGCTCTTACTGGACGTCGAATCGACCTCGCCGTCCCATTTCGCTCCCTTGCTGCGTGTGGCGGTCAGTCACTTCGAACGACGGGGCCTGGCGTCGGATGGCGGCGCGGAAGCGAACTTCAGGCTCACCTTGGCCACCGTATCGGCCTGCCCCTGGCACTTCCCGGTGAGTCTCGTGGACTTCCGTCCTTGTGCGTTCGTCAATGGTGGGGTGCTGTATGCCTGGGGCTCGCAGACCACGAACACACAGCAGCGCACCCGTCCCTATGGGGCGCTGGGCGGCTCGCTGTCAGTCTTGGCTCGGGTTTCTCAAGTTGTCGATATCGTTGCGGATATCGCGCTAGGCTCGAGCTTGGTACGGGATAGCTTCGGCTTCGAGCAGGATCAACCTTGGCAGACCCCGGCGCTGTACCTTTCGAGCGGAATTGGCGCACGTTTCGCGTTTCCGTGATCGAAATGGGGCAGAGCGGCATTACGGGCTCGAGTGCATGCAGGATATGGTTCGAAGTGTGGTCGCGGATCCCTCGGTGCCGATGCGCAGTGAGGCGTCGAAGGCGCGCCTGGAGCGGATGTTCAATGAGCACCACGACTTCATCTGGCGTCTCTTACGCCGCTTCGGGTTGAGCACGGGGGCTGCGGACGATGCCGCTCAGCACGTGTTTTTGGTGGCCGCGGAACGCATCGACGACATCAAACTCGGGAGCGAGCGCTCGTATTTGTTCGGCACGGCGTTGCGGGTCGCGCGCGCGCAGAGCCGCTCGGACCGTCGTTGGGTGCTGGAAGAAGATATGGATGAGCGGCGTGGCGAAGGCACTCGCGCCGAAGAAGGTATCGATCATCGACGCGCGGTCGATTTGATGGGGCGCGTGCTCGATGGGATGACCCTCGATCTGCGCACGGTGTTCATCCTCTCGGAGCTGGAAGGCATGACCATGCCGGAAATCGCAGCGCTTCTGGAAATCCCGGTGGGGACCGCATCGTCGCGACTGCGTCGAGCGCGGGAGGCGTTCCGAGCAGCCGCTGCAGCTCTCGAAGCCAAGCTGAAATCAGGGCCGAAAACCTCATGAGCGATCTCAAATTGATCTCCCCCGATCAGCCGACACCCTTCGAGCAGCGCTTGCTCGATGCGGTGTCCAACGAATCACCCTCCGCCGAGCAGCGCGCGCGAGTACGGCGTGCACTCGGTCTGTCCGCGGTCGCTCTGCCCACCGCTCCGGCCTCGCCGGTGGGCCGTCGCGCGTTGCTGCTGAAAGCAGGCGGCGGTCTGGTCGTGGTTTCGGGCGTGGCGCTCGGGCTGTTCTTTGGGGCGGGTCACGACCCCGGCGCCGGCAAGCTCGCTGCGCCCGCAATTGTCACGCAGCAGAGTGCCCGTGCGCTTGCGGTCACCGAGCCGGCGGTGCCCGTTGCGCCTGTTGCCTCCGAGGCGACCCCGATTGCCGTGCCTTCCGCCGAACCCACGAGCAGCACTGGCGGGCCCGATGCCAAAGCGCACGAGGAAAACGCGCCCTTGAAGCGAACGAGCAAGCCCGCGGCTGCGGATAGCGCAACCGATCTGAGCGAGCAGCTGCGCCTGATCGACGCCGCGCGTTCCGCCGTGGCCGCGGGCAATGCTTTGGCGGCCTCCGCTGCGCTCAGCACTTACCGCACGCGTTTTCCACGCGGCCCCTTTGCTCAAGAAGCCGCGGTGCTACAGATCGAGACGCTCGACTTGCAGGGCAATCACGCATTGGCGGCGGCCCAAGCCCGCAGCTTCCTCGCGCGCTACCCGAACAGCCCGCATGTGAGCGTGGTGAGACGCATCGCGGAGCGTTGAACGCAGGAGAAGGCAGTCGAAATCACAGCGTGCCTGGGTCGTCATCGAGCGCCAAGAGGAACGCGATCAGGGCGGTCACGCGCTCACTGCAGGGTGCCTCGTTCTCGAGGTAGTATTCGTGGCCGATCCCTTCAATCGCGAGGTCGGCGCCCGAGAGCGCACGCCCTTGTCCCGGGACGGGAAGTACCGCGAGCCGATTGCCGGCGATGACTCGCGAGCGCTCGGAACGCACGACGAGCGCTTGTAGGCTGAGCGCGGCGTCGGCGCGAAAGTAGCTATCGGGCTGGCTCTCGCGGTACGCGAGGATCGGCCCAGTGCCGTACACTTTGTCGCGCTCCGAGAGTCCCAGGAGCGCCGCCAGTGACGCGGGCGGCGCGACGCCGGAGCGAACCGCGACGCCCACGCCGCCGTCGTGCAGGTAGGGAGCCGAGCCCCAGACGTAGCGCAAAGTCACCGTTTTGTAGCCGACGCGCCGGCTGCCTCCTTTGGTCGCAGTGCCCGTGCTCGCATCGTAGCTCGGAGCCAAGAAGGTCTGTGCCGCGCGCCCGAACTCGGCGCGCGCCGGTTGCGTATGGATCTCCTCCAACGCATGCACGAGGTTGTCGGTGAAAAAGGGGCCACGATGGCAGCTGCCGCAGCCCGCTTCGTCGAACACTTCCCGCCCGCGGGCCACCAGTGCGTTCGCGCCGCGCAGCAAGGGTGAGTGATTCGGCGGCGGATCGAGGGAGTCGAGCATGAGCGACACGCTGGCGCTCAATAGCTCGTCCGCGGGGAGGTCGTAGCGCTCGAGCCATTCGCTGATCTTCGGGTCTCGCTCGAGCTCGGGCGGGGTGCGGGCGCGTAAACCGGCGTAGCCCAGGACCGCTCCGCGATATTGCGCGTCGCCCCCGAACGATGCGGGCGTCCGATTGCGCCGCTCCGCGAGGTTGTTCGGATGATCGCGAATCGCAGCGGGGATGGCGTTTGGCAGACCTGGGACCAAGAGCATCGAGTGCGGGTCGAGCAGGCCCGGAACACCGTCGCTGCGCCCGAGGATGTCGTCCCGCAGGCGCGTGCGGGCTTGCGGGTCGTGAATGGCTGCTGGTGAGCCCCGCACCATCAGATCGGCGAGCTCGCTGGCGGTGAACTCGTTGTAGATGTTCTTGGGACCGAAGCCGAAGTGAGCGAGCTCGCCCGCGCGGTCGCGGCACAGCGCCACGAGGTTGGTCGGATCGAGCGCGAGCGTCCACACGCCGTTGTTGCGGTCCTGGGAGTTGATGAAGTTCCCGTCGTAGTTGTACGGGTAGTTGTAACGAGTGTAGAGCACGGGGAACTGGATCGCGTTGAACAGCGCGTCCGGTGTGTCGTCGGCGAAGCCGCGTGGCTGCATGGCCATTCCCCGCACGACTTCTGTCAACACGGCTTCGGTCGAGCGCTCGACGTTGGCTTTGACGAAGCGCCCGAACTTGCGCGCATCGTCCGCCGTTCGCCCGCCCAGGGTGCCTGAGAACACGCTGAACACGAGCAGCGGGTTCTTGGACAGCGCAAGCACCCAGCCGAGCCGCAGGTCCTGGTTGCCAATGGCCCAGGCATGCTCGGGCAAATAGGGACTGCCCGGCGTGGGGGCGTTGCTCCAGGCGGAACGCAAATCGGCCTTACCATCCCAGTCGATGTCGAGCGAGAAGTGACAGGTCGCACAGGTGAGGCCGAGTCTGATTTTTCCCGGCGCGGCTGGGCCGGCGTCGAGCAGCGACGGCTCGAGCAGGTACGGTAGGTTTGCGTCCTCGGCTGGTGCGGGCTTGGCAACGATGCCGATCGGCCAGGGCGAGCCCGCTTCGACGTCGAGACCGGTGTGCAGGTGCGCCGGCACCGGGATGCCATGCAGCGTGGTTCCCGGCGGAAAGGTGATCACGAGGTCCGCGGTGTAGCCGCCGCCGTTGCCTTGGAATAGGTTCTTGTCCTGCCCATCGAGCGCGTCGAGCGCCTGGATGACGTACGGCAGCACCGGCTTCGGGCAGCGGCCGTTGGCGGCATTGGGCTCGCTGCATGGCACTTCGACGCTGCCACCAAAAAGGCCGAGCACATCGGTGATCGTGCGCTCGTCGCCGAACGTGGTTTCGCGAAACCAGGCCTCGCCGAAGCGGCGCGCTTCGAGATACGTCTGCGCGTCGATCGCGCGACCTTCGAGCGTCGAGCGGGGACGAGGCGCGCGCTGAGTGAGCACGTCATATGCGCCCCAGTCGACGACCTTGGGCGCGCAGGCCGCGAGTGCGCAAGCCGCGAGCGCGGCGACGCCGACCCCGACCCCGAGTGCACGAACGAAGGTGCGTTCCATGTGTGCTTGCTGCTGCCTCGTTGGCCCGTCTGTGGACGTGCCAACGACCCCTCCACGCTACTCGGGCACGCGACGCCGCCCCATAGTCCTTTGTTCGTCACGACGGGTTTTATGGGTAGCCTGGCTCGATCGAACTTGCCCTCGCACCCGCCGTTCGTGCCGGGCCGGCGAAATGACTAGCTGAGGCTCACAGCGAGCGGGCCTCGAAACGGCTGCCCGCGAGCTATCGAGCGAAACGCAGCAACTCGTCGAGCGACTGCAGCACGGCTTTGGGCTCCGCACCCAGACCCTCGGCGGGCAGTTGCGCTCGATTGACCCAAAAACAGGTCAGCCCTGCGGCGTGAGCCCCGGCGATGTCCCAGCCGTTCGAAGAGACGAAGCCGATGCGCGACAGGTCGACGGCCAGGCTTCCTGAAGCGAAGTGATACACGGCAGGCGCGGGCTTGAACGCCGCGAGCGCGTCGACGCTCAGCACGCATTCGAGCTCGCCGGCGATGCCGCCATGAGTGACCAATGGTTCCAACATGTCGGGTGAACCGTTGCTCAGCACGGCGAGCTTTCGGCCGCTGGCTTTGAGCGCGAACAACGTGGTCCGAACCTCCGGGTAGAGCGGGAGCACGCGATACACGCCGAGCAGCTGCGCGGAGGCGTCGTCGGAGAGTTCCACGCCATTGGCTGCAGCGGAGAACCGGAGCGCGGCCGCAGTCACGGCCGAAAACGGCTCGTATTTGCCCATGATCGTACGCAGCCACGTGTACTCCAGCTGTTTGCGACGCCACAGATCGGCCACCGCCGCGCCCTTGTCCGACCAAAGGGTCTCGCAGGCGTGCGTGAGCGCGCGGAGATCGAACAACGTCCCGTAAGCGTCGAAGACGAAGGCTTCAATTGGGGCATGCTTCATGGCGGTCGGGTCAGCTGCTGGAATTCACCCGAATATTAGCGGATTGTCGGCCACGAGGAGCAGTGAGGGAGGTGACTTTCACACCCGAAAGCAGGAAAGACTATCCGTCTGGTCGCGCGTGGGCTGACCCGCTCGGCGTTTTTTGCTGGGAGGGGCTGTCATCGCGTTCCAGTCGGAGAGGGCAGCGGTCAGATCTGCAACAGGAGCTGAGCGCTCGCCGGTCGGGCGCTTCTCGCGAACCCTAGGCGGGCAGTGACCCGGCGCTTATCCTAAACTCCCCAGCAAACAAAAACTCGCGAGCGCGCCCCACGCTGGCGCGGCTCGGACTGCGCCGAGGAGAGTGACCATGGCCGCCACGCTGACAGCGATTTCCGCTCGTGACGATGTGAATGCCGCCTGGCGAGGATTCAAGGGAGCGCTCTGGCAGACCGAAATCAACGTTCGTGCCTTCATCCAGCTCAACTACGAGCCCTACGAGGGCGACGAAAAGTTCTTGGCCCCGGCGACGAAACGCACGCAGGGGCTGTGGCAGAAACTGCAAGAGCTGTTCGTCGAAGAGCGCAAGAAGGGCGTGCTCGATATCTCACAGGTCCCGAGTTCGATCACCGCGCACGGTCCCGGCTACATCGACAAAGAAAACGAGCTCATCGTCGGTCTTCAGACCGAGGCGCCGCTCAAGCGCGCCATCATGCCGAACGGCGGCCTGCGCATGGTGGTCGCTGCGCTCAAGGCCTATGGCTACGAACCCGATGAGCACGTCGTCGAAGCCTTCAGCAAGTACCGCAAGACGCACAACGAGGGCGTGTTCGACGCTTACACCGCGGACGTGCGCCGCTGCCGCAGCTCGCACGTGCTCACGGGCTTACCGGACGCCTACGGTCGCGGTCGCATCATCGGCGATTACCGGCGCGTGCCGCTGTACGGAGTCAAGCGACTGATCGAGCACAAGCAGCAAGAGCGCAACGCGCTCGATACCGAGATGTCTACCGACGGCATCATCCGCGACCGCGAGGAGCTCTCCGAGCAGGTGCGTGCCCTCAGAGAGCTGTTGAAAATGGCGCAGGCCTATGGTTTCGACATCTCGGGACCGGCGAAGACCGCGAGGGAGGCCGTGCAATGGCTGTACTTCGCCTACCTCGCCGCCGTGAAGGAGCAGAACGGCGCTGCCATGTCGCTCGGGCGCGTATCCACGTTCCTCGACGTGTACTTCGCGCGCGATCTCGCTGAAGGCATGCTCACGGAGTCTCGAGCGCAGGAGCTCATCGACGACTTCGTGATCAAGCTGCGCATCGTGCGATTCCTGCGCACGCCGGAATACGACCAGCTGTTTGCCGGTGACCCCACCTGGGTCACCGAATCGATCGGTGGCATGGCCGATGATGGTCGAACCCTGGTGACGCGCAGCAGCTTTCGGCTGCTACAGACTTTGTACAACCTCGGTCCCGCGCCGGAGCCCAATCTCACCGTCTGGTATTCGCCGCGCATGCCGGATGGCTTCCGGCGGTTCTCGTCGAAGGTGGCCATCGACACCAGTTCGCTGCAGTTCGAGAGCGACGAAATCATGCGCGCAGCTTGGGGTGATGACGGCGCCATCGCCTGCTGCGTCTCGCCCATGTTGGTGGGCAAGCAGATGCAGTTCTTCGGCGCGCGCTGCAACCTCGCCAAGGCGCTGCTTTACGCCATCAACGGCGGGCGCGACGAGCTCAGCGGCGAGCAGATAGCGCCGCCCCGGGAGGTGGTGAAAGGCGAGGTGCTCGATTTCGACGAGGTTGTCGCGCGCTTCGACGCCACTTTGGAGTGGCTGGCGGGTGTGTACGTGAACGCCATGAACATCATTCACTACATGCACGACAAATATGCCTACGAGCGCATCGAGATGGCGTTGCACGACTATGCACCGGTACGCACCATGGCCTTCGGAATCGCCGGACTCTCGGTCGTGGCGGATTCACTCTCTGCCATCAAGTACGCCAAGGTCTCGGTCATTCGCAACCAGAGCGGGTTGATCGACGACTACGCGATCGACGGAGATTTTCCCAAGTTCGGCAACAATGACAACCGCGTGGATCAGCTCGCGGTGTGGTGTGTGAGCACCTTCATGAAGAAGTTACGCAAGTACCCCACTTACCGCAATGCGCTCCACACGCAGTCGGTTCTGACCATCACCTCGAACGTGGTGTACGGCAAGGCCACCGGCAACACCCCGGATGGACGACGCCAGGGCCAGCCCTTTGCCCCGGGTGCCAACCCCATGCACGGCCGCGACACGCACGGCATCCACGCCTCGGCCGCATCGGTGGCAAAGATACCGTACCGTGACGCGCAAGACGGGATTTCGCTGACGACCACTTTGGTGCCCACGGGCCTCGGGCGCGTTCCCGAGGAGCGTGTCAGCAATCTCACGGGCATCCTCGACGCGTACTTCGGATCCACCGGCTACCACATGAACATCAACGTGCTCAATCGCGACACGCTGCTTGATGCCATGGAGCACCCGGAGAAATATCCGAGCCTGACCATCCGCGTGTCGGGATACGCGGTGAACTTCGTTCGTCTCACGCGCGAGCAGCAGATGGATGTGATCAACCGGACCTTCCATGGCGGGTGAGACGCCGCTTTCGGCGCACAGCCCGTTCGACCTGCGCGTGCACCTGGGTGACGGCGTTCCGGAAACCGACGTGCAGAGCGCCCTGGCCAGCGGCGATCTGGGCTTTCTGCATTCATTCACGACGGGTTCGGCGGTGGACGGGCCCGGTGTGCGAGTGGTCGCATGGACCACGGGCTGCATGTGGCGCTGCCTGTATTGCCACAATCCGGATACTTGGGCGATGCGCAACGGCATTCCCGTGACGGTGTGGCGCGCCACGGAAGAGCTGCGCAAGTACGCGCGTGACCTCAAGGTGATGAACGGCGGCGTCACGTTCAGTGGCGGTGAGCCGCTGATGCAGGACCGCTTCATCGTGAAATTGCTGGCCGCGGCCAAGGGCATGGGTGTCCACACTGCTCTCGAGACCAATGGCTATTTCGGCGACAAGCTCAGCGACGCGGAACTTTCGACCGTCGACCTCGTGCTGCTCGGGCTCAAGGCTTGGGGCAATGACAAACACAAGCTGCTCACAGGTCGCGACCAGGAGCGGACGCTCGGCTTTGCGCGGCGCCTTTCGCAGGCGAAGAAGCCCGTGTGGGTGCGGTTCGTGCTCGTACCCGGCCTCACCGACGCTGCGGAGGACATCCGCAACATCGCCCGTTTTGCGGCCAGTTTGGCCAACGTCGAACGCGTCGACGTGCTGCCCTTCCACCAGCTGGGCCGCTTCAAATGGCAGAAGTTGGGCATTCATTACCAGCTCGATGACACCCCAGAGCCGACGCTCGAGGCGACCGAGCGGGCCGTCGCGCTATTCCGCGATCAGGGGCTGACGGCTTACTAACTCCGCAAGGGCGGCGCATCGTCATGGCGTTGAGGCGCCGCCCGCGGGAAACGCTGGCGCGCCCGCGCCGCCGCTTGATCCGTTGCCGCCGGTGCTAGCGGAACCACCGAGCTCGGCTTCACCGGCGCTGCCCGCTTCGCTCAGGGACACGCTCGTTCCGGCTTCTCCGCCGCTCGCTGACGTTCCGGCTGAGCCACCGCTTGCCGACCCGCTCGTTCCGGCGAACCCGCCGCTTGCTGTCACTGACCCGCTCGCGCCGCCGCTACCGCCTCTACCTCCGGAACTGCCGGAATCAGAGCCGGCGCGTCCGCCTTGACCCGAGGAGCCCCCAGCGGCCGGCGCCACGCACTTGTCGAAGTCCGTGCAAACCTTGTGGCCCGCCGAGTTCAACGTGCACGTGGCGCCGTTCGGGCAGTGACCATCGCTGTCGCACAACGTGTAGCCAAGCGGGTTGGGGTCGCCGCAACTCGGAGTCTCCACGCAATGCCCGCAGAAGAAGCCGCACGCGGCGCAGCCGCAGTACATGCCGCTCGGACAGTCCTCTGGTGCGAGGCAGCCGAGCGCGCCATCGCATTTGGGGTTCCCGGCGCCGCTGGTCGAGCAGCAATAGGTCCCCGGCTCACTGGAGAAGAAGCCACTCGTGGTCGCGTTCGGCTGCCCGCAATTGCCGCTCGGGCTGGCATTCCCCGAGCAGCGATAACCCTCCCAGCCGGTCTGACAGGCGAGACTACTGTCGCGGGTGCACGAACCCCCTGTCTCCTCCGTGTCTGGAAGCTGGCAGCCGCCGTAGGCCAGTATTCCGAGTCCCAACCAAGCGATGAAGTGCTTCATGATCGGCTCCAATTGCTGACGGTTGCTCTGTATCTTCGACGCTTGCTCGCGGGCTGCAGTGCTGCTCGCTTTCAGCGCATATAGGTGCCTCGGACCCCGAAGGAGAACCAACCGTGTCCCCCGCCGTCGACGTCGGACGAGCCGGTGACGATGTTTTCGTTGGTGCAGCGAATATCGGAGCACGACAGCGTCGACTTCACTTTATTGAACGGAGCGTAGCTGATGGACACGTAGGGCCCGAAGGCGACCGTTTCTCCGCCGATATCGAGCCCGGCGTGCGCCGAGAGCTCGGGGAATGCCGAGTACGTACTGTCGGAGGTGAATTCGACCCCTTGGGTATGGAAGATCTGACTGACGCTGGCCCACTCCCAACCGATGCCGATGCCGACCCAGGGGTCGAGTATCGCCGTGTCTTTGAAATGTTTGGCCGCCTGTAGGCCAGCGCGAAAATCGAGCGCGGAGCAGTTCGCGCAAGAATCCAAGGCGTGGCCCTGAATACCCGCGGCGAGGCCGAAATAGCCGCCGATCGCGAACCCGCCCGGGATACGCGCCCAAAGGTCGAGCACCCCGGGGATCGTGCCTGTGAACACATCGTTGAGCTTGGTCGATGACGAAAGGCTGCCGATCGGCATGGCATAGCCCACTCGTCCGCCAATCTCGAAACGCACGCGATCCTTCTTCGCGACTTTGGCGGGCGCGGGGGGTTCGCTGACTGGCGGAGACGCAGGAGGTGCAGCGCTTGCAGACGACGTCGGGGCCGGCGCGGGTGTTTCGGCAGGTGCATCCGCAGGGGCTGTAGGAGCGCTCGGAGTCTCGAAGGTCACGGGCGGCGGTTCTGTAGGATTTGGCGCCGGCGTCTCCTGCGCCTGCGCCGTCCGCTGAGCAACCAGCAGCGCCGAGCAACCCAGTGTCATCCAAATTACACACGACGGAAACCGGTAGTTAATCATTCGAAGAAAGCCTTTCGCTCGAAATTTGAATGCATCTGCCCTGATGCGCTGGCGCTGGAAGATTGGCGATTGAAGACGCTTCGACGCGCGTCTCGGCGCGCGCAGCGTGAGAGAAGTTCAGTCTGTCGAATCAGACCGGCGCTCGACCGACCCAGGCTGTCGACCTACGAAAGCCTGATGTCAGTGGATACCGAATATCGATCGCCAGCGATTGAATGGAATTGCGAACTCTTTGGCCGACCGTCTTAACCACTACCGCGAGTTCCGCTATGGTCCGCCCAATACGATGTCACCGGGGCTTGCCAAGTCGCTTTCGTTCGTCGCCTTCTCGAGCTGGGCCTGCACTGCAAGTGCTCCGCGCCCCGCGCGCGACGAGAGCGTGCGATTGTCGATCAAAGACTTGACCGGGACGGATGCAGCATCTCCCGCGAGCGCGAGTCCAGCTCGCCCCGCGGGAATGGAGCAGGCATCGCGGCCAGCGCGCCCTCCTCCGCCGGTCGGGAATCCCCATTATGCGCTTGGATTCGACAAGGCGGTGGACGGCTGTCTGAGTGGTCAAGTCTACCCCCAAGCTGCTGGGCTGACCCGCCTCGAGCCCGACTACGCCGAGCGCGCCCCGAGTGCTTCACTGTGGGGCTGTGAGTGGAGCTTCAGCGACAAGAAGTTGAACGAAGCACTACCCAACGCGAACCCGCAGCAGACCTACGCGGTCCGTTATCAGGGCACATTCAAGGTTACGACGTCGGGTGTATTCGATTTTGGAGTCGTCGCCTCCGCGGATGCTCGCATCGCGATCGACAGTGCTGCATTGTTCGATGCTCCGTCCTCGCCGTCGTCGCAGCCCGGGGGCAATCAGAAGGTATATCTGGGGGCAGGTCGCCATCAGATTCTGATTGAATATTTGGCTGCAGGTGAGGCGGTATCGCTCAACGTCAGTGTGACGCTCCCGGGAACGAAACAGGCGGCGCCCTTTTCAGTGCGACCCGGCGGTCCCTTCTACTCGGAACAAGGGCTCGACTATACCGGACCTGCCGGCGGCAGTGGCGAGGAATGGCGTAAGCTGGTCGCGGTCGAGGACGGCCAATTGAAGCTCAACGGCCGAGTCTTCTTCCAGCCGAGCAGCGCCGAGCTCGACCGCATCGACAAGACGGAAGACACCTTGTTGGCGGTAGCCAAGACGCTGAACGAGCAGCCGAAGATCGCCTGCGTGCAAGTGCAAGGGCACACCGACGAGCGCGGAAGCGCCAGCACCAACCAGCAGCTGTCGCGTGAGCGCGCGGAAGCGGTGCGGCAATGGCTGATTCGCGCAGGCATCGCTCCGCATCGCCTGGTGGCGATCGGTTTCGGCGGCGAACGCCCGATCGCCGGCAACGAGACAGAGGACGGACGCGCGCAGAACCGGCGCGTCGAGCTGGCGGTTTTGAGCCCGGACAGCACGGGGGCGTGTCCGCGCGCCGCGGGCAGCCAGTCTCCCGGCCGGGCGCGCTTGGAGAAGCAAGTCGCGCCCGAGCTCGCGGAGCGCGCGTGTGGCACGAGCGCGGCACTCCGCGGCAAGCTCCTCGCGCAGCTGGAACCTTGGCTCAAAGACCACCGGAGTTGCTCGACCGATGCGGACTGCACCCAAGCCATCCCGCTCGAATGCCCGGGAAAGAGCCGGGGTTTGGATTGCGCTTGGGTGCTCGTCAATCAAGCCAACGTCGACTCCCTGCGGGTGACCGGCGCGCGCCTCGATTCGGTCGGCAACTATTGCAGGGAGTTGCCGGACGACAATCTGGTGCGCTCCTGCGGCGGATGCGCGGCGCAAGCTCATCACTGTGAGCGCGGGACATGCCAGCTGGGAGCTCACTAGTGCTGCTCGCCGCTGCCGCCCGCCAAAGCCAGGGGGACTTCGCCACGTGATCGGCGAGATCTCCTTGGCACAAGGCCAGCGTATCGGCGGAGATTTCGAGGTCATCCGCGAGCTGGGGGCAGGGGGCATGGGCTCCGTCTACCTCGCGCGTCAGAAGTCCACCGACGCGCTGCGTGCGCTCAAGGTCATGCGCCAGCGCTTTCGCGGTGATCTGGAGTTCGAACGCAGGTTCAGCGAGGAAGCCCGGGTCGGGGCTCACATCAAGAGCGACCACGTGATCGAGGTGATCGCCGCTGGCGTCGACGACGCGCTCGGCTTGCCCTGGCTGGCCATGGAGTACCTCGAAGGGCGGACGCTCGATGTGACCATGGAGCGCTTCGGGGTGCCCGGCGCGACGGACGCCAGCGTGCTTTTGGAGCAGCTCTTTCACGCGCTATCGTGCGCTCACGACGCACGCGTCGTGCACCGCGATTTGAAGCCCGAGAACGTGCTCTTGGCCCGCGCCGAGACGCCGGGCCTCCCATTCACGATCAAAGTGCTGGATTTCGGCATCGCCAAGTTTCTGGGCGCGGGCGAGGCGCGCGTCACGAGCAGCCTGCGGACCGTGCTCTGGGGAGCTCCGGAGCAAGCGATCCTGGGTAGCCCGATCGGACCCGAAGCGGACGTTTGGGCTTTGGGACTACTGACATTTTGGCTGATCACCGGCGAAAGCTATTGGCACGCAGAGCGCGATCTCGTCGCCATCGTCAAGGAGATCGCGGTCGACTCCCTGTGCTCGGCCGGCGCGCGCGCACGCGAGCTCGGCACGCCCGAGCCGCTACCGCCCGAGTTCGACGTTTGGTTCTCTCGCGCCGTTGCGCGTGCGCCGCACGAACGCTTCCCCCATGCGCGTGAGGCCTGGCGCGCCCTGTCCGCAATTCGCTTGCCATGGGCGAAGAACGCGCCGCCCTGGCGAGCGGGCCACACGCTCGAGCTGGCCACTACTCGAGCGCCCGCGGAGTCCCCGCATGCCGAGAGCCCCGCGTTGCGAGCGGCTTGGCCTGCAGCGCCCGTGGAAGCTTGTCTGCCATCGACGCCGCCGCTCTCGACGACCGCCGCCGCCGCGGTAGAACCGAAGCCACCTGCCCTGGGCAATTCGGGGGCCCGACCCGCGCTGCGCATTCGCCGGTCACTGCTGTTCGCGACGCTGCTGGGGGTGCCACTCTCGGCGTGGGCGCTTCATTTCTTGGCGCAGCGCACGCCGCAGCTGAACGCTCGTGCGAGCTTGCCCAGCGTTCAGCTCGCGTCGATGCAGCCCGCCGTTCCCCCACCCGGGATGCGCTTCGTGCCCAAGGGGCAGTTTGCACTGGGCCCGTGGCAAAACGATCTCGGCGACGCAGGGCTGCTGCGCGCCGGACCGAGCGGCGCTCGTTTCTCGTTCAGTCGAAGCTTTTACATCGACGCCTTCGAGGTCGACGTCCTCGGCTATCGCGAATGCGTGCGCGCGGGCGGCTGTCTCGAGAGTATCTCCGCCGATCCGAAGCTCGCTTCACTGTGCAATGCGCAAGCGCCTGGACGCGAACATCACCCGATCAATTGTGTCGATCGTTCTCGAGCGCGAGCTTACTGCCGTTGGGTCGGTAAGCGTCTACCGAGCGAGGCCGAATGGGAGCACGCTGCGCGCGGCGACGATCAACGACTCTACCCTTGGGGCAATCAGCCGCCGGCTTCTTGTGAGATGGCCGTCGTATCGCCGCTGTGCGAGCGCGCTCCGCTCCAAACGCGAGAGATTGGCTCGCGAGCGCTGGCCGCGTTGAGCCCCTTCGGCGTGGCTGATCTGGCCGGAAACGTTTGGGAATGGGTAGAAGACGATTGGGAGGTCGACCCCGCCGAGCACGCGTCGGTCGACGCCCTGCAGCACAACGATTCTGGTTGGGGCGTGCTCCGCGGCGGCAGCTGGGATCACGGGTCGAATCGCGCCACCGCGACGACTCGCCTGCGCGCGGCGGTGGCCCAAACCGACGTCAGTTTCGGCTTTCGCTGCGTGAGCTCGCCATGAGCTCGCACAAGAAGGACCAGCCGTCGGGGCGCACGACCGCCGAATCCAAGTCGACGGCTCGACCGAGCGAACGACCCTTCATCTGGGCTTTGCACTGGGTCTTCCCCGAAGCCAAAATCGTTCGATTGCGCGATGGCAACGCCAAAATCGGTCGAGCTCCCGAGTGTGCGAGCGTGCTCAGCGACTCGGAAGTGTCGCGCGAACACGCGCTTTTGAGCGTGCGCGGCACGCTCTGCGAAATTTCCGATCTGCGATCCCGCAATGGCGTTCACGTAGACGGAGTGCCGGTGAACAAGGCCCTGCTGCGCGATGGCTCGGTATTGAGGCTGGGCGGGACCGTGGGCGTACTGGTTTATTCTCCGGACGCCGAGCTTGAGTTTGCCCCGCTGCTGAATTCGGCTGCGACCGCGCCGTTGGGCTCCGGAAAGCTGAAATGGATCGTGGAACAGGCGCGCGCTCTCGCTCACGTCGATGGCCCCGTGTACATTCACGGTGAGTCGGGGACGGGCAAGGAAGCCATCGCCGAAATCTTGCATCAAGGCCGCGCGAAAGACGGCCAATTCGTCGCGTTGAATTGCAGCGCGCTTCGCGGAGAGCTGGCAAGTCCCGCCCTTTTCGGGCACGTCAAAGGGGCGTTCAGCGGTGCAACCCAAAGCAGTCAGGGCGCTGCTCGCGCCGCCCACGGCGGGACACTCTTTCTCGATGAAATCGCCGAGCTGTCTCCGGAGATCCAGCCACTTTTGCTGCGTCTCTTGGAGAACGGTCAAATCACGCCGCTCGGGCAGAGTCAGGCACAGCGCGTCGATGTCCGCGTGGTCTCCGCCAGCCACGAGGATTTGTTTGCGCTTTGCCGCAGCAAACGATTTCGAGAGGATCTGTACTTTCGACTGACGACGCATCAGCTACGTTTGCCGCCGCTCCGCGAGCGTCGTGAGGATATTCTCGGCTTGTTCCAAGCTTTCTCGAGCCGCCCGACACGAGGCCTGAGCGCGAGCTTCGTCGAGGCGCTGCTGTGCCTGCCGTTGCCCGGCAACGTGCGCGAGCTGAAAAATCTGGCCGCTGGTCTGCGGGCTGCGGCAGACGAGCAGCAGCTTTGGCACGCTCACCTGATCGCTCCCGCGAGCCACGGGGCAAGCGAGCCGACGGCACTCGACTGGAAGGCTCTGAACGACCAGCACGGCGGCGTCGCCACGCGCATTGCTCGCGCCACAGGCATCCCCGTCACGACCGTCAAACGGCACCTGGCAAAGAACGGCCTGCGCGGCTGACGACCGCGCTCGCGCGCGTGCACGCTGGCGACCCGCAAGTGCTGCCCGTGGGCGTCCGCGGGCGCCCGCGGACGCGCGTGAACTCCGCTGGTAGTCGGCCTTTGTCGCGAAAATTGCGGCGCGTCGTCGGGGCGGAGGCACGCCGAACGACGGCACACGTCCTGCACCAAGCGACGCGGGCCCATCTCACGTGCCCCCAAGGAGGAGTCTTCCGTCATGCGATTCATCAGCGAAACGCGGCTGCCGCCACGAGCCACCGTGCCCGAGTTCATCTTGCAGAGTCTAGTCAGCTTGGACGTGAAGCTGATCTTCACGGTCCCCGGCGGACCATTGATGCCATTCTTGCGAACCTGCAAGCGCAGCGCCTATCGGGTCATCATTGCTCGACACGAAACCGCCGCGTGCATCATGGCTGCGTCCTATTTCCACGATACGGGGGTGCCGGCAGCAGTCGCCCTGACCTCGGGCCCCGGAGCAGCGAACGCCACCAACGGCGTCTTGCATGCGCTGCGCGAGCAAGCGGCGCTGTTCGTGATCTCGGCACGCCCCGCCAGCCAGAAAGCAGCGCGCGGAGCAGTACAGGACCTGGACAGCGCGCGCTTTTTCGCGCCGATCACCAAACGCAGCGAACAGCTGCTCGAGCCGCGACAACTCGAATTCATGGTGCGCGATCTGGTCGCGCTCGCCAAAGCCCCCAGCCCGGGTCCAGTCAACCTGACCGTGTGCTGTGATCATTGGGATCTGAGCGTAGGAGGCGAACCGTGAGCGAGGCGCGGCAGTTCCAGTCGACCAGCAGCGAACCCACGGACATCGAGCGAACGGTACGATGGCTCGAGGAGGCCGAGCGACCGGTGTGCCTCGTGGGTCGCGGCGCGATCCGCTCCGGTGCGACGGCGGACTTGCTCGAATTGTGTGCGCGCATACCCCGGCTGCGCGTCGCATCGACGGCCGGAGCAAAGGGCGTGTTTCCCGAGCAGCACGCGCAGGCGGTCGGAGTTTGGGGTTTTGCTGGACACGCAGCCGCTCGCCAAGCCGTGATCGCCTCCGACGCACTGCTGATCCTCGGTAGCCGTCTGCTCGAGCAGTCGTCGGGTGATTGGCACCCGCGACTGCTGGGTCCGCGAGTGGTGCGCGTGGACCTGGACACGACGCGACTCGTCGCGCACCACGAACAGTCGATTGGGCTTTCCGGTGATATCCATCGCATCCTGGGCTCGATCAATCGCAGCTTGGCCGACGGCACGCCGAAGCTGGTGCTGACAGCCAGCACGAGCGGTAGTCAGTCCGCCATTCCGAGCTTCACGGGAGCCCCCGACGAGGATTGCCTGGTCAAGCCACAGGGCCTATTCTCGGTGTTGAATCGCGTCGCAATCGAAGTGCCGCTGTGTGCGGACGCTGGCAACGCGATGTGCTGGGCGATCGAGCGTCTCGTGCGCCAGCGAGCGCGCGACTTTCAGGTGAGTCTCGACTGGGGCACGATGGGCTTCGCGCTGCCGGCAGCGATCGGGATTTCACTCGCCAGAGGTAAAGAGCCCGTCATCGCGCTGACCGGTGACGGATCGATGGCCATGGCGGGCGGTGACCTGCACACCGCAGTAGAGCTGGAGCTGCCGTTGATCGTGATCGTCTTGAACGACGGGGGCGCGGGTATGGTCCGACAGGGTTCCCGCGCTTGGTTCGGTCCGGATGCGATACCGAACCCGGACTACCGCTACAAGTTGAACTTCGTCGCGTACGCGCGCGGGTTCGGGGCACACGGAGAAGTCGTCACGAGTTGCGCCGCGTTCGAATCCCAGCTCGAACGAGCTCTGACGCGTGGCACGCCGACCTTGTTCGACGTTCAGGTCGACCCCAGCGAGGTTCCGGCCGCCATCCAGCAGCGAATCCAAGGACTGACTGCGGAGACCGACGAGTCTCCCGTACGGAACGGAGGTGGCATGTGCTGACCGATCCCATACGCCTGCTGGTGCTCCTCTCTGGGCTGCAGTTCCTGCAGCTGCCCGGCATGATTGTCGGACAGCGCGTTCTTGCGTGGCGCGACGACTTGTCGAAACTCACGCCCGTGAGTCGGAGATTGGTCGTCGCCCTGGGCATCGGCATCGTAGTGTACGTCTGTGGAACGGGCGTGATTGGGCTGCTCTATCCGCGAGCCGCGATCACGAGCGAAGTGGGGCGGGCGCTGTGCCTCCTGCAGGCGTTCGCTTGGACGACGCGCGCGTCACTTCAACTGCTCGTCATCGGGCCGACTTGGCCTCGCCACGCCCGATGGCTGAACCGCAGCCTATCCTGCATTTATTCTGCGCTCGCGCTCGGCTTCGCCATTATCTGCGGGCAGTTTTTGGCAGCCCAGCCGCCACTCTGAGTTGGACGTCAGCTGCGACGCGAACGCGTCCAACTTGGATTGAGCTGTTGCGCCAGCGTACCCGGCGTTGCGGCGAAGTGTCGACGTAGCGCGCGCGTCATGTGCGCGCTGTCGGCGTAACCCCACTTGTGGGCCACGCCGGTCAAGGTCGAGCACTCGCTGCTCGGACCGCGTCGCAGCTCCGAGAGCGTGTATTGCGCGCGCATGGAGCTCACGAACTCATACGGTGCGATGGCGTAATATTTGGAGAAGCCGTGCACCAGGGAGTGGTACGGCACTCCGACGTCGCGCGCCAGGCTGCGCACGCACAGCCGCTGCGTGGGATCTGCCAGAAACTGGTCCTCGAGCAGGCGCCGCGCGCGGACCAGCGCGCTCTCGGAGGCCCTGAGTGACTGTGCGCTCGGATTGGCGCTCAACAGCAGCTGTGAAGTCAAGCCTGCCAACGCTTGCTCGAGCTGCGCGGGGGACGAGTCGGCGAGCTGAGCCCGAAAGCGCGAGAACGCCGAGAGACTCTCCGGACTCTCAATCCCTTCCAAGGGGAAGTGCGGTTCACCGCGAATGCCCAGCTCGTCGGCCACGGCGCGAATCTCGCTCGGATCCAGGAACAGCACGGTGAAGTCGCCCGGGCAATAGACCCTGGAGGTTTCGTGCGCTTCACCGGGTTCGCACACGTAGATCGCGCCCGGCTCCACGGAAAAGTGGCTTTGTCGGTACTTCCAATCTGCCCGACCGCGATGCAAGACACAGAGTGTGTAGTGCAAGTGCACCAGCTTCCACAGCTTCACACCGCCGCTGCACTCGAGCGCTACCCCTCCGTGAAAGGCAGTCCAACGATTGCGTCCTGGTTCGGCTCGCACTCTTTTCCCCGAAGCGATGAAAGAAGCCATTCCAATGTCATCGTTCGACGGACCAGAACGCTCAATAGTCATTGTGTTCCGAGCGATCAAACCCGGGCTCTCGTCCTGTCCGGACGCAGAGGCACAGCAGGGATTACGCTCAGGCCACTTGTGCCCAGCCGCTGGTTTTGCTCATGGTCGGCACGATCAGCTCCGCTAGCTCGTCATCGGACAGTCTCGCATTCGACTCGAATGCCTCGCTCAAGGCCGAAAATGCGCTGATTTCGCCGAGTAGAATCGCGCCCACCAGCCGCCGGTCGCGAAGCACGACCTTGCGGTACTGGTTCTGCCCGGGATCGCAATATTCGGTGATCTGATCTCGATCGGCCGTCGCACGAATGTTTCCAATCGATGCCACGTTCATCCCCATCACCTTCATGCGCACGCCGCCGTGTCCGCGGTAGCGCGCGCTCGAATGGTCATCCAGCAGCTGCGCGGCGACGATGCGCGCTTGCTCGACGATGGCGTCTTTCGAGCCATGAATTCGGTCGCGCAGCTGGGCGCACTCGCCCAGCGCATAGATGTCGCGGTCGTCGAGCGAGCGCAGCTGAGCGTCGACGGCAATTCCTCGTTCCACGGTGAGGCCGCATTGGTAGGCGAGCCAGGTGTTCGGGATCAGCCCGGCCGATACGACGACCAGCTCGCAGTCCATGCGCGTGCCGTCGGAAGGCACCAAGCCGCTCACGCGCCGTTGACCAGTCAGCGAGCGCACTGTTTGGTTCAGATGGACCCGAATGCCCGCGCGCTCGACGAGTCGTTGCACGATTTGACCGGCATACTCGTCCAGGTGTTGGTTCATCAGCTGAGACCCGCTGTGGATCATGTGCACTTCGCGGCCATTGCCGGTCAGACCTCGCGCTGCTTCGAGCGCCAGTAGACCACCGCCAATTACGGCAACGCGGCGAGATTCTCCGGCGAGAGCCGCAATCGTCCGGCAATCGTCCAAGGTGCGGAAGCCGCTGACACCGGCGAGGCGCGCTCCGTTCACGTCGAAGAGGTTCTCGAGCGGCGGAAAATAGGGGCTGCTGCCGGTCGCGAATACCAACTTGTCATAGTGCTCGGCGACACCCGCCGAGCCATACACGGTACGCGTCGGTCGACTGACGAGCACGGCCCGCTGCCCACCATTCAGCTGAATTTGGTTTTCTCGGTACCAGTCGAAGCTGCGCTGTACGATCTCACTCTCGGCTTGCGAACCATTCATCACGTCCGCGAGTTGCATGCGATCGTAACTGCCACTCGCCTCGTCGCTGAAGACAGCGATCTTGAAACGGTCGGCCCCGCCCTGCGCGAGGACCTCTTCTACGACGCGGGCACCCGCCATGCCGTTGCCGATGACTACCAAGCGCTGTTTCGGCATCTCGGTCTCCTTCGCTGCAAGCGAGACCGAGCATCATCCGCATGGTGTTTCGCGCGCGTGTCCAACTTGCCCGTTCAACCCATCATTTGGGAGAAATGCGTGGGTCGGTAGCGCACCCCCTGAGGGTAAGTGTGGCGGCACCGTTTCGTGGCCGCTTGCAATTGCTGCGCACGCAGCATCGCTCGAGACGATTCTGAGCTGGTCAGCCGGTCACCTCGGCGCGCTCACTCTGCGGCGTGGCGTTTCGTCGCTCGGCCTGAGGGGTGGCGCTGCCGCACGCGGAAGTTCACAGGGCCGCCCGGTCGGAGTGTGACGACCTGGCATCGGCACGAGCTTTTCGTCGACGCGGTCGAAGACGTAGGACTGTCCGATGCGCGCCACGATCAGCACCAGCTCGAGCAGGGCAAAATGCTGGCCGACGCACACGCGCGGGCCGCCGCCGAACGGAAAGTAGGCAAATCGAGGCAAATCGGCGCATTCCGAGCCGAGCCAGCGCTCGGGCCGGAAACGCTCGGGCTCGCGGTACCAGCGTGCGTCGCGGTGGACCACCCATTGGCTCATCATCACGCCCGTCCCGCCTGGAATGTGCAGCCCGGCGACGTCGAGCGCGGGCGTGGTGATCTCCCGGCCCATGCTCCACGCCGGAGGATAGAGCCTGAGCGCCTCACGCACGACCGCGCCGGTGTACACGAGCCGTTCGACGTCTTCGTGCGAGGGAGCGCGACTCGCGAGGACGGTGTCGATCTCTTCGAGCAACTTCCGATAGGTGTCGGGCTCGCCGGAGAGCAGTTGGAAGGTGTAGGTGAGTGCGAGCGCCGTCGTCTCGTGCCCGGCCAGGAACAGCGTCATCGCTTCGTCGAGCAGCTGCTCGTCGCTCAGGCCTTTGCCGTCCTCGTCTTGGAGCGCGACTAGTTTCGACAGCAGATCCTGCCCCGGGGCCGCGCGCTTTTGCTTGATGAGTTCGACCAGGATCGCCGAGAGCTTGCGGCGCGCCTGCTCGATGCGCCGGCGGCCCGCGAGCGGGAACCAGGGCGGCACGAGCACTCGCCAAGTTTGCCACAGGCGCCGGTACTCCAGGCGAAACCGGCGAGCTCCGGAGACCGCTGAGCGACGCGCGTTTCAGTCATGAATCGCCTCCCTCTTTACCCGGGTAAAGCCGGACCCGGGCAAAGCCGGCCGTTACGGGGCGATCGAACGCTACTCGGGCTTCACTGTCCAGCGCTCGGCCCCGATGCCCTGCTGCGACGCCGTTTCGACACTCCGGCCTCAGCGCGGCGGATACGAGATCTCGGGCGGCGGAGGTGTCTGCTTCGGCTCGCCGTTGCAGGGCGGCTCGTTGCCCCAGATCAGCTCTCCCTTGCTGTAGACCGTGATGTTCTTCGTCTTGACCACCTGCTCCGTCTCGCCGAGCTCGAGGGATTGAATGCTCCAATCATTCGCGGGGTCCCACGGACAGCTGGCTGCCCAGGGCAGGCCGTACTCGAATAGCAGATCGCGCGGCCCGCCAATCACTGGGATCAGGCCCCAGAACTTGTCTCCGGTGTAGTCGAACTCGAAGTAGTAGGTCGTTTTCTCCTTCTCGCAAGCGATCGGTCCCTTCACGCCCACGGGTTCTG
>DASSMT010000506.1:0-24179 GCA_035688655.1 Polyangiaceae bacterium | reverse complement strand
CTGCTCCCACTATTGCTTTGGCATGCACTATAGTGCTTAGTTATGATTAATTCCGAGTGGGTTCGTGCCTTCGTGACGTTCGCGGAGACGCTGAACTTCACGCACGCGGCAGCGCGCCTGCACATCTCTCAACCGGCGTTACACGTACAAATCCGCAAGCTCGGGGAGTCGCTGGGGGCGCCGCTCTACGTCCGACAAGGACGGAGCTTGAGCCTGACGGCCGAAGGTAAGAAGGTGCTCGCCTTCGGTCGCGAGCAAGAGGAACGTGCCGCGCAGCTGATCGACGACGTACGCGGAGAGCCTCGCGCAGGCAAGGTCGTGCTCGCGGCAGGCGAGGGTACACTTCTTCACCTGCTAAGCGAATCTCTGCGCGCCTTTCAGCGCGCCAAAAGCGGAAGGCTCCGCGTTCTCACGCTCGATCGAGACCGAGCGTTGAACGCAGTCCAGCTCGGTGAGGCGCACTTGGCCGTTACGGTCATCGACGACATCCCACCGAGCATCGTCGCGAGGCGAGTCGCAAGGATTGGCGCGTCGGTCGTGATGCCCAAGACCCACCCCCTCGCACGCAAACGCTCGGTCACCGTTCGTGATCTACGTGACGAGCCACTGATCGCACCACCCTCGGGGCGTCCACTCAGAGCCACACTCGCGCAAGCGTGGGCAACGGCCGACCAAGCCTGGGCGCCAGTCGTGGAAGCCAGCGGTTGGGAGCTCATGATGCGCTTTGCTGAGCTCGGCATGGGCCTGGCCGTCGTCAACGACTTCTGCTCACCACCTCGCGGTACTGTGCGCCGCCGCCTCGTGGGCATCCCCTCGGTGCAGTACCAACTGCTGCGCTTGCGCGAGCGCCAAGCAGGCCCCGCGGTCATCGCGTTAGAAGAGGCCATCCTCGCCTCCGTCCGTCACTAGCGCACCAAACGACCAGGGGCGTCCAGCGTCGGCACCCGAGCATGCAAATCACTTCCACCCCAAAGCAAAAAAGCCAACTCTCGTTGGCTTCTCGTCTCTTTGCGCACCCGGGAAGATTCGAACTTCCGACCCTCGGATTCGTAGTCCGATGCTCTATCCAGCTGAGCTACGGGTGCGTAGGGGGCGAGTGCATAGCACGGGTTTTTGGAACCGATAGTGGAAAATGTAGCGGGGTGGGGGTGCGCGCTCGGGGGTGCATGTGTGCCAGGTCTGAAAAGATTTCAGGGGCGGGCGACCACCATGACAGCCAAGCCAGGTCAGACCTGTTGCAGGTCTGAGCGGCGGCACTGGAAGCCCGCTTATCTAACTAGAATAACTGCGCTTTTCGAGAGGCGTCGGTAGCTGGCACAGAAGCTGCTTTTATGAACCTTCGAAACGCCTCGCGGGGTGCAGCCTCGAGACGTTCCTTAGGTCGCTTAGCTTCTTCTTAGGCCGCTCGACGGCACTTCGAGACTAGTTAGCTTTGCTTCCGCTTCCTTAGATTTTTTCTTACGCTTACGCTTGCTTGCGCTTTGCTTGTTGAGGCACGCGGCCCGACGAAGGTGACTTCGCTCGGGCTGTGCTCATTTTGGGCTACTTTGCCGGAAATGCACGCGCATTTCGTGAGCCTTCTGTCAGAACGCGGCGCGCGTCGGAAAGATTCCTGAGTGTGCGGCGGATTCAGGGCGCGCTCAGCGACCGAGGCAGGCCGAACACATGGTCCGAAGCTGCTTGGTCGTGGCAGCCGACGCACAGGGCCGGCGTGCCGCTTGCGAGCAGGTCGCCGCGCGCGTCGAGCTCGAAATACGTCCAAGCGCCCGCGGTTTTGCGCATCACGTAGCCCGTGCCGTTCGCGTCGTGGGAGAGCTCGGCGAGCAGTGAGCCGTCGGGGAACACGGTGTCGGTGACGAGGGCCGTGTACGGAGTACGGGCGATTTCGTTCGCGCGCACGTCGACGGTTTGTTCGGGCGCGTGGCCGCGCGATACGAGCGGCACGGTCGTAACGGGCGGCAAGTGCAGCACCTGCTCGTATCCCTCCCAACGAGCGGGCTCTTGATGCGTGGCGGAGGCCAATGTCGGTTCGGGTGCGCGGGCCCAGGCGTCCGATGCGCCGGCAAGCGGGCCCTGCGCGGTCTCGGCGCACGCTGCGCTGAGCAGCACCGGCAGAGCAATCGCGAAGAAAATGGCACAGGCTGCGCGCAAGGGACGGGCATGGTACCACGAGGCAGTGCGGTTCAACGCGGCTCACTGGGGAGCAAGACTGCTCGTGGCATGCGCTGCGTGCGGCGCAGGGTGCAGCCATGCCAGCACCACCCCGACGCATGCACCCGTCGAACGACTGTCGACCCACGCGCCCGTCTCGTCGGCCTCGCCCTTGGCGGCGGACTCACCGTCAGACCGCGCGACCGCCGAGCTCGAAGCGGCATCTGCTTCTGGCGCCTCCGACGTGTCCGGCCCGCGCTCGCTCGAGCCGCGCCCGGCGGCTGAGCGCGGTTGGCTCGGTGTCGAGCTTTCGATGCGCGGCCCGGGTGAGCCCGGCGTGTTGGTGCGCGATGTGGTGCGCGGTTCGCCGGCGGCGCTCTCGGGCGTGCTGGGCGGCGACGTGATTTTGAGCGTAGACGGCCAAAATGTCGCCCGTCCCGACGATGTGAGTCGTTTGGTTGCGGTTACCGGCGCGGGCCAGCGCTTGCGTCTCGGCTTCGTACGCGGCGCGGAGACGCGCTTGCTTGCCATTCAGCTCGAGCGCTTTCCAAGCAATGACGAGATCATGCGTCGGCAGTACGTCGGTGCGCCGGCGCCCGAGCTCGAGGCGCTCGAGACCGCGCAGGGCAGTCTCGAGCCGCGTCTGGCCAGGCTGCGCGGGAAGGTCGTCGTGCTCGAATTTTGGGCGTCCTGGTGCGGGCCGTGTCACTTGCTGAGTCCGGTGCTGGAGGGTTGGCACGAGCGCTTCACTCCTCAGGGTGTCGTCGTGGCGGGCGTCGCGGCCGAGTCGATGCCGGTGGTCACGCGTTCCGCGCTACAGATGGGGATCGCGTATCCGGTGTTCGCCGACCCCAGCGGCGCGACGACCAAGGCGTATCGCGCCATGTCGCTGCCGACGGTGTTCGTGCTCGACAAGGGCGGCCGCGTGCGCGACGTGATGGTCGGCTATTCGTCGCCCGGGCTCGCACGCCTGGAAACGCTGGTAAAGCGCCTGATCGAAGAGTCTTGAGCCAAGCCTTGCGCGTGCTTCTATACTGCTCAGAATGGATGAACGAGAGCTCGAGCGCGCACAGGCTCGCGCGCTAGCGGGTGGCGCGCCGAAGTATCACGAGAAGAACGCGGAGCAGGGCAAGCTGTTTGCGCGCGAGCGCATCGCCCACTTGGTGGATCCCGATTCGTTCTGCGAGGACGCATTGTTGGCCAACAGCGTGGCTCAGGATCTGCCCGCCGATGGCGTGATCACCGGCACCGCGCGCGTGGCAGGGCGCCCGGTGGCGATCATGGCCAACGATTCGACGGTCAAGGCGGGCTCGTGGGGCAAGCGCACGGTCGAGAAGATCTTGCGCATTCAGGAGACCGCGCTGCGCTTGTCGTGCCCGCTCTTGTATTTGGTCGACTCGGCCGGCGCGCGTATCACGGATCAAGTCGAGATGTTTCCTGGACGCCGCGGTGCCGGGCGCATCTTCTACAATCAAGTCGGGTTGAGCGGCCTGGTTCCGCAAGTCTGCTTGTTGTTCGGCCCCTCGGCGGCAGGGGGCGCGTATATCCCCGCTTTCTGCGACGTCGTGGTGATGGTCGACGGCAACGCCAGCATGTATCTGGGTTCGCCGCGCATGGCCGAGATGGTGATCGGCGAGCAGGTGACGCTGGAAGAGATGGGCGGCGCCAAGATGCACACCTCGGTGTCGGGCTGCGGAGACGTGCTGGTCTCTACGGAGCTCGAAGCGATCGCTTTTGCCAAGTCTTACCTCGGGCTCTTGCCCTCGAACAACGAGCAGCTTTCGCCGCGCGCGGAGGCGCGCGCGCCCAAGGCGGGGCTCAAACCGCTGAGCGAGATCATCGTCGCAGACGAGAACAAGGTGTTCGATATGCGGCTCGTGATCGAGCACATCATCGACGAGGGCAGTCTGCTCGAGATCAAAGCGCGTTTTGCCAAGGAGATCATCACGGCCTTTGCCCGCATCGACGGGCGCGTGGTCGGTATCGTGGCCAATCAGCCCAAGTACTTGGGGGGCGTGTTGTTCGTGGACAGTGCGGACAAGGCAGCGCGCTTCATCTGGTTGTGCGATGCGTTCAACGTGCCGCTTTTGTTTCTGGCGGACGTGCCGGGGTTCATGATCGGCACCAAGGTGGAGCGCCAGGGCATCATCCGCGCGGGCGCCAAGATGATCGCCGCGGTCAGTGAGGCGACCGTGCCGAAGATCAGCGTGATCGTGAGAAAGGCGTACGGCGCGGGCTTGTATGCGATGTGCGGGCCCGCGTTCGAGCCGGACGTGTGTCTGGCGTTGCCCAGCGCTTCGATCGCCGTGATGGGACCACAAGCCGCGGTCAATGCCGTGTATTTCAACAAGATCCAAGAATTGCCGGCGGGGCCCGAGCGCGACGCCTTCGTCGCCAAACTGCGGGACGAGTATCGCGCGGACGTGGATCTGGAGAAGCTCGCCAGTGAGCTCGTGATCGACGGCATCGTGCCCTTTTCCGAGCTGCGGCGTGAGCTCGTGCAGCGCTTCGAGCTGTATCGCGACAAGCAACGGCCGCGCGCGAACAAGCGACATCTGGTGCCGCCGGTGTGAGCAGCGAGCGATGACCACGAGGCGCCATCGCAGCTTTGCATGCGCGTTCGCCGCGCTCTGCTGGTTGTGCAGCGCGCGGGCATCCGCGCAGGTCGATCTGGGCACGTTCGGGCGCATCCTCGCACGACAGGCGAAGACCAGCGCGTCGCTGCAAACGGCTCACCTGCCCGCGCTATTTTCACGCGGCCGTGGCGGGGGGGTGCCGGTGATCGTGCGCGCGCCCGCTCTCGCGAGCGCTCCCGAGCTCACCGCGGTCGGAGAGTTCGCAGTCGGCGAGCTGTCTTTCGCGCGTTTGCTCGAGCTGTCCCAGCAGCATCCGAGTTGGAGGTTCGATTGGGCGCCACCGCGTCACGTGCTCCTCGATCGCATCGAAAGCTGGGTGCACGCCCAAAGCGTGCGCGAACAGACGCAAACCTCCGGCAAAGGCGTGGTCGTCGGCATCGTGGACACCGGGGTCGACCTCAGCCACGGCGATCTGCGTACCCCCGCGGGCAAGACGCGCGTCGCTTGGTGGTTCGACGTCTCGCGCAGCCCTCAGCACCTTCATGAGCAACTGGAGGCCGCTTATGGCTGCAACGTCGCGCCGGGCTGCGCCGTGTACGCCGCAGCCGATCTGGAAGCGTTGGTCGCCAACGACATCGTGGGTGACGAGCCGACCGATCCCTTCGGCCATGGCACGCACGTGGCTTCTTTGGCGGCGGGCAATGGTCTCGCCAGTACGACGCCGCGCTACATCGGCGTCGCGCCGGAGGCGACCTTCGTCGTCGCGCGCGTGGCGCAAGACAATGGCGGCATTCACGACGCAGACGTGCTCAAAGCGGTGAAGTTCGTCTTCGATCGCGCTCGAGATTTGGGCATGCCGGCGGTCGTGAACCTCAGCTTGGGCAGTGACTTCGGAGCGCACGATGGCAGCTCTGCGCTGGAGCTCGGCCTGAGCAGCATGGTCGGGCCCGATTTTCCCGGCCGCGCGATCGTGGTTGCAGCCGGCAACAGTGCCGGGCTGTACGACGGGCTCGGAGGTCCCTATCCGGGGCCGTTCGGGGTGCATACCGAGGTGCACGTGCCGCGCGCGTCGGTCTCGCGCGTGCCGCTCTTGACGCCGGCGCGGACGGGCAACTTCGTGAACGGCACGGCGTTCGTCTGGCTCGCGTTTCGCGCAGGCGACGAGGTCAGCGTGGGCGTCGAGAGCAAAGGCAGCACGCTGCTCGCGCCGCTCGGCGTTGGCCAGGGAAGCGAGGCGGACGCGGGTGGCTATCGCGTGGGCGTGCTCAACGGCATCGTCGAAGCCAGCGATGACTCGGGGATCAGTCCGGGTAAACAGAATGCCATCGTGTACATCGACGGCAGCTTTCCCGCGGACAGCGACTTTGCAATCCATCTCGAAGGTCACGGCAGCGCCCAGCTGTGGGTCCAAGCACTGGGTGATTTGGACCCCGCCGTCGCGCTGGGCGCGCTGTTTCCGCGCGGCGAGAAAGAGGGCACCATCAACGTGCCGGCCAGTGCCTCCGCGTTGATCGCGGTGGGCGCGACGCTCAACCGCACGACCTGGACCGACGCCGCGGGCAACGCCATCGAGATGCCGGACTTGGGCTCGCTGGAGAGAGCTCCGCTCGATAGCATTGCGTACTTCAGCGCGGCCGGGCCGAACGCGCTCGGCGCGGTGAAGCCAGACATCGTGGCGCCCGGAGTGAACGTGGCCGGGGCGATGGCGCGCTCGGCCGATCCTCGGCACACCGACAATGACTTGTTCGCCAGCATGGGCCGCTGCCCGACGAACGACGAATGCTTCGTGGTCGACGACGAACACGCCATCACCAGCGGCACGTCGATGGCCGCGCCGCTCGTATCGGGCGCGATTGCGCTGCTCTTCGAGCTCGAGCCGACGCTCACTCAGGACGCCGCGCGCGCCGTGCTGCAGGCCGGCGCGCGTCCACTGCAGGGCATCGTGATCGACCCGCGCCAGATCGGCCCGGGCGCACTCGACCTCTCGGGTGCGCTGCGCGTGCTCAGCGCTGGTGAGTCGCCGGCGTTGCGTACGCCCACGGAGCACAGTTGGCTCACGCTGTCCGGCTCCTTTGCGCACCCCGACCCCGATTGGCTTTTGACTGCATTCGTGGACTTGCGCGACGACGCGGACCAGATCGCCGATGGCTTCGATCCGCGGCGCTTGACGCTCTCGGCCGAGCCCGCATTGATTCAGGAGGGACTGACGCGGGTTGCGCCCGGCTTTTACCGCTTCGCGCTGAGCGCGCCGCCGAACAGCGGTGGCGACGAGCTGCGGGTCGCGGTCAGCTTCGATGGCACCGTGATTGCCTCGAAGACGCTGCGGATTGCCGTGGATCGCTGGGTGGCCAGTGACGGCGTGCGGGCGAACGGCGGGTGCAGCGTGGGCACGAGCTCGGGTGCGCGCACCGAAAGCGAGTGGCTGGGCTTGCTGCTCTTGCTCGGGCTGTGCACACGCCGCTACATCCGCACAAAGTACGCGGTGCACGACTGCGCTTCGAACGGATCTTGATCGGGGTCGAACGGGTGGGCGAGATCCACGCCGCCCATGTTGATGCCGATGGCCAATACCGCGCGTACCCCGGTCAAATTCACCACGCGCCCCTCGGACGAGCGCCCGCGCTCTTGGAACGGGACATCGACCCGCGCCATCTCACTGCCTTGCTCGTCGACGCTGATCAACCGCCACTTGAAGCTGACTGGTGCCTCCCACTCACTCTCGAAGCCGAGTGAAACGCCGATCGGCACTTCGTCCATGTCGACCCAGATCAGCTCGATCCCCGTCGGATCGATCGGCCTCGAGGCGCGCACACGGCGCGGCAGTGAAGAGAACTTGATCGTCCAATCGTAGCGCGGTCGGCCGAATGCGCCGGCCCATTCCAAGAATGGCGGGTGGGTGCCGTCATCGCGCGCCCCCAAAAACGCACGGGAAACGGCGTAATCGCTGAACAGCGTGGCCGTCTTGGCCGTGTCTTCGTCCAGGCTGTGGCGCAGCACGTCGAACACATCGGGCTCGTTGTTCCAGGAAAGCGCGCCGCCCTTCGTGCTGCTCGCGGCCGCGGCGAGCAGTGAGGTCACGAGTGAGCCGCTGGTTTGCGACGAGCGCGCACTCTCCAGAAAATCGAACAGCAACGTGGCCGCGGCGCTCGCTTCATCGGAGCGTGCGGCGAGCGCGCGCTCGGGGTGCGCCTGGGTATCGTCCACGGCCTGCACGTCGAGCGCACCGACTGCGCCGGTCAGCCACCACAGCTCGGTGGCAAAAGCGCGTTGAATGGCCGGCACTTCACCGGGATCCAAGCGCTTGGCGATGGCTTCGCCGACGCACAACGTCGCGCTGCGTTCCAGCGCGAGCGCGTCGTCGCTCACGCCCGCGCCGCAAAACGCGGCCGCGCGATCCCAGCTGCCCAAGCCGAGCGCGTCGCGTTCGGTCCACAGCACCTGGTCATCGGCGTCGACGTACCAATCGAGGGCGTCACTGCCACCGTGTCCGTCGTCGCTGAGCGGAGCCGGCAAGCTCAAGACGCCCACGACGCGTTCGTAGGCGAGCTCCAGCGCGTGCAGCGCGCGGAGCGCGAGCGCCGCCGAGCTCCGCTCGCTCGGGTGAACGCACACGGGCCGCGCCGCCGAGCAGGCCGCGCCGATGCTGTGCGGGCGTTCACGCCGTGCGGCGAACGCCGCGCCCGTCGGCAACAGCGGATCGATTTCGACCGGCGGGCGGATCGCGTGCGGGCCGGCCCCGAACAATAAAGGCGGATCTCGACGAATTCGGTTGTCGGCGTGTGCGCTTCTTGCCGACAGCAGCCCGGCCACGGCCCAACCGAGTGCGAGGCCGATCCAGGTCCTGCGGCGCATTTGCGGTCGACTCTAACCCGGAACTCAGCCGCGAAAGGTGCTCGAGCGGATCACCGGCGCGTCGTTCGGAGATCCCCGGATTGGCAGGGGAATTGACAGAATTTACCCAAGCGGCCCTATACTTCGGAACCCAAGCCTCTGGCTGTGCCGGCGGTGAGCTACCCATGAGCCTCAACTTCGACCCGTCGTACGCTCTGGAGTTCGATTTCGGCCGCGGTCAGATCCGCATGGCGAACGCCAGCGAGCGCCTGATCATCCCGTGCGACGCGCTGCTCGCGTTGTGTCAGAGCGCCAGTGAAGACGCCGTGCGCGACTTCGGTCGCCGGCTCGGCACCGAGGCCGGTCGGAAGATGAACGACCGTCTGGGCGAAGCCTGGCAGGCCTCGATCGAGACGGTGCTCGAGCATTTGGGCGGCGAGCTGGCGCTGATGGGCCTGGGCTCGCTCGGGCTCGAGCGCTGGGGTCAGGCGCTGGTGCTCTCGTTCACGGGCTCGCCGCTCGGCTGGGCCGGTGATCTGCTGCTCGGCTCGGTGCTCGAAGGTGCGATGCAGCGCAGCTTCGGGCGCGAAACCGTGGCCATCCGCTTGATGCGCGATGATCAGCAGGTGCGTTTCTTGATGGCGGGCCACTCGGGCGCACGCAAGGCGGGCACTTGGCTCGCTGAAGGCGTGCCCTGGGGTGATGTCCTCAGCCGCTTGGCCACGCGAGGTGCGTCGTGAACCAAGAGATCAATAAGCTTCAGGAGTTACTCGCCCGGGTTCAGCGCAACGCGGCGCTGCCGCGCACGCGCGTCTCGGGTCGCGCCCCTCTTCCGGCCGTGCCCTCACCCCCAGCGCCGGCAGTCGCGTTTGCGGCTCCCCCGTACGTCCCTCCGCCCACGGACATCACGGCGGAAGAGATGTTTTTCGACTCCGCGCCGCTCGCCGCACCGGTCGTGCCGCCGCCGCCGGTGCAAGCGCGCGCGTCGCTCGACGCCTCCGTCGACGAGCTGTTGCTCGAGGATCCCTTTCCCTCCGTTCCGCCACCGGCTGTTGCCTACCAGGAAGAGCCGCTCCCGCCAGCGGCCGCGGTTCCGCCTGGTCAGCTCGATCACGAAGACGACGTTTCCGGCGTCGTGGCAATCTCCGAGTTTTCGGAGGACCAACCCGAAGAGTTACTGGAAGACGATATCGTCGAGATGACCGCGACCGAGGCTGCGCAGCTGCCGGTGCTCAATCAGTCGCTCGACGAGCTCAACTTCGACGACGTCGATGTCGACGACAAGCGCCCTCCACCGCTGAGCGAGGAAGAGCCGCCCGCGTCCTCTTCGCGCAGCAAAATCGCCGGCACCATGGACGAAGCGCTGGCGCGCGCCGCCGAGCAAATCGAACTGCAAGAAGGCCGCGAGGTCCCGCTCAAGACTCCGCCTCCGGAGTCGGGTCCGCAAGCAGCTGTGGCCCTGCCGACCGGCATCCACGCGCCGCTCGCACCCGACATCGAAGAGCTGCTCGAAGCCGACATTCTGCCCACTGGCGGGGCGCGCGCGGCCGTGCCCACGGCCGAGCAATTGGGCCAAACCATCGATCTCGACGATGCGCGCGGTCCTTCGCTCGAGCTCGATCAGCCCGCGGCGTTCGCTTCGGAGTCTCTGCAAGAGGATCTGCCGAGCGAGGAGCTCGAGGTCACGCTGCCGGGTCGCGAGTTCGGCGGCGGCTACCAAGACGATCTGCAGCCCCCACCGGAGGCCGAACACGATCTGGCCGCCCATCGCCGAGCCACGGGGGAGGATTCCGTACCTCCGCCCCCCGAGTCGCTCGCCCAGTATCCGTCGCAACCGAGCCCAGCCCAGGCAAGCGGCTTCACTCCCGCGGCCGTGGCTGCTCCCGCCGTGACCACGGACTCGCACTTCGAGAACGTGTCCACCGTCACCGTCGACGCGCCTTCGACCGCCGAGTTCGCGCCGGAGCTCTTGGCTCGGCCGGACATCGGCCCCGCCGCGGTTGCGAAATTCGTGCGCGTCGAAGCGCCCCGGCCGAAGACGTTCATGGAGCTGCTCGACACTTCGCTGGCGCTCGGCAGCGACTGATCCACACTCTTTAGGGTTTGGATTTGGGTTTGGTTAGCGGGCGCGGAGCTCGCGGAACGTCATGAAGCTCGCAAGTCGGCGACACGGACGCGATGGCTCGCTGCTGGTGGTCAGTCGCGACGGAAAGCGCGTCGCCTCTGCCAGCCACATCGCGCCGCATTTGCAAGCAGCCCTGGACGATTGGTCGAACGTCGAGCCCGAGCTGCAACGCCGCTTCGAGGCCCTCGAGAGCGGCTTACTCCCGGGTGAACCCAGCGCGAAGGTCGAGCTCACGGCTCCGCTGCCGCGCGCCTACGAGTGGATCGACGGCTCGGCGTTCATCAACCACATTTTGCTCGTGCGTCGCTCGCGCGGGGTAGAACCGCCGCAGACGCTGCGCAGCGAACCGCTCGTGTACCAGGGCGCGTCCGGTTGCCTGCTCGGCCCGAGCGACGACTTCAGCCTCGGGGAAGAGCGCTTCGGTTTGGATTTCGAGGCTGAAGTGTGCGTCGTGCTGGGTGACACGCCGCGCGGCACGCGCGCTGCTGACGCCGCGCCGCACGTCAAGCTCTTGATGCTCGCCAACGATTGGACCTTCCGCAATTTGGTCTCGCCGGAGCTCGCCAAAGGCTTTGGGTTCTTCGTGTCCAAGCCGGCAACCGCGTTCTCGCCGTTCGCCGTCACGCCCGACGAGCTGGGCTCGGCCTATCGCGACGGTCGCGTGCATTTGAAGCTACAAACCCGGCTCAACGACGTGCTGCTCGGTGATCCGGACGCGGGCGAGATGCACTTCTCGTTCTTCGACTTGCTTGCCCACGTCACGCAGACCCGGTCACTGACGGCTGGCACCATCCTCGGTAGCGGCACGGTGTCGAACGCCGATCCCGCGCGCGGCGTGTCCTGCCTCGCGGAGCTCCGCGCACGTGAGCTGATCGCGAGTGGCAACGCAGCGACGCCCTACTTGTGCGTGGGGGACCGCGTCGAAATCGCCATGTTCGACGACTCGGGTAGGAACGTGTTCGGCTCGATCGCCGAGCGCGTCGCCCCCTGAGCGCGCCTCGCGCCCGCGGCTGCGTGCGGGGTCTGGTACACTGCGCCTCATGCGACTATTCACGTTCTGGCGGAGCTCGTCGGCGTATCGCGTGCGCATCGCTCTTGCGCTGAAGGGGATCGCCCATCAGTCGTCGTACGTGCACCTGTCACGCGCAGGCGGCGAGCAGCACAGCGCGGATTTTCTCGGCAAGAACCCGCTGGGCCAAGTCCCGGTCCTGGAAATACGCGGTGAACACGGGGAATTGCCGGTGTTTCTCAGCCAATCGCTGGCCATCATCGAGTACCTCGAAGAGCGTTTCCCCACGCCGCCGCTGCTGCCCAAAGATCTGGTGGCGCGCGCTCGCGTGCGTGAGCTGGCAGAGTTGATGAACTCGGGCATCCAGCCATTCCAAAATCTGACCACCACCAATTTCCTCAGCGAGCTCGCGCCCAATTTCGACAAGCCGCGCTGGTTCCAAAAATTCATCGCCGGGGGTTTGGACATTTTGGAGGGGCGCGCGCACAAGCTCGCCGGGCGTTTCTTGGTCGCCGATGACGTCTCGATCGCCGACGTGCTGCTCGTGCCGCAGCTTTACGCAGCGCGTCGTTTGGGCCTGTCACTCGAGAGCTATCCGCGCCTGCTGCGAATCGAGGCCGAGTGCTTGAAGCTCGACGGTTTCGCCGCAGCGCACCCGGACCGACAGGCGGACCGCGAGTAGGCCGACTCGCGCACTGGCAGCAACTGCGCCGGGCTCCGAGGTGCGTTGCTGGATAGCGATCGCCCCCTCTCTCGAGGCGTGGCACACGGGTCGCTGGCGCCGCGGGTAAATAGGCGTATTTTGAAGAGATGGCAGAGCTCGAACCGCTCGGGATCCTCGGCCTGGAAGGGGTGCACTACTATGTGCGCGATCTGGAGCGCAGCACCCGCTTCTACGTCGACCGCATGGACTTCGCGCACTTCGCCGAGAGCGGAGCAGCGCTCAGTGAAGGCGGTCATCAACGCTCGCGCGCATTTCGCGCAGGCGACTATGTCGTGGTCTGTTCGACGCCGCTGGGTGAGGGCGGCCGCGCCGATCGCTTCTTGAAGAAACATCCGGACGGCGTGGGCACGCTCGCCTTTCGGGTCGCAGACGCCGAGCACGCGTTCACGCTCCTCGACGGCCGCGGCGCGACGCCCATCAACGACATCGAGACGCACCGTGACGAGGGCGGCACGCTGAAGACGTTCTCCATCACCACGCCCTTCGGCGACACCACCTTCCGCTTCGTCGAGCGCCGCGGATATCGCGGTTTTTTTCCCGGTTTCAGCGAGGTGGCCCCGGCGCGCGCCAGCCAAAATGTGTGCTCGATCGTGGGCGTCGATCACATCACGTCCAACTTCCAGACCATGTCGCCGGCGCTGTTGTGGATGGAGCACGTGCTCGGCTTCGAGCGCTACTGGGACGTGGAGTTTCACACGCGCGACGTCGGCCGCGTGAAGCTGCGCGACGGCTCTGGTTTGCGTTCGGTCGTGATGTGGGACCGGCACTCGGGCTTGAAGTTCGCCAACAACGAGCCCTACCGCCCGAATTTCAAGGGCTCACAGATCAATCTGTTCAATGAAGATCATCGCGGCGATGGCGTGCAGCACATCGCGCTCAGCGTGCGCGACGTGATCGGCGCGGTGCGCGCGCTGCGAGCGCGCGGCGTCGAGTTCATGCGCACGCCGCCCACTTACTACGACGCGCTGCCCGAGCGCTTGCGCGCCCTGCAGGTCGGCAGCATCGACGAAGACATCGAGACCTTGCGCGAGCTCGAGCTATTGGTGGATGGCCACGGCTCGAAGTCCTACCTGCTACAAATCTTTCTCAAGGATTCGGCCGGAATGTATGGGGCTCGTGAGGCGGGTCCGTTCTTCTACGAGCTGATTCAGCGCAAGGGCGATAGCGGCTTCGGCGCCGGGAATTTCCGCGCCCTGTTCGAGAGCATCGAGCGCGAGCAGCACGCCGAAGGACGCGCCTGAATGCTCGAACGCCGACGTTTCGGTGCCCTTCCCGCCAAGCCGCACACTGCGCTGCGCAACGGCAAGACTGGTGCGCTCTACTACGAGGAGTGCATCACGCGCGCCGGCTTCGACGGCCCGTACAGCATCGTGTATCACCAGCATCGTCCGCACGAAGCCGAGCCGGCCTTTGCTGCCGCGGGTTGGGAACTGCCCGGCGTGAGTGCTCGGCCCGCGCTCAGGCGCCATCACTTGCGCAGCTTCGCGCGAAAGCGTAAGGGCGGCACGCCACTCTCCGCGCGTGTGCCTTTGCTCGAAAACGAGGATCTGATTCTCTCGGTGCTTTCACCGGACGCCGCAGATCCTGCCTATTTCGTCAACGCCGATGGCGACGAGCTGTGGTTCATCCGTGAAGGCGCGGGCAGGCTCGTGACTCAGCTCGGAGATCTGCGCTTTGCCGAAAATGATTACCTGCATTTGCCGCGCGGGTTGCTGTACCGCTTCGAGCCAGATGCTGGCACGACGCACGAGTGGGTCGTGATCGAGAGTGCCGGAGCGATTGGGATCCCGCGTCAATACCGCAATGAAGTGGGGCAGCTGCGCATGGACGCGCCCTATTGTCATCGCGATTTTCGGACCGTGGAATGGCAGGGCCCGAGCGACGAAGGCATTCGGCAATTGGTCGTGAAACGCGGCGGGGCGTTCTTCGGTTTTCGCTACGCGCATTCGCCGTTGGATGTAGTCGGTTGGGACGGCACCTATTATCCGGTCGCGTTTTCGGTGTTGGATTTTCAACCCAAGGTGGGGTTGGTGCACCTGCCGCCCACCGTGCATGCGACTTTCGCCATGAACGGGGCGCTCGTGTGCAGCTTCGTGCCGCGCCCGCTCGACTTTCACCCGGATGCGATCCCTTGTCCGTACCCGCACTCGTCGGTCGACATCGACGAAGTGATCTACTACGTGCGTGGCAACTTCACTTCGCGCAAAGGCGTCAGCCCGGGCAGCATCTCGCTGCACCCTGCGGGCATTCCCCACGGTCCCCATCCGAGCGCGTACGAAGCGAGCCTGGGCAGCCAGCGGACCGAAGAGCTAGCGGTGATGCTGGATTGCGCACGCCCGTTGCGGGTGACCAGCGCGGCTTTGGCGATCGACGACCCGGACTACCATCACAGCTTCGTGGACCCCGGCGGCAGCCACTCGATCGGCTGATCGCGCAGCCAGGTGCGCTGCCGGCGCGCGAAAATCCGGGTGGCACGATAAATCGACGTCTCGAGTTCGAGCCCGTCGATCGGCCCGCCACTGTGCAGCGCGAGCGCGATTTGCTTGTAGCCGACGCAGGCAAACGGTCGCGTCTCGAGGTAGCCCTGCGCCGCGAGCTTTCGCGCTTCTTCGACCCAACCCGCGCTGAGCATGGCCCGACAGCGCGCGAGAATGCGTTGATCGAGCTCGGCCTTTTCACGCTGCACGCCGAGCAGGCGCGCCGCGTGGCGTGCGCTCTTGAAGCCGTGCTGGGCCTGCCATTCGCTCATGCGCACGCCGCTGAGCTCATACACCTCGAGCGCGCGACTGACGCGCACGAAGTCGTTGGGCGAAAGCCGCTGCGCCGCTTCGGGATCGACGCGCGCGAGCTCTTCGTGCAGGCCCGCGCGACCGACTTCGCTGACGCGAGCCTGGTGCCGCGCGCGTAACTCTGGATCCGCGGGCGGCGCAGGCACGAGGCCATGGATCAGCGCGCGCACCCACAAAAAAGTGCCCCCGCACACGATCGGTCGTTTGCCGCGCGCGCGAATTTCCGCGATTGCTAGCTCGGCTAGCTCGGCGAAGCGCGCGGCGTCCATCGGCTCACTCGGCTCGATCACGTCGATCAGGTGATGGCGCGCGCGCGCGCGCTCTTCGCCGCTCGGTTTGCCGGTTCCGAGCTCGAAGTGGCGATACACCTGCACGCTGTCCGCGCTGACGATCTCGCCGTCGTACTTTTCACAGAGCTCGATCGCGAGCGAGGTTTTGCCCGATGCGGTCGGCCCGACCACGACCCACAGACGGTCGTCCGGATGAACTTCAGAGAGCATGTGAATTCAACGACGTCCGACTTTGCGCTCGAGCTCGGCCCAGCTCAGGAACGTGACCACCGGACGGCCATGCGGACAATGGCCCGCGAAATCGGCTTCGTCCAGCGCCAGGAGCAGGGCCTTCACTTCGCCTTCGGCGAGCGCATCGCCGGCGCGAATCGAACCGTGGCACGCCATGGTGGCGAGCGCGAGGTCCACTGCGTCGGAGAAACCGCGACCACCCTTGCGCGACACTTCGGCCAGTAAATCACGCACCAGGCGTTCGGCGCTGGCGCGTTGCAGGAGCTTCGGCACGGCGTGAATGCTGATGCTCTCGGGTCCGCGCACGCGCACATCCAGCCCGACCTCGGCCATTTCTTTGCTGCGTTGTTCGACGAGCTCGGCTTCTGCAGGGAGCACGGCCAGCGTGACCGGGAACAGCAGCGATTGCGCGGGCACCGCGCGACCCTGATATTGCTTGCGCAAGCGCGTGAACGTCACGCGCTCGGCGGCCGCGTGTTGATCGAGCAGATACAGCCCTTCGCGGCTCTCGCACAAGAGATACGTCTGACGCAGCTGCGCGACGAACGTGAGGCTCGACCAAACCACCTCGGGCTGAGGACGACTCGGCAGTCCTGCGGCATCCCGCGCTGGGACAGGCGACGGCTCGAACGCGAGCAGCAGCTCGGCCGCGACAGCGCGGCCTTCCGCTCGGGTGGGCAGCTCTTGCAAGCCCACCAGCGGTTCGAGCACGAGAGGAGGCTCGGCCGAATTCGACGGTGCAGCAGTGGTCCAAGGGCGTTCCTCGGCTGAGGCTTTGGCGACGGCCTCGTGCGGGCGCGCGCTCGTGAGGGAGGTGACGATCGGCGCGTCGGGGCGCGGCTTGGCCCAGGCGCTGCGATTGGGCGTGGGCAGCGAAAATGCGCCGGCCAAAGCCCGAGACAGCGTGCCGTACACGGCGTCCGCAGTGGCGCGCTGATCGGCGAAGCGCACCTCCGCCTTTTGCGGATGCACGTTCACGTCCAAGAACTCGGAGGGCAAATCCAAATACACGACCCCACGCGGGTAGCGGCCACGCTCCAGCACACTGCCGTATGCCTGAGCGATCGTCACTGCCAAGGCGCGGTCTCGGACCGAACGACCATTGACGAACAAGCGCAGGCCCCCGGCGCCGCTGCGGGCCTGTTCCGGGCGCGAGAGATAGGCTTCGATGCGCAGCGGTCCGCGCGTGCCCTCGCAATGGGTCAACTGCTCGCCTTCGCAGACCTGCGCGACGCGCTCGGCGCGGCCGCTCGCGCGCAGGAACTCGCGCACTTGCCGGCCATCGCGGGTGAGTGTGAAGGTCACTTCGGGCCGGGTGAGCGCCGCCGCTTCCACGACTTCCGTGACGTGACCGGCTTCGGTGCCCGTGGAACGCAGGAATTTACGGCGCGCCGGGATGTTGAAAAACAGCTCCCGCACTTCCACACGCGTGCCGACGGCCATTCCGGCCTCGCGCAGCACCGGCTCAGCCGCGCCTTCGATCAGCACCTCGACGCCCGCGTCGCTGTTCGCCGGCCGTGAGCACAGCGCGAACCGGCTGACCGAGGCGATGCTCGGCAGCGCCTCGCCGCGAAAGCCGTAGCTCATGAGATGATTCAGATCGTCGATTGCGCGTAGCTTGCTGGTGGCGTGGCGCTCGACGCTCAGGCGCGCATTTTCTGGGCTCATCCCCACGCCGTCGTCGCGGACGCTCAAGCGCGTGACGCCCCCGCCGTCGATTTCGACGTCGACGCGTTGCGCGCCTGCGTCGAGTGAATTTTCGATCAGCTCTTTGACCGCGCTCGCCGGGCGTTCCACGACTTCGCCAGCCGCGATTTGGCTGGCGAGCGCGGGCGGTAAAACGACGATTTTCGCTTCCAAGGTCGTGGCGCGGGAGCATTGCACCGACCCGGGCCGCGCTCAAAGTCTTGCGAGCGGCGAAGCGCGCCCGGGCTTGGCTCAGCCTGGCACACCATGATCGCCAAGGCGTGGGGGGCTCCGCAAAGCCGATGCAGCGCTCGAAATCTGCCGAGCATTCACGCTCGAGCGAGGCCGGCATGAACGTTGCTCCAAAAGGGGGGGAGGTGATCGGATGAAAAAATTCGGGCTTCGGCGGGTGGCAATGGGCGGGGTCTGTGCAGCGTTGCTCGCGCTGCAGGTGGGGTGCAGTTCCAGTGCTGATGACTCCTCCCCCGGCGGCCTGCGTGTTCCCTCCTCGAGCGCGAACAACGGCAACCCCGCAATCGGCGCTCAACCGCAGCCAGCGACCGGTGGGTCGAGCAGCAACGCAGCGGCCCCAGCGGGGAATCTCGGGATTCAGTCGCCCGCTGACGCCGATGAATCGACTCAGCCGCCGCCCGAGGCCGCCAAAGTCACGAACGGCTTCGTGATCACCGCACACGATCCGCGCTCGACCTTCGGGGCGGATGTCGACACCGCGAGCTACGACTTGTTTCGCCAGGCCATCAACCTCGGCAAGCTGCCCGAGCCCGCGAGCGTGCGCCTGGAAGAGTATGTGAACGACTTCAAATACGCCTATCCGCCGCCCGCGGAAGACTCGACCACGCCGTTCTCCATTTCGCTCGCGGCGACGCCCGCGCTGTATGGCCGAGAAACGCAGCTGCTGCGCGTCGGCATTCGCGGCAAAGACGCGAAACCGACCGAGAAGCTAAAGGCCAATCTGGTGTTCCTCGTCGACACTTCGGGCAGCATGCAGAGCCCGGACAAGCTGCCCTTGGTGAAGCGCGTCTTGACCGACACGCTCGACGTCTTGCAGCCGACCGACACGGTTTCGATCGTCACCTACGCGGGCTTCACCAGCGTGGCGCTGGCGCCCACGCCCGTCAGCAACAAGGAAAGGATCGCCTCGGTGATCGCCAGCTTCGACGCCGGGGGTAGCACTGCAGGAGCAGCCGGGCTCGACCTCGCGTATCAACAGGCGGCGGCAGGCTTTCTGGAGGGCGGGCTCAATCACGTGCTGCTGTGCACCGACGGAGACTTCAACGTGGGCCCGTCATCCACGGCGGAGCTGGTCAAAGCCATCGAGCAGAAGCGCAAATCAGGCATCACCTTGACCGTGCTCGGCTTTGGTCAGGGCTTGAACGACTCGATGATGGAGGCCGTGAGCAACAAGGGCAACGGCGTGTATGGCGTGATTTCCTCGGAGGAACAGGCCGACAAATACGTCAAAGAACGCATGCTCTCGACCATGACCTTCATCGCCAAGGACATGAAGATCCAAGTCGAATTCAATCCGGAGCGCGTCTACGCCTATCGCTTGCTCGGCTACGAGGATCGCGCCATCGACGACAACGACTTTCGCAACGACGTGATCGACGCCGGCGAGGTTGGCGCCGGTCACCGCGTGACCGCGCTGTATGAGCTCGCGCTCACCAGCACCGCATTGCCAGCGGGCAGTGGCATGCCCACGCCGCAAGACGGTCCCGCGTTCACCGAGGCGCTCGAGGTCGGCGCAGACGCGCTGGCGCTGGTCAAGGTCCGGTACAAAGACCGCGACGCCGCGGAGACGGACCCCGCGTACGAAGTGTCGCAGTCGCTGCTCCCCGAGCAGGTCATCGCCACGGCCAGCGAGGCTGACGACGACTTCGCGTGGGCCATGGCCGTCGCGTCGTACGCCGAACTGTTGCGTGGGAGCCCGTTCACCTCACGCTCGATTCTCCCCGCGATCGAGGGCTTCGTGCGGCGTCCGAGCTTCGCCGCAGATCCGGACCGCGCGGAGTTCGTCACTCTGTTCGACAAGGCCTCGCCGCTGCTCGGGCCCTGAGGGTGATGAGAATGGGGGCGATCGCGTTCCAGCATCGCACCCCGCGCGCCCGCAGAGTTCCCGACCCAGTTCGAATTCGTCGAATTCGAACTGAGTCGCCTGGGGCGCGCTGTGACCCAGAAAGCTCGGTTCGCATTCGAGCCCGCGCACGCTCCTAGAGCAACCCCGCGCGCAACGCGGCTTCGGCCAACCCACCCCCACTCGTGTGGTTCGCTTTGAGGATGTCCGTCGCGGCAGCTTTCACGGGCTGGGGCGCCTGGGCCATCGCAAACGAACGCCCGGCGCGACGGAGCATGGGGATGTCGTTCAGCCAATCGCCCACGGCCACCACTTCGGCGGCGGTCACGCCGTGGTGCTGCGCGACCCAATCGATGGCGGTTCCTTTGTCCACGCCCGACGCGCGTACGACTAGGCCCCAGGTGCCCGAGTAGCCCGGTCGGTTCACTTCGAACATCACGCACTGCAGGTGGCGCTCGTGGTTCCGGATGAACAGCTCCGTGTTGCGGATTTGATCCGGCGTGCCGAGCGCGACCAGGGCCGCCAAGCTCGCGCCCGGCTCACGCCAGGCGTCGAAGTCCGTCAAGCGCTCGACCTCGCGCGTGTGCTCGGTCCAGGTGCTCACGTAGTCGAGGTAGTGCGCGCCGTGGCGGTCGTGGAACAGTCGATCGCCGGAGAACGCGAACGCCGCCGGCCGAATCCGGCTCAAGGCCTCGAACAAGAGCTCGGTCGCGACCTCCGAGAGCGGCGTGCTGTGCAGCTCCAGGTGGTTCGTCGAATCGACGATGTGACTGCCGTCGATGCAAGCGACGGGACCCAAAATGCCGAGCGCCTCGGCGATCTCGCGGGTCCCGGAATACATTCGTCCGGTGCACAGCGTGACGGGCACGCCGCGCGCTATCAGTGCAGCGATCGCTTCTGCGTCGCTCGGGTGCACTTCTCCGTCCGCGCCCAGCAGAGTCCCGTCGATATCAGTGACGAAGACCTTGGCCACACTTCCCATGGCTGGACAGAACTGGCGCACGGGGGCAGCGCCGGCGAGTGGCGCGGACCCCCAAAAAATCAGTTTGCTTGACTGACGGGAACCGCGCCGGCCGGATACACCGAAACGCGCTTCTTGGTGCGCGAATCGTGCTCGTAGGTCACGGTGCCGTCGATCAACGAGTAGAGCGTGTAGTCGCGACCCACGCCGACGTTGCGGCCCGGGTTGATGGTCTGACCGACCTGGCGCACCAGGATGCCGCCGGCGCGAACTTCTTCGCCGCCGTACACCTTCACACCACGGTACTGGGCATTCGAACCACGACCGTTACGCGTCGAGCCGCCGCCTTTTTTATGTGCCATTACGCGCTCACTCCGGTCAGGCCCGTGATCTTCACGGCCGTGTAATTCTGACGATGGCCCGCCTTCTTGCGCGAGCGCTTACGCTTGCGGAACTTGAAGACGATCAGCTTGGGGCCGCGGAGCTGGCGAACGATCTCGCCCTCGACCGCAGCGCCCGCGACGAGCGGCTTGCCGAACGTCGGCTTGTCGCCGGAGACCATGAGAACCTGGTCGAACTTGATCTTGGTACCCGGTTCGCCCTTGAGGAGCTCAACCTGAACGGTTTCGCCCTCAGCGACTCGGTACTGCTTGCCGCCGGTGCGGATGACTGCGTAGGCCATGGGAATGGGGCGCGGAACCTAATGCATCACCCGCAGTCAGGCAAGCACTCAACCGCAATTCTCTCACTATAAATGCTGAACCGGTGCACAGGGAAGGCCGCGCCCGCGGAAAATTAGCGGAAATCAGCTGTGTGCGCCGGCGGAACGTGCGCTCGGAGGAGGAGGCGGGGTACTCGGGGCAAATGGGCCGGCTCCAGCCGGCGGGACAGCGCCGGACCGGAAAGCGGCGCTCACGGCCGGGCGGCACAGCACGACGATGGTGAATACGCCGAGCAACGTGCCGAGCGGCAAGTGGATGCAATTCAGGCCGGAGGTGAGCAGGCACAGCGTGTGGTGCTTACGAGCTCGCAGCGAACGCGCACTGACGAGATTGAGCGTCACGCTGATGAGCCCGAAGAGCATCATCAACGAACCCATGGCGACTGGCGCCCAACCGAAGGGATCGCCGGGGCTGGGGGCCTGCCCCGGCCACCGACCGAGCACGATCGAAACTCCAAAGGCCGCATAGAAGCCGCCCAAGAGTGGAATCGAGCAGGCGAGCGCGGCGCCGACGTAGTGAAGGGTGCTCAATAGCCGCAATTGCTTTTCGTCTTCTTGGGTCATGACGCACTGATCGGTGCGGCGCGCGGTGCAGTTGCGCGCCGGTGCGCAGAAAGGGCGCTCGGCGAAAATTTGTACGGAGTGCCCATAGTCTGCTCCGTTGCGTCGACCTCGGGGCCCCCCGCAACGGGTTGCTTCGAGGAGAGGAGGATGAGGAGGAATGATGCAAACTGTTGAACTCCACACGAACGCGCCCGAGGAGTCGGTTCGGCTCGGTTCGGCGCATGGCTACAGCATCCACGCCGATCGCGTCACCATTCATGCCGAGCTCCGGGTCGACGACCAGCAGCCGAGCGGCGAGTGGCGTCTCGAGCTGTGGGCTGCTCCCGGTTCGTCGCTCGGCCCGAGCTCGAGTCTGAAGGTCGCGGAGGTGCCGCTCGCGCGCTTGGGCGCTTCGGGCGCAATCGAGCACGTCGAAACCAGCGCGGACGCGCTGCTGCCGCCCTATGGCCGCGATTACGCAATGAGTTTGAAGCTCGTGCGTCGCGACCAGTCCGGTGAACGCACGGTCGACGCTTCGAGCTATCCGCTGCTCGAGCGCTTTGCGGGCCCGCACTTTGCCCAGGGCGCCGGCTACGAGCTCCATCCGGATGGCACCGTCAGCCTGCACAGCGCGCTGCTCGCCAACTCGCGCCCGCTCGGAAACCAGAGCGGCAGTGTGCGGCTCGAGCTGTGGGCGCTGCCCGCGGTCTACGATGGTGGCCCGCTCGAAGCGCAGCATGGCCATCAGCTCGCCAGCGCGGAGCTCGGCACGCTGGCCGGCGGTCAGGACTGGCCGGGCCCGCGTTTTCGCGTGGCCTTTCACGAGCCCCCGCGCGGCCGCTGGCAAATGGTGCTCGTGCTCCGCGAGTGGACCGCGTCCGGCTTTCAGACCCGCGACTTCTTGAACTTCGACGCGCCTTACTTGCAAGAAGCGAATTCAGCGCTCACCCAGGACGCAGCAGCGGAGCGGGTCGAATCGGAGTCATCGCTGGTGAATAGCCGCTCGCTCGGCTCCGACGCGCTGCCGGCTGGCGCGCTCGCACGCGGGTCGGCCAAACAGCGGTCGTCGTCTGCTGCTGCGCCAAAAGCTCCGACCGAGAGGGCCGAAAAGACCGAGAAGGCCGAGAAGACCGAGAAGGCCGACAAGCCCGAGAAGCTGTCGATCCGGACCGCCAGCGTCGAGGAACTGTCTCAGCTCGAAGGCGTGACGCCCAGGCTGGCGCGCGAGATCGTGCGCTCCCGTCCGTATGAGTCATTCGAAGAGCTGCTGAAGGTCAAAGGCATCGGTGACAAGATGCTGCGCAAGCTGCGCGCTTTGCTGAAACTCTGAGCTTCGTCCGTGCGAGCGCGGTGCCAAGGGCTGCCGCGCTCGCTGGTAAAATGTGGAGCGCTCAGCCAAACGTCGCCGCAGGAGTGCAGCTCAGATGCGGCCGATGATCGCCTGGGCCGAGGACTGGTCTTCCTGCTGGATGCCTTGCAGCAGGTCGAGAACCTTGTCGCCGCGCTTGTCTGCCTTGTCCAGGGTCGCGCTCGCGTCGTCGGCTTGCCACTTGGCTTGCTCGGCGAGGGTCTCGTGGTGCTTGGCTTCGGCCTGATATCTCGCGGCGGTACTATCACCGACCAACGCTTTACCGGGCTCTGCGAGCTTGGCGAAAGTATCGCCTACATCGCCTCGGATGCTGGCCTCCAGTTCATTCGTCGCGATGGCAGTCGCAGGAGCGCCGTGCGCTTTGCCCATGTCGACGTCGTATTGAAACGTTGCCGCGCCGATCTGGAAAGCGCCACCGGCAACGGTCAGCGAGGCACCGAGCGCTGCGCCGGTCAGGGTCGCTGCGGCGGCTTCGTTCAGGGCATCCACTTGCTGCTGCGCTTCGCCTAGAAAGGCTCGACGAGCGGCCTCGCGGTCCTGTTTTGCAGAATCGGCTTGGGCTGATTCCCTTTCGATCAGCAGGGCGGCAAGCTCTCCCGCCGCGCTGCTGGAACCTGCACCAGACATGGCTTGGGTCATGGATCAAATCCTGTTGCAAAGGTTGGTGGTGGTATTCGAGTCATCACGCAGGATCTCACTCGCGCTGCTGGTCTCGTGCTGCTCGGTCCGCAACGCGCGTTGAAGTCGTGCGAAGGCCTCATCCAGCTCGAGGTCGGTCGCGTCTCGTTGTGCCCGATGCTCGACCGCGTCTGCTTGGCGGTCGAGCTGCTGAGCTCGGTAGTGACCGGACACGAGCTTCAGTGACCCACCGGCGATAGTGGCAGAGCCCTGCGCGATTTTGGCGCCGAGCGCAACTTTGCGCGCGACATCGGCGACCTCGCCGACCGCCTGCCCCGAACCGCCCCCGCCGCAAAAGCCCACCGCGACCGAGGCGATCGCGATCACCATACAGATCTTCGGATCCAGACCCAGCTCGGCACCCACCTTGGCTGCGACTTGTAGCGCTTCCGAAATCGCT
>DASSMT010000503.1:0-13399 GCA_035688655.1 Polyangiaceae bacterium | reverse complement strand
GTCGGGTTATCGCTGGTCCACTTCGGTCCCGAGCGGGACATCTGCGGTGACGCTCGGCCGGAGCTGCTGCGCGCCTCGGCCGAGCGCGACGCGCTCGCCCGATTCTTGGGCAACCCCGTGTTCAAAATGTTGCTGCTCGGCAGGCGCGCGAGCCAGGCCTTCCAAAGCCCGCTCGACTCCCCCTTGCCGCTGCTTGCTCGAGAGCAAGACGTGCCGAAGTCGCGGCGTCCGGCGCTGGCAGCGATCGAGCAGGCGTTGCGCTCGCTGGCAGCGGAGCGCTAATTTTTTTTGTTGATGGTCACGAGTAGCGGCGCACTGCGGCCCAGCCTTCGGCGTCGCGCTCCGGCGCGTTCGCTGTGACCTGCGCGCGGCTGCCCCTTCGCGCAAGTCAGCCTATGCTAGCGTCACCGCTCATGATCGGGGCTTGCTCGGCGCGGTTCGGACTTCTCTCGCTCGCTCTCTGTGCAGGCGCTTGCGCGCCCCCGGCCCCGAGCGCCCCGCCTGCCACGGCCAGCGTGAAGGCGCCGCGCCCGCCGGAGCCGGTGTACCGTTTCGTCTCCCTGGGCGTGAGCAACCCAGCGCAACAGCAGCTGCTCGATGGCGGCCGAATCGGCGTGCTCACCGATGGCGGTTTTGGACGCGAGATCGTCAATGCCGACGGCTCGGTGGAGCCTTCACAGTCCGAGGGCGGAAGCCTACTGGGCATGGTGGCAGTGCCCGCGCGGCTTGGTGGCGGATTTCTGTTCTGGCAAGACGCGCTGTACTGGGCAAGTTCGTTCAACGGGCCCTTGCAGCCGGTCGTCGACTTGCCCACGAACGCGATCGGCATCGAATTCGGCCCGGACTACCTGCTGCTCCTGCTTTCCAAGGAGCCGCCGCGCGCGCTCGCGCTGAACCCGCCGCGTTCGGTGCCGTTATCACCCAAAGGAGTGATTGACGTGGTCGCCCTCGACGATGGGCGCGCGCTGGCGCTCGACGCGACCGGCCGCGCGCTGGCCTCGCGCGATGCGGGCAAGAGTTGGAGCGACGTGAGCTCGCTGCTCGGCGCACGCGTGAGCGGCGTGGCTGAAGGCGAACGCGGGATCGCCTTTGTTTTGCCGGGCGACGATGCCTGGTTGCAACCGGACGGGCAGTTCGCACGGCTTGCTTCGCCCCCAAGGGAGCGTCGGGTCCAGCAAACCCCCGCTGACTTCCTGCGCCAGGCCATCGGCAATGGCTTGCCACTGCCCGAAGGGCGCGCCTGGATCGGCGATGGCCGCGGCACGCGTGTCGTCGATTTGCACACGGGCGCCGTCTCACCCGTCAAAGCGGCAGGGCCCGAGGGCTCGAGCTGCATCCCCATCTCAGTCGAAGAAGAGGGGGTGCTCCTGTGCTTCGACTACTCTGCAAACCCGACGACCACGGTCGTCTCGCACGCCCTCGGTGCGACGCCCGTGATGGAAAGGACTTTTCGAGGTTCGCCGCAGCGCGTGGAAGGTCGAGAACTGAGCATCATCGCCAGCTGCAGCGGCGCGCGCGCAGAGGGCAGTGCCTGCGTTCGTCACGCTGGCGGCGCGTGGACCGAAGTGAAGGTGGCTCCAGACGTGCTGAGAGCGTGGCGACCCGCGTTCTGGGTGCCGCGCGAAAGCGGTGGTGTCGCGCTGATCGTCAGCCAGCGCGAGGTATTCCGAGGCGAGCCGAAGATCGCGCTGCTCGACCCGCTCAGCAACCGCATCACGCCCTGGGACTCGACGCTCGCGCAAGTGACCCCGAACGACGCAGAGTTCCGCTCGGGGGCGAGCTTGACGCTGCTCGACGATGGCAGCCTGCGCGGGTTCACGGCCAAGCGCAGCATCGCGGTCGACCCGCGCGGCCACGTGACCTTGGGCGAGCAGACCTTCGCCAGCATTTCGAGTGCAGGGACGCACGCTTTGGCGCGCGACAATGCCGAGCGTCTCTGGCAAACGAGCGATTCAGGCGCGCACTGGCTGGAGGTCGCGAGCCCCGCTGCGGAAGACGCTCCCGAGGGCACTGGCGCAAAGCTCAATCCACGCCCCTCGGGTCGCGCGACCCGCATCGATTGCTCGCGCAGCGGCTGCGCGCTCGAACACAGCTCCGGGACCGGGTTCTGGCTGCGTTTGGGCTGGCCGGAAGCGAGAGCGACCGCGCAAACGCGCTCCGGTGCGCCCGAGCCCCGGGTTGCACGCGCTTGGGAGCCGCCCGCTGGGAGCATGCCCTCGCTACCGGAAGCGATTCTCCCGCAGCTCAACTGCACCGCGCGTGGGCCCGGCCCGCTGCCGGCGAAGACGCCGCCGCGCACGCCGCCCGCCCCCAAGGGCCGCGAACAATGGCAGGAAGTGCTCGCCGGGCAGCGGGCGCTCGCCGCGCGCGGCACGCATCGCTTCGCGAACATCGACTATCGCGACGTGTTCGCGGCCGAGCCATTCCAGGGCGGTGGTCTGCGCGCCGCGCTTCACCTAAACACGGCAGATGTGGCGCTGAGGGACGCGGTCGGTAAGAAGACTCCGCTGGACGTGCGGTTCGTCGAACCGTTCGACACTCAGGGACGTGTGCGAAAGCTCAGCACTTCCATCGAGGATTGGTCGCCGTTGGGCGTTTCCACGCGGCCCGCCGATCCGCTGCACGACAGGCGCATGCGCGAGGCCATGGACATCGGCTTCGGGAGCTACGCTCGCGACGAAGGAGCGGCACGCCCGCTGCTCTCGAGTGAGCTCGGCCGCGCTGGCGGCGTGTTGTTGATCGACGCTCCCTCGCTCGCGGCTGATACTCGCGGGAAGATTCAGCCGATTCGCTCGGGCTGCTCGCCGGTGAGCGGCTACCTGGACGCGCGCGGCAAGGGCTTCGTCGCTTGTGCCGAGCGAAATGGCTCGACGCACATCGAGGCGCTCGACATGCCGCAGCGAGAGCTCGTGCGAGCCCCAGCCGCAGTTCATTTTCGTAGCCGAGAGCGCGCGGGCCTGCATTTCTATGCACCCGGCGAATCGCCGTTCGTGAACCCGGATGCGATTGCCGTCGGGCGCGACGGCAAGCTTTCGATCTTGCGACTCCCGCCGGGCGACGAACCCCCGACGGAGGACAATCCGGCATGGTTGCTCAGCGCTGACGCAGCTCCCGTGGCGCTCGCACCCTGGTCGAAGCTCGAACTTGCGACGAAGCCCGAGTGCGCCGGAGGTGACGGCGTCCGCGCCATCGTGCAGACCGAAACAGCTTGGTTCGACGTCGTGGGTACGCGCCCCAGCGAAAACCGCAGCATGACCGCGCTCGTGCGCTGGGGAACCCAGCGCGTTTGCTTGGAAGCGGTCGAGGTCGGTTTCGATTCGCTTGCCGTGCCCGAGTCGCGAAGCCTGCGCATCACCGCGGTCGCGCGCTTTGCGGGTCCCCAGCCGGGTGCGGCGTTGATCGGCTTCGAAAGCAACGCGGTCGTGCGAGCAGCAGCGGTTTGTGAGGTGAAAATTGCCCCGCCTTGAAGGTAGGCCGCGCTCGCTGGCCGGCCACTCTACTTGGCACGCTGTGAACAAGCTACACTCCAGGGATGACTACCCGTCTCCAGCGCCGCGCCGCTCTTCCTTCGACGACACGTGGCTTGTCCGTGTGCCTGTTTGCGTTACTCTCGGTCGCAAGCGCGGTTGGCTGTTCCTCGGAACCGGGGAAGGGTGACAGTCTCGACTCGGGTGGCGCGAGCTCGCTGGCGGGTAAAGCTGGTTCGAGCGCGGCTGGGCAAGGCCAGACCGAGGCGTCGGGCGGAAGTGCGGGAGTCGCGGGTAGTCCTGCGGGCGGCGCGGCAGTGGCAGGCGGAGGCGCCACTTCTGCGGCAGGTGCCGGCTCGACGAACGGCGGAGCGATGAACGGCGGAGGGGCTGGCAGCGCTGGTGGGCCGGGTGCGGGCGCAAGCGGCGGTGCCTCGATCCCGGCCGTGCACTACGTGGGCCGGGTCGATACCAGTGATCCGACGGTGGCCAGGTTTGCTTGGTCCGGCACGGGAGCGATCGTTCGCTTCAACGGCAGCGGTGCCTCGGTCGACCTCGACGGCGGGCAGGAGTACACCGTCGTCGTCGACGGCACGGTTCAGCCCAAGCTCGTCGCAAAAAAGGGTGCGAATACGCTGGCGCAGGGTCTTGCTGCCGGCGAACACAGCGTGGAGCTCTACCGCCGCACCGAAGCGAACCAGGGCGAGTCGGAGATCCACGGCTTCGATTTCGGCGGCGGGCAGCTATTGGCTCCGCGCCCGGTAACACGGCGCCTGGAGTTCATCGGCGACTCGATCACCTGCGGCTATGGCGACGAAGGCGCGGACGCGAGTTGCGGCTTCACTGCCCAAACCGAAAATCACTACCTCACCTATGCCGCCATCACGGCGCGCAATCTACAAGCAGAGCTCAGCACGGTCGCGTGGTCGGGCAAGGGTGTCGTCTGCAACTACGGTGATGACGCGAATAGTTGCACCGATCCACTGCCCACCTACTACAACCGGACTTTGCCGAACCGCGCTGACAGTGTCTGGGACTTCTCACTCTTTCAGCCCGACGCGGTGGTCATCAATCTCGGCACCAACGATCTCAGCACGAACAGCGACCCTGACCAAGCCACCTTCGAATCCGCGTACAAAGCCCTCTTGGTGCGCGTTCGTCAGGCTTACCCGAATGCTCGCATTCTGTGTACGAACGGACCGCTGCTGAGCGGAACGGACCTGGACACCGTTCGCCGGTACATCGGGGACGTCGTGACGGCGCTTGCGGACCCGAAAATCTCGACCTTCGAAATCGCGCCACAAGACGGGTCCGATGGCTACGGCTGCGATTATCATCCGAGTCTCGAGCGACACAAGAAGATGGCGACGGTAGTGACGGCCGCTCTCAAGACCGCTCTCGGCTGGTGATCGCAATGCCTGAAGGAGGCTGCTTCTGCGGCGCGGTCCGCTACAAGATCGAGGGAGCACTGGGTCGCGCGAGTGCCTGTCACTGTTCGCGCTGTCGCAAGGCATTCAGCGGCGCATCGTCGGCTTACGCGGAGATCCCAGAGGGCAGCGCGTTCAGCTGGGTCCGCGGCGAGGACAAACTCGCCCGATTCAGTTTTTCGAAAGGCTGGGCCCTCGCGTTCTGTCGCATCTGTGGCTCCACGTTGTGCGGGATCGTCGACAGCAACGTGCATGGGGTCACCCTCGGCACCGTCGATGGTGACCCCGGTGTTCAAATCGAGAGGCACACGTTCGTGGGCTCGAAGGCACCTTGGGACCACATCGGCGGAAGCGCTCCTCAGTTCGCCGCGGAGTATCCAGATGTGGATACTGCCGATACCCGTCCAATGACGCCCCGCGAATGAAGATTCGAGACCTGTCGATCGGCGCGAGCTTGCAAGGACAGCAGGATGCGGACGTCACAGATTCGAGAGTGACGTCTTTGCGTATGCTGCCGCCAAAACATTCCGAAAACTCGATGCCTCACAACGCGCCCCGTAGCGCGCGGAACTGAGCATTCTCGATTTCTCGGGACTTAGGCGGCGCAACGACACGTGGACAACCGGGATTACGCTAGTGATTGCGGTGCGGCTGGCCTAAACTGACTTGGAATGCGTCGAGAACCTCTGCGCTGGTTTGCCCTCGTGCTCGCCAGCGCTCTTGCTGCGTGTGGGCGGGTGCAGCGAGACGCGCCGACGCCCCTTCCCACTGACGTGAGCGCGGGCGGCACCGCGAGCGGCGCCGAGCCCGACCCCCCTGCCGAGGGTGGCTCGGATGCCGACGCCGAGAGCAACGCGGGCATCACGATCACTGGCAAGCTGATCGATAGCTGGCGTCAGCCCGCAGCTGGGTGCCAGGTGGCATTGGGCAGCGCCACGGCAGTGACCGACAGCCGGGGGCAATTTCGCTTCGAGCACGTGAGGCCGCCTTATGACATCGCCTTCGAGGTCCCGGGTGTGACGAGTCCGCCGCTCTCGCCCGAGCTCTGGCTGTACCACGGGCTCACTCGCGCTGATCCCACGCTGCAGTTCGACCGCGTGCTCGTCAATCAGGCGACTCTGCTGTCTGTGGAACAGACGAACACGCCCACGCAAGCGGCCGAGAGCGGGGCAGCCAAGCTCAGGCTCGGGATGTCGTTCGCGGCGCCAGGTGTCGAGCTCGGGGCATCGGATCTGACGTCGGTCGATGAGTTCGGTCGATTCATCCTCAGCGCACAATGGTCCGGAGAAACATCCATCAGCGGGACTGTGCATTCCCTGGCCTGGCAGAGTCCCTCGGGTGATCCGGCGGGGCTCGATTTGGAGTTCCTCTCCTACCAGGAGCGACCGTTCACGCTCAGCGACGACCCGTCGTTTGGGCCACTCGCGCAGGTGACTCTGGATTTTTCGCCGAGCCGAGTGGCTTCGGAGACCTATCCGGTCACGATCCAGGGCGACTTAGACAACTCGACCACCCTGGGCTCGGCGATCGTGTTCGATAGCAACGCGGCGATCTGGCTGACCGAGCGCAAAAACCCCGGAGCTCTGAGCAACGTGGCAATGCCGGTTTTAGCCGGAGGGCACGCCCTGTTCAGCGCCTCTCGGATCGGATCGGCATCCGCGTTTGCCCTCGTTCATCGTCGTGCGGATAGCTCGGCGTCCATCACCACGCTCACCATTCCGACACCCCGGACTTTGACGACGCCAAATGATGGCGCGGACGGCGTTACCGAGAGCACACGCTTCGCGTGGAGCGACGGCGGCAGTGATGGTGCGAACGTCTCCATGCTCCATATCCATTCTTGGAAGCGCGAGCTCGACGTCCACGTGGTCACTGCCGAAAGCTCGGCAACATGGCCGTCGGTGCCGGCGCTACCCAGCTCGTTTCCAAAGGACGGCTCCTTCGGCTGGGGGGTGGAAGTGCACGGTGCCTTCGCGACCGTCGACGACGCGGCGGGTCCAAACGGCTTCCTCGTTGCTTGCGGTGCCGTGAGCAATTGCAGCCGAGGGCCGCGGCTGGACGACGGCTCGCTGACACAATCGAGCTGGCGAAACATCGCCAGCGCTCCGTAAGAGCCGGTCAATGCATCGGACTCAGCCTCCGATTCTGCGACGGTTGCGAGGCGCCCGCGAGGACAGATATACGGCTCGCGCTGCCGACGCTCTTGCCGGCTGGCTCGAGCAAGCCCAAAGCCAGGGACGACTCGGCGAGGGCGATGTCGACACCCTCGCAGTGACGGTCCTCAGTGTCCACGCCGGCTTCGGACGGGCCGCTTTTGCTCAGGCTTGTTTCGCTTGGGCTTCCCCTTGGCGTGCGCGAGCAGTATCGAAACCGGATGCTCGTCCCAGGCGCGTGTGTAGGGCAGCGCGCCGAGCGCATTGATCGAGATGGAAGTGAGCGCGATCACACCGGAGAGCGCGAGGCCCCACGCCGTGCGACCGAGCAGCGTCGAACGGAGCTGCGTCATGCCGAGCATCCAGAGAGGAAGAGTCGGCGTCAGGTAGCGGGGGCCGTAGCAATAGCCGTCCCCAAACCCGACGAAGAGGAAGATGGCCGAGTACAGGGCAGCGCCGGCGAAGACGAGCGTCGCCTCCAGCGGGCGAGCCCGAAACAACGCCGGCCAGCCCACGAAAGCCAAGAGCAAGATGGGCGCATACGGCAACAGGCCGTGCTTCACGTCGAACAAGAGGCGCTGCGCCGCCGCAGGATTCCAGCCGAAGTACTGCCTCGGTTGCGGAAAGAGCAGCGGCGAGCCGAAGTGCAGTTTGTTCGTCACGAGCACGTACACGCCTGCGATAACCAGTGGAATCCCCGCCAGGACCAGGTCTTTGAAGCTTCGCCGCAGTACGAAGAACGCCGGCAAGCCGAGCACGAGGAAGAACGGCTTCATCAAGAAGCCGAACGCGAGCGGCACACCGAAGAGCCAGCGGCGCTTCGAGTGGAAGGCGATGAAGTAAATCGCCGCAGCGAAGGCCGCGAGATAGATCTCGTTGAAAATGGAACGCCCGTAGTGCCAGAGCGGCGTTCCGAACATGGTCGCGGCGAGCGCCACGTAAACCGACGGCTTGTCGTTCGTCAGCGTACGCATCCACGCGCGGAGCAAGAACAAGAGCCCGACGACGGTGAGCCCCGAGCAAAACACGATGGCCGGCTCGAGCAGGCGCGTATGCCCGAACACGAGCCAGACGGGCGCGAGCAGTACAATCATGCCGTCCGGATGGCTCGAGTAGCGGAAATCCGGTGGGTCGGGTGTGTTCGGAATGCGCGGTGGCGGCCAGACGTGACGGTCGGCGCGTTTCCACGCATCGGAGTCGTAGAACTCGTGCCAGATCGCGGTGCGGCCTTGAAAGCCCGCGGCAAGGTGCCGATCGAGGAGCGTTCCGGCGCGGCGCTCGCCCGCGTCGTCGCCACCGGCGAAAACCGAGTCGTAGTTGTTCGAGAGGTCGGCGTCGAAGTCGCGCCCCGCGCTCGTGATCTGCACCATGTACGCCGGCTCGTCGCCCGACCAAACGCGCGGCAGGCGCAGGAAGTGCGAGTCCTCCTGATCCGGCAGGATCTGGGGCAAGAGCAGCAGGAGGATCGAGACCGCGTAAAAGATCAGGCTCGCGTTGCTCGTGCGCTCGAGGCGCGCGCGCAGAAGCGTCGGAGAATCTTTCAAGTGTCCATCTCCGCGTTCCCCACGGGAGGCACCGTCAGCCGGGGCGCCGGGAGCGCATGCTCAAGAGGCTCAGGAAGAAACTACCGAGAATGACCTCGAGCCCGAGCGCGACCCCGAGCGCCGAGACCGAGATCAGGCGCACGAGTTGCCCGGGGAGCAACTGGCCGAACCCCGCTGCCGCCCAGGTGTGTACGGCGAACGCCGAGCCGACGAGCCCCGCGAGCAGGAACAGCACACCGACCACGACGCCGAGCTCGAGTTTCGCGAATTTGTAGAAACGGCTCAGGCGTCGGCTTTCGGGTAACAGGCCGTCGGCATGGCCGAGCACCTTGTAGAAGATGCCGAACAGCGTGATTTGAAAGCCGACGAAGATCGCGAACGAGGCGTAGAGCAGCGTGTGCACGTCGAGGTCGACGCCGCCCACGTGCCACGGGCCGATCAAGAGGCGCGCGGTGAGCGCGGCTCCGACCAGCATCAGCGCGATGCCCGGATAAAGGAACAGCCAGTTGGGGCTGTAGAGGAGCATGAAGCGCAGGTGACGCCAGCCGTCGCGCCAGGGGCGCAAGTGCGGCGGGCGGTCGCGGCCGTCGGGGCTGAGCGTCGTCGGCACCTCGGTGACGCGCATCTTGGCGAGCGTCGCCTTGATCACCATTTCCGAGGCGAACTCCATGCCCGTCGTGCGTAGATCGAGCGCCTTGAACGCTGCGAGCGAGTAACCGCGAATGCCACAGTGAAAATCACGGATCGGCGTGCGGAACAGGAGACGGCCAATGCCGCTCAGAATCGGATTGCCGATGTAGCGGTTCTTCCACGGCATCGCGCGGGGTTTGATGCCGCCCGCGAAGCGATTGCCCATGACCAGGTCGTCACCCTCGCGCAGACGCTTCAAGAACGGCATTAAATCCGAAAAGTCGTAGCTTGCGTCCGAGTCGCCCATCACGGCGTAACGGCCGTGGGCGGCCATGGTCGCGTGATAGAGCGCCGCGCCGTAGCCCCGAACCGGCACGTCGACGACGCGCGCGCCCGCTTTGCGCGCGATCTCTTGCGAGCCGTCGGTCGACCCGTTGTCGCCGATCAGGATTTCGCCGCTCACTCCCGAGCGCTCGAGAAACCCCGCCGCCATGTCGATGCACGTCTTGAGCGTCTGCTTCTCGTTCAAACACGGCATGATGATCGAGAGCTCGACCGAAGGAGGCGAAAGTGGGTCGGACATACTGGAATCAGGCATGCGCGAGTTCGGATGTCAGCGACCTCCCCTAACTCAAGGGCGCCGACAGTTAGCAGCGAGATCCTTGGACGTCAAGGTCGGCCGGCGGCTCGAACCGGCGGGTTGGCGCCAACGCGCCGATCGGCTCGATCTTCAGAGGTCCAAGGTCCGCTGGTGCGCCGTTCTCGTATCGCCCATTGGTAGGCACGACGATTCAGCGCTTCGTCCGCGCCCTCGGAGACGAGCAACGCCGCCGTCACGCGACGGCCAAACGTCTGACTGCGACGATCAATTGCAGGAGAGCCGCGCGAGGGACAAAGTCGTGGTCTCACGATTGTGAGATCGACCCAAATCGCGTGATCGCTTTTCAGCGAAAAGCTGGGCCTGGGTCGCCGATGGCGTGGCCGCGTCGATTGCGAGCAGCGCGGACGCGCTGAACCATCCAGCAAAGCCCCTGGAGGGACGGCGCCGAATCCGTGCAACGGCCGTAAAGGAGCACCTTCGACCTGCCTCCGGGCGCTCGCTTTTGTGCTACATCGTCAACATGAAGAAAGCGCGACGAGCCGGCGCGACTGAGACTTTTTCGGTTTCGGTGGATCCCAAGACGAAGGAGGCCCTGCGCGCCCTGGCGAACCGAGACTTCGGCGGCAATCTGTCCGCGTTGGTGACGGATCTGGCGGAGGACGCTCGTAGGCGGATGGCTGCGGGCGCTTACTTGCACCGGCACCGAATCGCGGCGCCGTCTAAAGTCGAAGCAGACGCGATCGAGATGGAGATCGGGCACGAGCTCACGGCCTGGAAAAAGCGACGCAAGAAGCGGAAGGTGGCGTGATAGCCCGATACGTGTTCGACACGGGTGCGTTGATCGCTGCTGAGCGGGGCAAGGAACGTGCGGCGCGATTCCTTCGGTTGGTCACGATCGGGCGGGCGCGCATTCTGGTGCCGCTCCCGGTCATTGCGGATTGGTGGCGCGGACGAACGGGCGCCCGCGAGGAGATTCTCGCTTCCACCCAGGTTGTCGCTTCGCTCGAGGCCGTCAAAGCCGCTGGTATCGCACTCGGTCGAATGAGGAACGTCGATGCCAAGCTGACGATCGACGCTATCGTCATGGCAACGGCCGCGCTGACGCACGCGATCGTCGTGACGGGTGATGTGCGCGACTTCGACGCTCTGGCTTCCCACTTCGTTGGGGTTCCGGTGCTCGGCGCGTGAAGGGCGCCGACGGCTCCTTCTTGCTTTGCGCGGGGGCGCAACGCGGGCCGTCCCCAGCGCAAGCCCTCCGCTGGCGTCCCTCGCTCGGTCGCGCGAGAACATCGAGTGCCTCCCAATCGCGGCGCCGCGCGGATACGTGAGCGAGCGCTGGCTGCGGCGGCCTACGCCGGCGCACGCGCTTGAATTCCACGGGCTATGGAATGACGGACACGCCCCCCATTGCTGGCAAGTCGGAGCACAGTCGGGACCGTTCGGTCGCAGCTTTCGCAGGAGCAACCGACAGCAAGATCCCGAAGGAGGTCATGGCCCGACAAGCCGTCGTCCGTGAATCACCCAAATCTCGAGCGAGGATTTGCTAGTTGATTAACTATCTCGCGGACGGCTCGAGGAGCCTGACCGCGCGTTGAGGAACCGGTTCCAGTCGGCGACGAAATGTTGAGCTGGCTGCGATGTGGTACCGGTTCCAGCCACTGTCGAAAGATCGTGTTGGCTGAAATGCGGCAGGCGTCGCGATCACTACTTGGCGCGGCCTGAGTTTGCGCTGTATACGCTGGGATTGCGCGCGACCGTTGTTCACTCCTCGCGCGCGATCGGAGCGATCGCATTTTGCTCATGCGTTTCCTATCTCAGGTCCAGAGTCTTGGGTCGCGTGCCGTCCAACTTGGGCGAATCGCTGTAAGCAGATCGTCGACCTGGAGCCCCGCGCGCCGGGGGGTGCGACGTCGAGCTTATTGTCTCGGGTTCGGTCTGGCGAGCTCGCTCTGGCTTCCTGTCGCTGGCGCCGCCGACACCGACATTCGTTACAGCACGATAGGCTACCTGCCGGACCGCGCGAAGCTCGCGACAGTACTCGGCGGCGGCTCCACGTTCTCGTTGCGACGAGCCGCCGACGGCAGCGAAGTGCTGAGTCAGCAGCTCGGCGCTGCGCAGACAGACGCAACCACCAGCGAGAGCTTTCGGATCGCGGACTTCAGCGCCGTGACCCAGGAGGGCAGCTACTACCTCGAGGTTCCGGGCGTGGGCCGCTCGCTCGACTTTCCCATTCGCGCTGACGTGTTCGGGCAGGAGCTGACGGCAGTGATGCTGGGCTTCTTCGGCTGGCGCTCGGGGACGAAGGTCGAGTTCGTGCACAAAGGCCAGAGCTTTCGTCAGGGTCCCGGGCACATGCAGGATGGACTGCTCGACTACATCGGCATGGCTGGCCAGAAGCGCGACGGCTCGCACGGCTGGTACGACGCGGGCGACTACGGGAAATATACCGTCAATGGCGCGTTCGCCGTCGCAATGATGCTGCGCGCTTGGGAGAGCTTCGGGCCCACGCTCAGGAACCTCTCGCTGCAGATCCCCGAGCATGGCGGCGCTTTGCCGGACTACTTGGCGGAGATCAGGTGGCAATACGACTGGCTCTTGACGATGCAGTATTCGGAGACCGACGGGCGCGTGTCTCACAAGCTCACGTCGCTCGACTTTGCCGGCTTCGTCATGCCCGAAGCCGACGTGGCCGCGACGTACTATAGCCCTCATGGCAGTGCCGCGACTGCGGCGTTCGTGGCGGCGCTAGCACAAGGGGTTCGTGTTTATAAAGAACTCGACCCTGCGCTCGCTGCGCGCATGCTGACCGCCGCGCAACTGTCGTACGCCTGGCTGAAGCAAAATACAGCGAACGTGGCGCCCGACATCAGCGCGTTCACCACGGGCGCGTACGGGGTAAAAAACGACGCCGCTTTTCGACTCTGGGCGGCCGCTGAGATCTGGGAAACGACCGGAGACGCTGCGGCACTCGCCGACTTCGAACAGCGCGCGAACGCGCTGGCCGCGAACGACAAGGTGAGCGCCGACTTCGATTGGGGCAACCCCAAGAATCTTGGTGTGTACACCTATCTGCTCTCGTCGCGCTCCGGTAGGAGTGACGCCGTGATCAGCGCGCTGCGCACCCAACTCCTTGAACGAGCGGATGGTCTCCTCGCGACGCAAGCAGCCAGCGCGTACGGCCGAGCGCTTTCCACCTACTACTGGGGAGTCAACGGAGGGGTCGCTCGCAGCTGCATGCTGCTGCAGGTCGCCAATCAGCTCTCGCCCAAATCCGAGTACCTGGATTGCTGCGTGGCGCAGATCGCCCACCTCTTCGGGCGCAACTACTACGGCCGGTCCTTCGTCACCGGTGAGGGCAAAGATCCTCCGCTTCATCCTCACCATCGTCCTTCAGCGTCGGACAGCATCGACGAGCCCTTTCCAGGACTATTAGTCGGCGGCGCGCAGCCGATGTTCTCGTCGTGGCAAGACACTCAAGAGGACTACACGACCAACGAAGTCGCCATCAATTGGAACGGCGCCCTCGCGTACGCCCTCGCCGGATTTCTGCCTGCGCCTGCCGCAGTCAATCCGAACG